>NZ_JAOXMC010000004.1:0-344146 GCF_026343815.1 Pseudomonas sp. BJa3 | reverse complement strand
ATAACACCCAAGCAATTTGCTCACGCAGATTGCGGTGGTGAAGACGAAACGAACCGAAAGTTCGCGACGAACCACAAGATCACATATCCGAATTGGCTGGCATGTCTGCAAGGACGTACCGGCAACCGAATTTCTTGACGACCATAGAGCATTGGAACCACCTGATCCCATCCCGAACTCAGCAGTGAAACGATGCATCGCCGATGGTAGTGTGGGGTTTCCCCATGTGAGAGTAGGTCATCGTCAAGATTCATTTCGCAAAACCCCTATCTGCGCGAGCAGGTAGGGGTTTTGTCTTTGTGCCCGGAAAACTCATGTCCTGCCGGGCAGCATCGCGAAACCCCGCCTGCTGTCTCCGTGATAAGGTTTCCCGTCAGCATCAACCGCATTCCGAGAGCTCCCATGCCGCAGACCACCTCACTCCACCCAGGTTTCATGATCGTCCAGGGCAATCGCCTGGACGAGCTGCGCAATCTGGTGGTGAGCGTGATGCGCCGCTACCCCCTGGCGCCGCTGGAGAACGAGATTGCGCTGGTACAGAGCAACGGTATCGCCCAATGGCTGAAACTGGCGCTGGCCGAGGACCCGCAAGACGACGATCAGGGCGGTTGCGGCATCGCCGCTGCCATCGATGTGCAGCTCCCGGGCAGCTTCATGTGGCAGTTGTACCGCCGCGTGTTGGGCCGTGATGAAATCCCCGAGGTTTCACTGCTCGACAAGGCCCCCCTGACCTGGCGCCTGATGCGCCTGCTCCCGGAAGTGATCGAGCGCCCGCACTTCGAACCACTGCGCCGCTTCCTCACCGACGACAGCGACCTGCGCAAGCGCTATCAGCTGGCCGAACGGCTCGCCGACCTGTTCGACCAGTACCAGGTCTACCGCGCCGACTGGTTGAAGGACTGGGCAGATGGTGCCCACGTACTCAATACCGCCCGTGGCGAGCGCAAGCCGTTGGCTGCTGGCAATCGCTGGCAGGCCGAGCTGTGGCGGCTCCTGCTCGAGGACGTCGGCGAGGAGGGCATGGCCCAGAGCCGAGCCGGTGTGCACCAGCGCTTCATCGAGCGGATCAACAGCCTGGAGCAGGCGCCCCCAGGGCTGCCGGCGCGGTTGATCGTGTTTGGCATTTCGTCGCTGCCCGCACAGATCCTGGAAGCCTTGGCAGGTCTTGCCCGTTTCAGCCAGGTCCTGTTGTGCGTGCACAACCCCTGTCGTCACCACTGGGGCGATATCGTCGCCGACAAAGACCTGCTGCGGCACCAGTACAAACGCCAGCAACGCAAGCAGGGCATGCCTTTGCAGCTGGACGACGAACTGCTGCATCAGCATGCTCATCCGCTGCTGGCGGCCTGGGGCAAGCAGGGGCGCGACTACATCAACCTGCTCGACAGCTACGACGACCCAGGCAGCTACCAGAATGTCTTCAGCGAAGGCCGTATCGACCTGTTCAGTGACGCCCAACCCGAGACCCTGCTCAACCAGCTGCAGGACGATATCCTCGAGCTGCGGCCTTTGGCCGAGACGCGTACGCAATGGCCAGCAGTCGATCCGGCCAAGGACCGCTCCGTGCGCTTCCACCTGGCCCATAGCCCGCAGCGCGAAGTCGAGATCCTCCACGACCAGTTACTCGCCCGCTTCAGCGCCGACCCGACGCTGCGCCCCCGCGACGTCATCGTCATGCTGCCGGCCATCGACACCTACGCGCCGCACATCCGTGCAGTGTTCGGCCAGCTCGATCGCAACGACCCGCGCTTTATCCCCTTCACCCTGACCGACCAGGGCCAGCGTGGTCGCGACCCACTGCTCATTGCCCTGGAGCATCTGCTCAAGCTGCCTGACAGCCGCTTTGCCGTCAGTGAAGTGCTCGACCTGCTGGACGTACCGGCCGTGCGCGCCCGTTTCGCCATTCAGGAAGGCGACCTGCCGACGCTGCATCGCTGGATCGAAGGGGCGGGCATCCGCTGGGGGCTAAGTGCCGAACAGCGCGCCAGCCTGGGGCTGCCGGAAGGGCTGGAGCAGAACAGCTGGCGGTTCGGCCTGCGCCGGATGTTGCTGGGGTACGCGGTCGGGGTAGGCGAAAGCTGTGACGGCATCGAGCCTTATGATGAGATTGGCGGCCTCGATGCCGCATTGATCGGGCCGCTGGTGGCCTTGCTCGATGCCCTGGAGGTCGCTTGCCAGGCCCTGACCCAGCCGGCCTCGGCGCCAGACTGGGGCGCACGGCTGCACGCCCTGCTGCAGATCTTCTTCCTGGCCGAGAACGAACACGACGAGCTGCTCCTGGTGCAACTGCAGGATCTGCGCGACACCTGGCTGGAGACTTGCGAGGCGGTGGGCCTGCAAGACCTGCTGCCGCTAACGGTGGTGCGCGAAGCCTGGCTGTCGGGGTTGGACCAGGGCAAGTTGTCGCAACGCTTCCTTGCCGGTTCCGTGAACTTCTGCACCCTGATGCCCATGCGTGCCATCCCGTTCCGCGTGGTCTGCCTGCTGGGCATGAACGATGGTGACTATCCACGCGCCCAGCCGCCCCTGGACTTCGACCTGATGGCCAGCGACTATCGTCCGGGCGACCGCTCCCGGCGGGAGGATGACCGTTACCTGTTGCTCGAAGCCTTGCTGTCGGCACGTGACCAGCTCTATGTCAGCTGGGGCGGGCGCAGTATCCGCGACAACAGCGAGCGTCCGGCCTCGGTGCTGATCGGGCAACTGCGCGATCACCTGGCCGCCGGCTGGCAGCTCGCCGGTGCCAAGACCGGGTTGCGCGATGACGCTGGGCAGCAGTTGTTGCATGCGTTGACCCAGGAGCATCCGCTGCAGCCGTTTAGCCAGCGCTATTTCCAGAAAGGCAGCCCGCTGTTCAGCTTTGCCCATGAGTGGCTGGCCTTGCATCAGGCCGAGGACGGCGCAGCGACCGCCGCTATCGGGCTGTCGCCCTACGTCAGCGATGAACCGCTGAACCTGGTGCAGCTTCAGGATTTCCTGCGCCACCCGGTACGGCATTTCTTCAGCCAGCGCCTGAAAGTGTTCTTCGAAACGTTGGAAGCGCCGACGCCGGACGAAGAACCCTTTGTCCTCGATGCCCTGCAACGCTATGGCCTGAGTGAAAGCCTGCTCGGCGCCGCGCTGGCCGACCCCGACAACGCCGAGCGAGCCCTGCAAGCTCAGGCCCGGAGGCTGCAGGCCTGCGGGCTGCTACCGTTGGCCGGGTTCGGTGAGGCCTTGCAGGCGGAGCTGATCCAGCCGCTGCCGGACTTGCTGCAACGCCATCGACAATTGCTGCAGCGCTGGCCGACGCTGGTCGAGGGTGCCCTGCCGATTCACTTCGAACAGGGTGCGCAGCGTCTGGAAGGCTGGCTCGGCCGTGTGTACCAGGGCGAAGACCAAAGCCTGCTGAGCATCGCCACCGTGCCCAATACCCTCAGTGCCGGGCGCAACAGCCTGAAATGGCATCGCCTGATTCCTGCCTGGGTCATGCACCTTGCCGCCTGCGCCTCGGGCTATCCGCTGCACAGCGCGTTGGTGGCCAGCGACCTGACCTTGCTGCTGGCACCACTGCCGCAGGCCGATGCGAGGCAGCGCCTGGGCGAGTTGCTGGTGGCACGCCAGGCGGGAATGAACGCGCCCTTGCCCGTCGCGGCCAAGACCGCCTTCGCCTGGCTCGCCCAGGAGGACCCGGACAAGGCCCTGGCCGCCGCAGCCCGTGCCTACGAAGGTGACGGCCAGAACAGCTTTGGCGAGCGCAGCGAGAGCCTGGCCCTGGCCCGTCAATACCGTGACTTCGCCGCACTGGCCCTCGAGGAAACCTTCGAGGGTTGGTGCGAAACCCTGTATCGCCCCTTGTTCGCGGCGCCCTGGCAAACCCTGGGCAACCCGGAGAGCGCCCAATGACCCAAGCCCGCCCCCTGGCGCTGAGCTTTCCTTTGCACGGCAGCCAACTGATCGAGGCCAGCGCCGGCACCGGCAAGACCTTCACCATCTCGGCCCTGTACCTGCGCCTGATCCTTGGGCATGGCGGCGAGCAGGGCTTTGCCCGCGAGCTGCTGCCGCCGCAGATCCTGGTGGTGACCTTCACCGATGCGGCAACCAAGGAACTGCGTGAGCGTATCCGTGCGCGCCTGGCTGAAGCGGCGCGCTTTTTCCGCGGCGAACTCGAGGATGCCGACCCCTTGCTGCACCTGTTGCGCGAGGATTATCCACAGGCGCACTGGCCACGCTGTGCCAACCGCCTGGAAATCGCCGTGCAATGGATGGACGAAGCGGCGGTATCGACCATCCACGGCTGGTGCCAGCGCATGTTGCGCGAGCATGCGTTCGACAGTGGCAGCCTGTTCACCCAGAGCCTGGAAACCGATCACAGCGAGTTGCTGGGCCAGGTCATGCGCGACTACTGGCGGCGCTTCTGCTACGGCATGCGTGGCGAGTCGCTGGCCTGGGTGCGCGGCAACTGGGGCAGCCCCGATGCCTTGTTGCCAAGGATCAGGCCATTGTTCGGCCGCGTCCGAGGCCAGACGGACGATCAGGAGCCGCAAGCCTTGATCGAGGCGACCCTGCGCCAGCGCACCGCCCAGTTGGCCCAGCTCAAGGCCCCTTGGGCCGCCTGGGCCGACGAGCTGCAGCAGATCTGCCGCGATGCCGTGGCGGCCAAGCAGGCGGATGGGCGCAAGTTGCAGGCACGCTACTTCGAGCCCTGGTTCGACAAGCTGCGCGCCTGGGCCGGTGATGAGCAGGCCATGGAGCTGGACCTGGGTACCGGTTTTACCCGGCTGACCCCGGCGGGCATGGCCGAGGCGTGGAAGGCCGGCGAGCCACCGCAGCACCCGGCGCTGCACGCCATGGCGGCCCTGCGTGAACAGTTGCAGGGGCTGGCCAGCCCCGATGCGCGCCTGCTGGAGCATGCCGCCGCCTGGGTTTCGGCGCGCTTCGAGGTGGAGAAGCGTCGACGCGCCGAAATGGGCTTCGACGACATGCTGCTGCGCCTTGAGCATGCCCTGGGCAGCGATGCCGGTGAGCGCCTGGCCGCGTTGATCCGCGAGCAGTTCCCGGTCGCGTTGATCGACGAGTTCCAGGACACCGACCCCGTCCAGTACGGCATCTTCGAGCGCATCTACCGTATCAGCGAGAACAACCCGGACACCGGCTTGTTCATGATCGGCGACCCCAAGCAGGCGATCTACGCCTTCCGCGGCGCCGACATATTCACCTACCTGGCCGCGCGCCGCGCCACCGCCGGGCGCCTGCACAGCCTGGACACCAACTACCGCTCGAGCCAAGCCATGGTCGCGGCGGTGAACCGGGTATTCCTCCAGGCCGAGGAGCGTGCCGAGGGCCGTGGGGCATTCCTGTTCCGGGCCCATGGCGACAACCCGCTGCCCTTCGTCGAAGTACGCGCCAAGGGCCGTGGCGAGCAATTGCTGGTGGCCGGGCAGCCGAGCGCAGCCCTCTGTTGCTGGCTGCTGGATAGCGATGAGCCGGTATCCAGCACCTTGTATCGCCAGCAGCTGGCGGCCAGTTGCGCGAGCCATATCGTCGAGCTGCTCAATGGCGGGCAGCAAGGCATCAGTGGTTTCGCCGACGCCGCTGGCAAGCTGCGCCCCTGCCTGCCCTCCGATATTGCCATCCTGGTGCGCGACGGCCGCGAGGCCCAGCTGATCCGCGCCGAGCTGGCCGCCCGCGATGTGCGCAGCGTGTACCTGTCGGACAAGGACTCGGTGTTCGCCGCCCAGGAAGCCCACGACCTGCTGGCCTGGCTCAAGGCTTGCGCCGAACCGGACTCGGAGCGCCTGCTCAAGGCCGCCCTGGCCAGCCTGACCCTCGACCTGCCGCTGGTCGAACTGGAGCGCCTGAACCAGGACGAACGGGTCTGGGAGGGCTGGGTGATGCGTTTTCGCCGCTACCGCGACATCTGGCAACGCCAGGGTGTGCTGCCGATGCTGCGCCGCCTGCTGCATGACTTCCAGCTGCCCCGCGCGTTGATGGGCCGCAGTGACGGCGAACGCGTGCTGACCAACCTGCTGCACCTGGCCGAGCTGTTGCAACAGGCGGCGGGCGAACTGGATGGCGAGCAAGCGCTGATCCGCCACCTCACCGAGCACCTGGCCAACGCTGGGCAAGCGGGCGAGGAGCAGATCCTGCGCCTGGAAAGCGACGAACAACTGGTCAAGGTGGTGACCATCCACAAGTCCAAGGGCCTGGAATACCCGCTGGTGTACCTGCCGTTCATCTGCACCAGCAAACCGGTGGATGGCCAGCGCCTGCCCCTGGGCTGGCACGATGAGCAAGGCGTGGCGCACCTGACCCTGACGCCGAATGCCGAGCAGATCGAGCGCGCCGACGACGAGCGCCTGGCCGAGGACCTGCGCCTGCTCTACGTCGCCCTGACCCGCGCCCAATACGCCTGCTGGCTGGGCGTCGCCGACCTCAAGCGCGGCACCCAGCGCAGCTCGCAACTGCACCGTTCGGCCCTGGGTTACCTGCTCGGCGGCGGGCTGCCGTTGCCCGCCTCCAGCCAGCTGGGCGAGTGGCTCCAGGCGCTGGCGGCGAGCAACCCGGCCATCAGCCGGGAGGCGCTGCCCGAAGTACAGACACAGAGCTATCGCACGCCGGACAGCCAGCGCGAACTCCTGCCGCCACGCAAGCCACGGCGTGCCGCCGCGGAACACTGGTGGATTGCCTCCTACAGTGCCCTGCGGGTGGGCGACCAGACGCTGATCGCCGACAGCTCCCAGGCCCAGCAACTGCTGGACGACGAGGTGCTGGACAGCCAGCTGCTGCGCGAGGTCCCGGCCGAGGCTGGCGATATCCACCGTTTCCCCCGGGGTCCGAACCCGGGGACCTTCCTCCATGGCCTGCTCGAATGGGCGGGTCGCGAAGGTTTCGCCGAGATCAGCAGCCAGGCCGAGGTGATCGAGCGCACCGTGGGGCGGCGCTGCAATCGACGCGACTGGACCGGCTGGATCCCCACGCTGACGCAGTGGCTGCAGCAATTGCTGCTGCAACCCATGCCGCTGCAGGGGGCCACCCTTACCCTGGCGCAACTGAACCACTACCAGATCGAAATGGAGTTCTGGTTCGCCAGCCACCAGGTCGACGCCCTGCGCCTCGACTACCAGGTGGCGCGCCATACCCATGCCGGCGCGGCGCGCCCGGCCGCGCAGCCGACCTTGCTCAATGGCATGTTCAAGGGCTTCATCGACCTGGCGTTCGAGCTCGATGGGCGCTACTACGTGGCCGACTACAAGTCCAACTGGCTTGGCCCCGATGCCGAAGCCTATGGCGCCCTGGCAATGGAGCAGGCGATCCTCGAACATCGCTACGACCTGCAGTACGTGCTCTACCTGCTGGCCCTGCATCGCCAGTTGCGCGCCCGCCTGCCTGACTACGACTACGATCGGCATGTCGGTGGCGCGGTGTTCATCTTCCTGCGCGGCGTCACGTCGGCAGGCCACGGGCTGTATCATGCGCGGCCACCCCGGGCGCTGATCGAGCAGCTCGACGCGATGTTCCGGGGTGAGCAAGAACCTGAACAACAGGACCTGTTTGCCGGAGCCGCGCCATGAGCCGCAACCTCGATGACCTGCTGCCCACGCCATTGCAGGCGGAGCATCTGAGCGCCCTGGCGCCGCTGAGCGCCAGCCACGACCTGCTGGCGTTGCTCGATCGCTGGGTCGAGCGCGGGTGGTTGCGTGCCCTGGATCGGGCCTTCGTGAGTTTTCTCGAGGAACGGGCGCGAGGCAGTGACCCGTTGGTGCTGCTGGCCGCGGCGCTGGCCAGCCACCAGCTGGGGCATGGGCATGTCTGTCTGGACCTGCGCCAGACTCTCGCGGAACCAGACTTCGCCCTGTCGCTGCCTCCGGAAGGCGATGCCCTGGCCGGGCCGCTGCTGCTGCCTTCGCAGCTGCTGGCCAGCCTTGACCTGGGTACTTGGCTGCAACGGATCGCCGAGAGCCCGCTGGTCGCGGCGGGCGATAGCGTCGAACAGCGCGCCCGGCCACTGGTGCTCAGCGCCGAGCGTTTGTACCTGCGCCGCTACTGGGCCTACGAGCGGCGGATCGACGGCGCCCTGCATGAGCGCCTGGCACGCCGTCAGCCTCAGCCCGCCGATCTGGCCCAGCGCCTGGCGCAGTTGTTCGACGGCGGCTCGGCGGCCGGCGAGGTGGACTGGCAGAAGCTGGCATGCGCCCTGGCCACCCGAGCGGGTTTCAGTGTGATCACCGGCGGCCCCGGCACCGGCAAGACCACCACCGTGGTGCGCCTGCTGGCGTTGTTGCAGGGGCCGGCGGTCGAGCAAGGCCGACCGCTGCGTATCCGCCTGGCGGCACCGACCGGCAAGGCCGCGGCGCGCCTGACCGAGTCCATCGGCCAGCAGGTCGAGCGCCTGCAGGTGGACGTTGAGGTACGGGCGCAGATCCCCACCGAGGTCAGCACCGTGCACCGCCTGCTGGGCAGCCGCCCAGGCTCTCGGCATTTCCGCCATCATGCCGGCAACCCGTTGCCGCTGGACGTGCTGGTGATCGATGAAGCCTCGATGATCGACCTGGAGATGATGGCCAACCTGCTCGATGCCCTGCCGTCCACCGCCCGGCTGGTGCTGCTGGGCGACAAGGACCAACTGGCCTCGGTGGAAGCCGGGGCGGTGCTGGGCGACCTGTGTCGCGACGCCGAGGAAGGCTGCTACTGGCCGCAGACCCTGGCCTGGCTTGAGCAGGTGGGCGGGCAGTCGCTGGCGGGCATTGGCCTGAAACCGGGCGATGGGCAGCGCAATCCGCTGGCCCAGCAGATCGTGATGCTGCGTCATTCGCGGCGTTTCGGCGAAGGCAGCGGCATCGGCCAATTGGCGCGCCTGGTCAATCGCCAGCAGGCGCTGGAGGCGCGGGCGCTGCTGGCGACCCGACCTGCGGACGTTCATTGCCTGACCCTGGGCGGCGAACACGACAAGCGCTTCGATCGCCTGTTGCTCGACGGCCTTGGCCAGGGCGGCGAAGGGCCGCAGGGTTACCGTGGCTACCTGCGCACCATCGGCCGCTTGCGCCCGCCGCCTGGCACGCCGGGCGACGATCCGCGCTGGGAGCGTTGGGCCGCCGAGGTACTGCAGAGCTTCGAAGCCTTCCAGCTGCTTTGCGCCGTGCGCAGGGGCGCCTGGGGTGTCGAAGGCCTGAACGAACGCGTGGCCCGGGTGCTGCACAATGCCGGACTGATCGATAGCCAGCAACCCTGGTACGAGGGCCGCCCGGTACTGGTCACCCGCAATGACTACGGCCTCGGCCTGATGAACGGTGATATCGGCATTGCCCTGCGCCTGCCGGACGAGCAGGGCGAGGCGTTGCTGCGCGTGGCCTTCCCGCGCAACGATGGCAGCGGCGGGGTGCGCTTCGTCCTGCCCAGCCGGCTCAGCGAAGTGGAAACCGTGTTCGCCATGACCGTGCACAAGTCCCAGGGCTCGGAATTCAGCCATACCGCGCTGGTGCTGCCCGATGCCTTGAACCCGGTGCTGACCAAGGAACTGGTGTACACCGGCATCACCCGCGCCAAGCATTGCTTCAGCCTGATCGAGCCGCGCGCCGGGGTGTTCGAGGAAGCGGTGGAGCGCAAGGTCAGGCGTGTCTCGGGGCTGATGCTGGAGCAAGTCTGACTCTGGAGTTCGCCGCCGATATGCTATCGTTGCGGCATTATCCGCAAACATTTTGTGAGATTTTCCCCCATGACTGTGGCTGTCTCGGTCTTGAGACGAGTGACGGGTTGTGCGCTCTCGCTGCTGATGGCCACGCTGTTGTCGACCGGCGCTCCCGCCTGGGCGGGCACTGCCGCGTCGGATGCGCAGGCGCAGCAACGGGCCAAGGCCGTGACCCAGGTGGTACTGGGGATCCTCAGCTACGCACGCTGGCCTGCCGACCCCAACCCCTTGCGCCTGTGCCTGGTCGGCCCTACCGAGTACGCCGACGACCTGATCAAGGGCAATGTGCAGAACTCCGGGCAACCCCTGCAGGTGCGCCGTCTGCTGGCCGACGACCCGAGCGTGGCCAATGCCTGTGATGCCATCTATATCGGCAAGCTCGACAAGCTGGAACGTGAGCGGTTGTTCCAGCGGGTCAATGGCCACCCATTGCTGAGCATCAGCGAGGCCGATGACCCGTGCACCGTGGGTAGCCTGTTCTGCCTGCGGGTCAGCGACCAGCAGGTGGCGTTCGACGTCAACCTCGACTCGGTGGCGCGCAGCGGTGTGCGCATCCACCCCAGCGTGCTGCAGCTGTCGCGACGGCGGGCAGGGCAGCCATGAAGCGTTCAGCCAAGCGCTTCAGCCGGCCGACCCTGCGTGCTGTGCTCGGCCGTCGTCACCTGAGCGTGGCGCTGCTCGCCGCGGGCCTGGCCGGTGTGCTGGTGACCCTGCTCGGCGTGGCGGCGTTGCGCGTCTATGCCAATCACAACCTGCACCTGATCGCCCGCTCCATCAACTACACCGTCGAGGCGGCCGTGGTGTTCGACGACAGTGCCGCGGCCAACGAAGCGCTGGCATTGATCGCCTCCACCGAGGAGGTCGCCGACGCCAAGGTCTATGACAACGACGGCGAACTGCTCGCCCATTGGCAGCGTGATACGCCCGGCGTGATGGCGCAGTTGCAGACCCAGGTGGCGCGCGGACTGCTGGAAGAGCCGATCAACATGCCGGTGCAACACATGGGCCAGCGCGTCGGGCATATCGAGTTGACCGGGCAGGGTGGCAGCCTGGTGCGCTTCCTGCTCAGCGGCCTGGCCGGGATCCTGGTGTGCACGGTGCTCAGCGCGGTGCTGGCGCTGTATCTTTCACGGCGCCTGTTCAGCGACATCATCCGGCCCCTGCGCAACCTGGCCAGCGTCGCCCATGCGGCGCGGCGCGAGCGCAGTTTCGACCGCCGCGTGCCGGAAACCCAGATCGCCGAGCTCAACGAGCTGGGCAACGACTTCAATGCCCTGCTCGATGAGCTGGAGGTGTGGCAGAGCCACCTGCAAAGCGAGAACGAAACCCTCGCCCACCAGGCCAGCCATGACAGCCTGACCGGCCTGCCCAACCGCGCCTTCTTCGAAGGGCGGCTGAGTCGCAGCCTGCGCAACGCAGCGCGCACGCAAGATCATCTGGCCCTGTTGTTCCTGGACAGCGACCATTTCAAGCAGATCAACGACAGCCTCGGCCATGCGGTGGGGGACGAAGTGCTGATCAGCGTGGCTAGTCGGGTGCGTGCGCAACTGCGCGAGCATGACCTGGTGGCGCGCCTGGGCGGTGACGAGTTCGCCGTGCTGCTGACGCCGCTGCACTCGCGAGAGGATGCCAAGCGCATCGCCGAGAAAATCGTCGACAGCATGAAGCTGCCGGTGCAACTGGAGGATGGTACCAGTCTGACCACCTCGCTGAGTGTCGGTATCGCCTATTACCCGGACGACGGCCGCGACCCGGCCAGTCTGCTCAATGCCGCCGATGCGGCGATGTACCAGGCCAAGCGCAATCGCCGCGGCCATTGGCAAGTGGCACAGACGGAACGCTGTGCCAACGATGCAAAGAACAGGAGCTGAACCGTGACCAAGCGTTTTTCCGTACTGCGTTTCCCGTTATTCACCCTGCTGCTGGCGCTGTTCGCCCTCACCGGCTGCCAGAGCGTGCCGCCCAAGGGGCTGACACCCGAGCAGGTCGCCGTGCTCAAGCGCGAGGGCTTCGCCCCGACCGATGACGGCTGGGCGTTCGACCTGTCCGGCAAGGTGCTGTTTGGCAGCGACCTGGATAGCCTCAACAGCCAGAGCGAATCGATCGTCGAGCGCATCGGCAAGGCGTTGCTGTCGGTGGATATCCAACGCGTGCGCATCGACGGTCACGCCGACGCCTCGGGCAAGGCCGCCTACAACCAGCAGTTGTCCGAGCGCCGCGCGCAGAGCGTGGCCAAGGCCTTGGCCGGCATCGGCATGCAGCCGCAGAACATCCAGACCCGCGGCATGGGCAGCAGCCAGCCGGTGGCGGACAACCGCACCGCCGCAGGGCGCATGGAGAACCGCCGGGTGTCGATCGTGGTGGGGTCGGAGTGATACCGACATCGCGGGGCTTGCCCCGCGATGATGCCTTCCCTCAATCCCGAGCGAACTTCATCTCCCGCGTCTCCCCCATCAACAACGGCGCATTGGCCTCGGTCACCTCACGGATGTAATCCCACAGCAGGGTGATCCGCTTCAACTTGCGCAGGTCCTCCCGGCAGTACATCCAGAACTGCCGCGTCACCTCGATCTGCTCCGGCAGCACCGTCACCAGCCGTGGGTCCTGCGCCGCCAGGAAGCACGGCAGGATCGCCAGCCCACGCCCCTGCAATGCCGCCGTGTACTGGGCGATCACGCTGGTGCTGCGCAGGTGCGCGTTGGCGTTGGGGATCAGGTTGGCCAGATACAGTAGCTCCGAGCTGAAGGCCAGGTCGTCCACGTAGCTGATGAACGGGTGGCGCCCCAGGTCGGCGATCTCGCGGATGGGTTCATGGCTGTCCAGGTAATCCTGGGTGGCATACAGGCGCAGGCGGTAGTCGCACAGCTTGCAGCACACGTAAGGGCCATGTTCCGGACGCTCCAGGGCGATGACGATATCGGCTTCGCGCTTGGACAGGCTGATGAAGTGCGGCAGCGGCAGGATGTCCACCGAGATCGCCGGCCAGGCATCGACGAAGTGGCTCAGCTGCGGGGTGACGAAGAAGCTGCCGAAGCCTTCGGTGCAGCCCATGCGCACATGCCCCGACAATGCCACGCCCGAGCCCGAGACTTGCTCGCAAGCCATGTGCAAGGTGCTCTCGATCGACTCGGCATAGCCCAGCAGACGCTGGCCCTCGGCGGTGAGGACGAAGCCGTTGGTCCGCGATTTTTCGAACAGCAAAGTGCCCAGCGCCCCTTCCAGTGAACCGATGCGCCGCGACACCGTGGTGTAGTCCACGGCCAGGCGCTTGGCCGCACTGCTGGCCTTGCGGGTGCGCGCTACCTCAAGAAAGAACTTGAGGTCGTCCCAGTTCAGCGCGCTCAGGGAGGTGAGGTCTTTTTGCATGATGATCCGGTTTTTTTGTGCATTCTTGTTGGATGTTTGCACATCTATACTCGATCTCAGCCCCTGTACGCCACCCCGTGTCCATGCCGGCGTAGGCGTCTTCGTTCCGACAATAATTCCAAGGAGAGCGCAGATGAACGCACCCCAGACGCCCGACCAGACCAAGGTCGAGCAGGTCAAGCTGCTGATCGACGGCCAATGGGTCGAGTCGAAAACCACCGAGTGGCGCGACATCGTCAACCCGGCCACCCAGCAGGTGCTGGCGCGTGTGCCGTTCGCCACCGTCGAGGAAGTGAACGCCGCGGTGGCCGCCGCCGAGCGCGCCTTCAAGACCTGGCGCGACACTCCCATCGGCGCGCGCATGCGCATCATGCTCAAGCTGCAGGCGCTGATCCGCGAACACAGCAAGCGCATCGCCGTGACCCTCAGCGCCGAGCAGGGCAAGACCATTGCCGATGCCGAGGGCGATATATTCCGTGGCCTGGAAGTGGTCGAGCACGCCGCCTCCATTGGCACCCTGCAGATGGGCGAGTTCGCCGAGAACGTCGCCGGCGGCGTCGACACCTACACCCTGCGCCAGCCGATCGGCGTGTGCGCCGGCATCACCCCGTTCAACTTCCCGGCGATGATCCCGCTGTGGATGTTCCCGATGGCCATCGTCTGCGGCAACACCTTCGTGCTCAAGCCGTCCGAGCAGGACCCGCTGTCGACCATGATGCTGGTCGAGCTGGCGCTGGAGGCTGGCGTGCCGGCCGGCGTGCTCAACGTGGTGCATGGCGGCAAGCAAGTGGTCGATGGCATCTGCACCCACCCGGACATCAAGGCGATCTCGTTCGTCGGCTCGACCGAAGTCGGCACCCACGTCTACAACCTGGGCAGCCAGCACGGCAAGCGCGTGCAGTCGATGATGGGCGCCAAGAACCACGCCGTGGTGCTGCCCGACGCCAACCGCACCCAGACCATCAACGCCCTGGTCGGCGCCGCCTTCGGCGCGGCCGGCCAGCGCTGCATGGCCACCTCGGTGGCGGTGCTGGTGGGCAAGGCCCGCGAATGGCTGCCGGATATCAAGGACGCGGCGAGCAAGCTCAAGGTCAATGCCGGCAACGAGCCGGGCACCGATGTCGGCCCGGTGGTCTCCAAGCGCGCCAAGGAGCGTGTGCTGGGCCTGATCGAAAGCGGTATCAAGGAGGGCGCCAAGCTCGAACTGGACGGCCGCGACGTGAAGGTGCCGGGCTACGAGCAAGGCAACTTCGTCGGTCCGACCCTGTTCTCCGGGGTGAAGACCGACATGCAGGTCTACACCCAGGAAATCTTCGGCCCGGTGCTGGTGACTTTGGAGGTGGATACCCTCGACGAGGCCATCGCCCTGGTCAACGCCAACCCGTTCGGCAATGGCACCGGCCTGTTCACCCAGAGCGGCGCGGCGGCGCGCAAGTTCCAGAGCGAGATCGACATCGGCCAGGTCGGCATCAACATCCCGATCCCGGTACCGGTGCCGTTCTTCAGTTTCACAGGTTCGCGCGGTTCCAAGCTTGGCGATCTCGGCCCGTACGGCAAGCAGGTGGTGCAGTTCTACACTCAGACCAAGACCGTCACCGCCCGCTGGTTCGACGATGACAGCGTCAATGACGGTGTGAACACCACCATCAGCCTGCGCTAAGGAGCTCGTCATGCGTATCGCATTCATCGGCCTGGGCAACATGGGCGCGCCCATGGCCCGCAACCTGATCAAGGCCGGGCACCAGCTCAACCTGTTCGACCTGAACAAGACCGTGCTGGCCGAACTCGCCGAGCTGGGCGGGCAGGTCAGCACCTCGCCCAAGGACGCCGCCGCCAACAGCGAACTGGTGATCACCATGCTGCCGGCCGCCGCTCATGTGCGTGGCGTGTACCTGGACGAAGAAACCGGCGTGCTGGCCGGCATTCGCCCCGGCACTCCGACCGTGGACTGCAGCACCATCGATCCGCAGACCGCCCGTGAGGTCTCCAAGGCCGCCGCGGCCAAGGGCATCGACATGGGTGATGCGCCGGTCTCCGGCGGCACCGGTGGCGCGGCGGCCGGCACCCTGACCTTCATGGTCGGCGCCAGCGCCGAGCTGTTCGCCACGCTCAAGCCGGTGCTGGAGCAGATGGGCCGCAATATCGTGCATTGCGGCGAAGTCGGCACCGGGCAGATCGCCAAGATCTGTAACAACCTGCTGCTGGGTATCTCGATGATCGGCGTGTCCGAGGCCATGGCCCTGGGCAATGCGTTGGGCATCGACACCAAGGTGCTGGCCGGGATCATCAACAGCTCGACCGGACGTTGCTGGAGTTCGGACACCTACAACCCGTGGCCAGGCATCATCGAGACTGCCCCGGCTTCACGGGGGTATACCGGCGGCTTCGGCGCCGAACTGATGCTCAAGGACCTGGGGCTGGCCACCGAGGCCGCGCGCCAGGCGCACCAGCCGGTGATCCTGGGTGCCGTGGCCCAGCAGCTTTACCAGGCCATGAGCCTGCGCGGCGAAGGTGGCAAGGATTTCTCGGCGATCGTCGAGGGGTACCGCAAGAAGGATTGACCCGCGAGTGGACTTGATCGCGGATCGTATGGTCCTCCCCCTTGTAACTGCGCACCTTGGGGGAGGGGCATGTGCTCCGCGATTTTTTTGCTTCGAGCTTTCAGGCAAACACGAAGTATTTGCGCACCGTCTCGACCACTTCCCAGGTCCCTTTCATCCCCGGCTCGATCACGAACACATCCCCCGCCTTCAGATGCTTCGGCTCCTCGCCTTCCGGGGTGACGATGCAGTAGCCATCGAGGAAATGGCAGTACTCCCACTTCTCGTAGTTGACCTCGAACTTGCCCGGCGTGCAGATCCAGGTGCCCATGATCTTGCTGCCGTCGGCGGACAGGTAGGCGTTGAGGTTGACGGTGTGCGGGTCGCCGCCGATGCGCTTCCATTTGGTCGCGTCGACCACCGGGGTCGGACAGGTTTCGCGCAGGACGGTGATGAAGTCGGACATGGCATGGCTCCAGGTAACAGGTGAGATGACGCGTCACCATAGGGCCATCGAAGTACGGGCAGTTGCCTGGGCTCGACGTCCAGCTGTCAGAGCGCGCTATCTCAACCCAAGCCTGCCGATCGGCCAGGCCTCACGCCCACCAGTAACGCACGAAGTGGAAGAACACGGGCGCTGCGAAGCACACCGAGTCCATGCGGTCGAGCATGCCGCCGTGGCCTTCGATCATGTGGCCCCAGTCCTTCACTCCGCGGTCGCGCTTGATCGCCGACATCACCAGCCCTCCAAAGAAGCCCATGGCATTGACCGTCAGCGCCATCAGCGCCGCCTGCCAGAAGGTGAACGGGGTGATCCAGCACAGCAGGGCGCCGACCAGGGTCGCCAAGGCCACGCCGCCGGCCAGGCCTTCGACGGTCTTCGACGGCGACAGGTTGGGCGCCACCTTGCGCTTGCCGAACAGCTTGCCGCAGACGTACTGCAGCACGTCGCTGATCTGCACCACCAGGATCAGCCAGGCGATCAGCAGCAGGTTGCGGCCTTCGTAGCCGGGGATGTCCAGGGTCATCAGCGCCGGCACCGAAGACACGCAGTACACCGCGATCATCAGGCCCCACTGCACCTTCGAGGCGCGCTCGAGGAAGCGCGTGGTGTCGCCGCCGAAGCTGGCGAGGATCGGCAGCAGCAGGAACAGGTACACCGGGATGAAGATGCTGAACAGGCCGTACCAGTCCATGGCGATCAGCAGGTACTGCACCGGCAACGCCACGTAGAACGCCGCCACCAGGGCGGGGTAGTCGCTGCGTCGGGTCGGGGTGAGGGTCATGAACTCGCGCAGGGCGTAGAACGAGACGCCGTAGAACAGCACGATGACGCCGTACTTGCCGAACAGGAAGGCGATGCCGATCACCAGCACCATCACCCACCAGGCATTGATGCGCGCGTTGAGGTTGTCGATCACCGCATGCGGCGCGGGGCCGGCACGCCACTTGAGCAGGCGGCCTACGAGGCTGGCGAGCAGCAGCAGGGCGCCGATACCGGCGAATAGCGACAGGGTGTTGTGATCCATCTCAGGCTTCCTTCGGGGCCAGGTTCAGCAGGGCCTGGCGGGCCCGCTCGAGAAAGGCATGCTTGGCTTCGTCCTGCTGCAGGTGCAGCGGCTCGCCGAAACTCAGGGTGCACAACAGCGGCAGCGGCAGGGCGCGTCCTTTGGGCATGACCCGGTTGAGGTTGGCGATCCACACCGGCACCAGCTCTACCTGCGGGTTGGCCGAGGCCAGGTGGAACAGGCCGCTCTTGAACGGCAGCAGCGGGTCATCGGTGAGGTTGCGCGTGCCTTCCGGGAAGAAGATCAGCGAGTCACCCTGGGCAAAGGCGTCGAGCACCGGTTGCAGTGGGTTGCCCTCGCAGGCCTGCTGGCGATCGATCAGCACGCCGTTGAACACCTGGCGGATCAGGAAGTCGCGGATGCCCGGCTTGCACCAGTAGTCGGCGCCGGCCACTGGCCGGGTGCGGCGGCGCAGCGGCTCGGGCAGCGCGGCCCAGAGCAGCACGAAGTCACCGTGGCTGCTGTGGTTGGCGAAGTACAGGCGCTGCACCGGTTGCGGCGTGCAGCCCAGCCACAGGGCGCGGGCACCGGTGATCAGGCGGGCGGCGGAGGTGATGACGAAGGCAGTCAGGCTGGCGAGCATCGGGGTTATCCGGTGAAGGGAAGGGTGACGGCGAGCAGCACCTGCGCGGCCAGGCACAAGGCCTGACGGCGCAGCAGGGCCAGGGCAGCCTCGCTGCGTGCAGGCCAGCCGCGTGGATCGTCGGCGGTCGGTTTCAGGCGCAGTTCGAACAGGGCACGGTCCAGGGCCTGGGTATCAGCGGGCAGGCTGTCGCGGCTTGCGAGCCGGGCGAACAGCTCGGCATCCAGGGCAACGCGTATGGCCCAGTACTTGTGCGCCAGGCCAAGCGCCAGCAACGTTGCGTAGAACACCCGGGGCAGCGTTGGCAGCGGCACGCCCAGCATGGGCGCCAGGCTGCAGGCCAGGGCCAGCAAGGTGATGCCGTCCGACCAGCGCTCCAGTTGGCGGCCACGGGCGAGCAGGCTGGCGACGACGAGCAGGTTCATGGCTGTGTCTCCAGCGGCTGCAGGGCCTGGCGGTGGGCTGGATGCAATACCACGCCGGGGCGCGCCTGGCGGATCAGTGTTTCGGCATGCGCGATTGCCTTGCAGCGACCGCTGACCACCAGCCAGGCGGCGACTGCGCTGGCGCTGCGTGAGTAGCCCAGTGCGCAGCAGACCAGTACCGGGCCGTGCCGGCGCAGGTGTTCGATAGCCTCGGCAGCTTGCTGCAAGGTCTGCGTGTCAGGGGCGACCAGGTCCAGTGACGGCAGGTTCAGGTAGGACTGCGAAGCCTGTGGCGTCTGCTCGTGGCAGCGCGCTTGCCCCGCGATGCGGACCCGGCAGGCGAGCTCCGCGCTGAGGTCGATCACCGCCGGGAACTGCACCGTATCACCCGCGCCCGGCACACGCCCGAGGTACACCCCCTCGCACACCTCATCCGCCTGCGGATGGCGCCAGGTCCACAGCCTTGAATTGATCCAGGCAGCAATCAGGTAAGGCGCCAGCAATGCCGTCGCCGCGACCGACAGCCGGCCATCGCTGCTTTTCTGGAAACCTTGCGCTCCGAACAGTGCGTAGTTCAACGCTACCAGCAGCAGTGAAAACGCAGGCCAGAGCAGCCACAAGGCGGAGTGCCCCAGCTTGAACCCGAGCACGGCCAGCAGCAGCGCGCCCAGTCCATAACGCAACGCCAGCCGCCAGCGTTTGGGATCGCGTGCCAGGCGTGCCTGCTGCCAGGGCAACGGCCCTTGTTGCGGCCACAGCCACAGGCAGACGAACCCGGCCAACGCCCCGGTCGGCACATCGATGAAGTGATGCTGCCAGGTGCTCAGGACCGACAGCCCGATCAGCCCCATCCAGCCGTGCACCAGCCAGCGCCAGGCGGGATGCCGCGCATGGCGGGCGAACATCGTCCAGATGATTACCAACAGCGCGATATGCAGCGAAGGCGCCTGGTTGTAGGGCTTGTCGAAGCCCATCAGCACATCGAACAGCCAGCCGAACAGCCCTGACAGCTCGGGACGCTCGAAGGTGAAGCGCAGCGGCCAGAGCAGGAAGCAGGCCACGCAGATCACCTGTGCCGTGAGCAATGCCAAGGCATGTCGGTCCATCTCGCGACGTGTACGTGGCAGCAGGAACGACAACCCGTACAGCAGGTCGATCGACCAGTACGGGATGATAGTCCACGGCCACAGCGGCATGTGCCGTTCCCAGGCGAACACCAGGCTGCCGATATCGTCGCGTCCGGCCGTGTAGGAGTTGGCCAGGCCGTAGCTGAGGAAAAACAACGGTCCGAGCAGCAACAGCCAGAGCACGCCGCGGCGGATCAGCCCGGTTTCACGGGCCATCAGCGCACCCGCTGCGCTAGGCTGACGCTGAAGATGCCCCATTCATCGATGCGCTGGGTGATCTTGCGGAACCCTGCGGCCTCGACCAACTGATCCATCTCTGCCTGGCTGCGTCGGCGCATAACCCAGGCCTGGCCGCCGCGGTGGCTGGTCAGGGCGCGGGCGATCATCTCCAGCTGCGGATGCCAGGGCTGGCCGGTGTAGACCAGGTAGCCGCCGTCCTCGACGGCATCGGCCAAGCCCGCCAGTGAATTGCCGACCAGCTCGTTGCTGGCGAACAGCTCGTAGAGCCCCGAGACCACCGCGAGGGTGGGGCGTGGGGTGAGGCTGGCCAGGCTTTGCCGATCGAAGGCATCACCCTGGACGAAGCGGGCGATCTCGCCGAGGTCTTTTTCGCTGATCAGTGCGTTGCCCTGTTGCACGTTCAGCTCGCTGTAGTCGCGCAGCAGGATCGAGTCGGGCAGTTGCTGCAGGCCTTGCAAGGCCTCGAGGATATAGCGGCCATGGCCGGCGGCGATATCGACGATATGGACCGGGCGCTGCTGCTCGCGCAACTGGGCGATGGCCAGGCGCAACAGCTCCTCGACGTTCAGCTTGCGCTGGCGGATACCGCGCCAGCCGATGGCGTCCAGGTAGTTCCGGTCGACCAGCCCGCCCAACCGGCCTTTGCCGGTCGGCGTATTGCGGTAGACGTAGTCGAGGGTCGAGCCGGAGTCGAAGCCGGTGTCGAAGCCCAGTTTCACCCCCTCGGAAAGGCCCTTGCCCAACTGCAGGCCGGCGCGGGTGGCGCGCCAGTAGAGGTCGCGTGGCGAATGGCGTGGCAACGGCGCAGCCAGGCTCTCGGCCTCGGCGCAGCTGGCGCCGCTCCTGTCGGCGTCCAACAAGGAAGGGCGCGCTGGCGGCGCGTCGAAGCAGTGCTCGACGAAGCGTTCGATCCGCGCCAGGGCGTGGGCGCGGTCGCGCTCGCCAAGGGTGTCATGGAAGAAGCCTGGCAGGATGTGCTTTTCCTTGCGTGCGCTGCCCAGGCGATCGAAGAACTGCTCCTGCGGCTTGCGCTCGACCACCAGGTCCGCGCCGGAGATCAGCAGTTGCGTCGGCACCTGGATTGCCTGGGCGTCGGCCACCACGCGGTCGGCGGCGTCATACAGGCCCAGCAGCATGCTGACCGAAATGGGCCGGCTGATCAGCGGGTCGGCGACATAGGACATGACCCGCTCCGGGTCATGGGTCAACAGGCGCGGCTTGACGTAGCTGTTGACGAAGAAGTTGCCGCGCAGGGCCTTCATCAGCTTCAGCCCGGGGCGGGCGAAGGGCACATAGAGTTTGACCTTGAACGCCGGCGAAGCGAGCACCAGGCAGCGCACCCTGGGCGCATAGTCGTGGGCCCAGGTGGCGATCAGTACCGCGCCGACGCTTTGCGCCAGCACCACCATATCGGGTTCGGCGATGCCATGGCTGGCCTGGAGGTGCTCGATGAAGGTCTGCACGTCGCGCACGCTGGTGGCGAAGCCCGGGCTGTCGCCGCGTGCTCCTGGCGATTGGCCATGGCCACGGGCGTCCCAGGCGAAGAAATCATAACCGGGCATGTTCAGTTCGTCGGCCAGGTGGGCCATGCGCCCGCCGTGCTCGTGGCCGCGGTGGAACATCACCACGGCGCGGCGTGGTTGATGCTCGTTGCGCGTGGCGGGCCAGTGGCGATAGTGCAGCTCGACGCCGTCATGGGTGCAGAAATGCAGCGATTGCGCTTGGCGCATGGCGAATATCCTTGTCCGGCAGCGAGGGGCTCAGCGGGTTTCGGCCAGGCCGTGGCGAACCCGGTTGTACAGGGTATAGAGCGAGAGCAGCAGGATCACCAGCAGCAGGCCATTGATCCAGCTCGCGGCCAGCAGCCCGAACGCCACGCCAGTGCCCAGCACGCCGAAGGCGAAGGCCCGGTCGCTCTTGCCCATTGGCCCGTCGTAGCGGCGTGACGCGCCGGCCAGCGGGCCCATTACCCCGGCGTATTCGCTGATCACGGCGAACACCACCACCAGCACCACCAGTGCCGGCGAAACGCCGGGCAGCAGGGCGAACGGCAGGTACAGCGCAGTGTCGGCGATCACGTCGCTCAGTTCATTGAGGTAGGCGCCGAGCCTGGACTGCTGGCCGAACTCGCGGGCGAGCATGCCGTCGACCGCGTTCAGCGCCATGCGCAGCAGCATCCACAGCGGTATCAGGATGAACAGCCAGGTGGCCTGGTGCTGCCAGGCGAGCAGTAGGCCAAGGACGATGGAGACCGCCGCGGCGGCGACGGTGACCTGGTTGGCGGTGACGCCACGCTCGTACAGGCGTTGCACCGAAGGGCGCAGCAGCGCCTGGAAGCGGGGTTTGAGCTGATAGATGGATGGCACGGCGAATTCCCTGTCATGGTGCGGCATGGCCGCGATTGTGGGGAATCAGGCCGGGGGCAGGCAAGGGGGCAGGTGAGGGCTTTCGCCTGGTTTCGTGACGCAGCGCTGCAAAGCGGCGCCGCTCTCAGCGAATCCAGCGGTCGCGCTGCTGCAAACGCCACCCCAGCCACCCCAGCGTCACCGCCCGCAGCACCATGAAGCCGAGGAACGCCCACCACAGCCCATGGTTGCCGAACCCGCGCATGGCAAGCGCCAGGGGCAGCGCGACCGCCACCGACAGCAGCATCGCATTGCGCATCTCGCGTGCCCGCGTCGCGCCGATGAACAAGCCATCGAGCAGGTAGCTCCACACGGCTACCAATGGCAGCACCGCCAGATAGGGCAGATAGGGATACGCGGCTTCGCGCACACTGGCAATGTCGGTCTGCAGGTCGATGAACAGGTGCCCGCCCAGCAAGAACAGCACGGCGAACACCAGGCTGACGATCAGCGACCAGCCGCAGGCCACCACCAGTGCCTGCTTCAGGGCACTGCGGTCACGGGCGCCGATGGCATGGCCGCACAGGGCCTCGACCGCATGGGCCAGGCCATCGAGGGCATAGGCGGTGAGCATCAGCCCATTGAGCAGCAGGGCATTGGCTGCCACCGTAGCCTCGCCCAGGCGCGCACCCTGCACGGTGAGCAGCAGGAACACCAGTTGCAGGGCCAGGCTGCGCAGGAAGATGTCGCGGTTGACCGCCAGCAGCGGCCGCCAGCTCTGCCAGCGTTTCAACGCGGCCCAGGCGACCTGCCCGGGGTAGGCGCGCAAGGCCGGGCGGGTGAGGGCCAGGCCGAGCAGGGCGGCGCTCCATTCGGCGATCACCGAGGCCCGCGCCGAGCCGACCACCCCCCAGTCCAGGCCAAGTACGAACCACAGGTTCAGGGCGATGTTGAGCAGGTTGGTCGTCAGCAGGATCGCCAGCGGCGCCCTGGCGTTCTGGGTGCCGAGGAACCAGCCGACCAGGGCATAGCTGGCCAGTGCTGCCGGCAGGCCGAGCAGGCGGGTGTGGAAGAAGGCTTCGGTCGAGGCATGCAGCGCTTCGCTGGGCTGCATCGCCTGCAGTGCCAGTTGGCTGAAGGGTAGGGCCAGCAGGCCGATCAGCACGGCGAAAGCCAGCGCCAGCAGCAGCCCCTGCACAAGTACCTGGCGCAGCGCGGCGCCGTCGGCGCGGCCGGCGGCCTGGGCGGCGAAGCCGGTGGAGCCCATGCGCAGGAAGCCCAGCAGGCCGACCATGAAGGTGAACAGCGTGGCACCGACGGCCACCGCGCCCAACTGATGGGCATGGGGCAGGTGGCCGATCACCGTGCTGTCGACCAGCGCCACCAGCGGCACCGAGATGTTGGACAGGATCATCGGCGCGGCCAGGGCCCAGACCTTGTGGTGGGTGGGGCGGTTGCGCCAGGCGGTGGACAGTGAAGACATGCGGGCTCCTGCGTGATTGCGCAACGGATTGTACCGGCCCGGCAACCTATTGGCGCGAACACGGTCTCACTTGCCGCGCATCGCCAGGAAAGCCTCGAGCCGTTGCGCTATAGTTGCCCCCCTCACGTACACGCTGCCGAAGAGTTCTCTCTCAAATGCTCAACAAAGGATTGTTGCTGGCCTGCGCGCTGGCCCTGCTCAGTGCCTGTGATTCTTCCACCCCGGACAAGCCATCGGCGCCTGCTGCTGACGCCGCTGCCGTCGCGCCTGTCGAAACCCGGACGGCCAAGCGCGAAGATCCGGCAGTGCTCGCCAAACGCTATGCCGGCCGTGAACTGACCGTGCTGGACGTCTCGGAAGTGCAGCTCGACGGCGCCAGCACCCTGTCGGTCAGCGTCTCCGCGCCGCTGGACGCCAATCAGGACTTCGCCGGCAAGTTGCACCTGGTCGACACCGTCAAGGGCAAGGTCGACGGCGCCTGGGAACTCTCCGACAACCAGATGGAACTGCGCCTGCGCCACCTGGAGCCGCAGCGCAAGATGGTCCTGACCATCGACAAGGGCCTGCTCTCGGTCAACGGCAACCAGCTGCAGGCCGAATCGGTCAGCCGCTTCGAGACCCGCGATATGCAGGCCACGGTGGGCTTCGCCAGCCGCGGTTCGCTGCTGCCCACGCGCCTGGCCGAAGGCCTGCCGGTGATTGCCCTGAACGTCGACAAGGTCGATGTCGAGTTTTTCCGCATCAAGCCGGACATGCTCTCGAGTTTCCTGGTCAACTGGGGGCGCAACAGCAGCCTGTACTACTACCAGTCCAAGGAAACCCTGGAGATGGCCGAGCTGGTCTACAGCGGCCGTTTCGACCTCAACCCGGCGCGCAATACCCGCGAAACCGTGCTGTTGCCGATCGCCGGGATCAAGCCGCTGCAGGAGCCAGGCGTATACCTGGCGGTGATGCGTGCCTCGGGCACCTATGACTACTCGCAGCCGGCGACCCTGTTCACCCTCAGTGACATCGGTGTCTCGGCGCACCGCTATCGCGATCGCCTGGACGTGTTCACCCAGGCTCTTGAGGGCGGCAAGGCGCTCAAGGACGTCACCCTCGAGCTGCACGACGACAAGGGCAAGTTGCTGGCCCAGGCCAAAACAGACGGCGACGGTCATGCGCAGCTGCCGATCACCGCCAAGGCCGATACGCTGATCGCCACCCAGGGCGTGCACACCACCCTGCTGCGTCTGAACACCGCGGCGCTGGACCTGGCCGAATTCGACATCACCGGGCCCCAGGCCAACCCGCTGCAGTTTTTCATCTTTGGCCCCCGTGACCTCTATCGCCCAGGCGAGACCGTGCTGCTCAACGGCCTGTTGCGCGACCAGGACGGCAAGCCGGTCAAGGCCCAGCCGGTGAACGTGGAAGTACGCCGCCCCGATGAGCAGGTCAGCCGCAAGTTCGTCTGGGAGGCCGACCAGAACGGCCTGTTCCAGTACCAGCTGCAACTGGCCAGCGAAGCGCCGACCGGCCGTTGGCAGTTGCTGCTCGACATGGGCGGTGGCCGCAAGCAGGTTTACGAATTCCTTGTCGAGGACTTCCTCCCCGAGCGCCTGGCGCTGGAGCTCAAAGGCAGTGCCGCGCCGCTGGCGCCGGAGCAAACCGCCACGATCCAGGTCAATGGTCGTTACCTCTATGGGGCTCCCGCCGCCGGCAACCGCCTCAGTGGCCAGGCCTACGTGCGTCCGTTGCGTGAAGCGGTGAAGGCGCTGCCGGGCTATCAGTTCGGCGCGGTCACCGAGACCGAGCTGAACCAGGACCTGGAACTGGACGAAGTCACCCTCGACCAGAACGGCAAGGCCCGCATCGACATCGAAAGTCGCTGGGCTGAAGCCCGCTCGCCGCTGCAACTGACCGTGCAGGCCAGCCTGCAGGAGTCCGGTGGTCGGCCGATCACCCGGCGCCTGGAGCAGCCGATCTGGCCTGCCGAGCGTATGCCGGGCCTGCGCGGCCTGTTCGACGGCGAAGAAACCGATGGCGACGGCCCGGTGGAGTTCGAGTTCCTGGTGGCTGATCGCGACGGCAAGAAACTGGCCGCCGACAACCTGAAGGTACGGCTGATCCGCGAGCGCCGCGACTACTATTGGAACTACTCGCAGAGCGATGGCTGGAGCTACAACTACAACGAGAAGTTCCTTACCCAGGCTGAAGAAACCGTCAGCGTGAAGGCAGGTTCCACCGCCAAGCTGAACTTCCAGGTGGAGTGGGGTCCGTACCGTGTCGAGGTGGAAGACCCGCAGACCGGCCTGGTCTCCAGTGCCCGCTTCTGGGCCGGCTACCGCGCCCAGGACAACGCCGAGGGGGGCGCCGTGCGCCCTGACCAGGTGAAGATCGCCCTGGACAAGCCAGCCTACAAGGAAGGCGGCACCGCCAAGGTCACCGTCACCCCGCCGGCCGCCGGCAGCGGCTACCTGATGATCGAGTCCGCCGACGGCCCGCTGTGGTGGCAGGAAATCGAGGTGCCGGCCGAGGGCAAGACCTTCGATGTCGAACTGGACAAGAAGTGGGCGCGCCACGACCTGTACATCAGCGCCCTGGTGATCCGCCCGGGTGAGCGCAAGGCCAACGCCACGCCGAAACGCGCCGTGGGCGTGCTGCACCTGCCGCTGGACCGCGCCGAGCGCAAGCTGGCCGTGTCGCTGCAGGCGCCGGAAAAAATGCGGCCCAAGCAACCGCTGACCGTCAAGGTCAAGGCGGTCAACGCCGATGGCAGCGTGCCCAAGCAGGTGCATGTGCTGTTGTCGGCGGTGGACGTGGGCATCCTCAACATCACCGACTTCAAGACCCCCGATCCGTTCGCCAGCCTGTTCGGCCGCAAGGCCTATGGCGCCGACCAGCTGGACATCTATGGCCAGTTGATCGAAGCCGGCCAGGGCCGCCTGGCCAGCCTGGCCTTCGGCGGTGACGCCGCCATGGCCAAGGGCGGCAAGCGCCCGAACACCACGGTGACCATCGTCGCCCAGCAGAGCCTGCCGGTGACCCTCGATGAAAAAGGCGAGGGCCAGGCCAGCGTCGATATTCCCGATTTCAACGGTGAACTGCGCCTGATGGCCCAGGCCTGGACCGAAGAACACTTCGGCATGGCCGAGGGCAAGACCGTGGTCGCCGCGCCGCTGATCGCCGAGCTGTCCGCGCCGCGCTTCCTCGCCGGTGGCGATCAGACCCGCCTGGCGCTGGACCTGGCCAACCTGTCCGGCCGCGCCCAGCAACTGAGCGTGCAGGTGTCCAGCGAAGGTCAACTGAGCCTGGTCGGTGGCGCTCAGCAGAACTTCACCCTCGCCGAAGGCCAGCGCACCACCCTGATGATCCCGGTGCAGGCCCAGGGTGGCCTGGGCCAGGGCAAGGTTCGCGTGCAGGTCAACGGCCTGCAGCTGCCGGGTGAGCCGGCTAGTACCTTCGAGCGTGAATGGACCCTGGGTATTCGCCCGGCTTACCCGGCGATGCTCAAGCACTACCGCGTGGCCCTCAAGGACCAGCCCTGGAGCCTGCCCGACAGCGACCTGGCCGAGTTCGAGCCTGCGGGCCTGGAGGCCAGCCTGGCGTTATCGAGCCGCCCACCGCTGAACCTTGCCGAGCAGATCCGCGCCCTGGAAGCCTACCCCTACGGCTGCCTGGAGCAGACCACCAGTGGCCTGTACCCGTCGCTGTACGCCGATGCCGACAGCCTCAAGCGCCTGGGCATCAAGGGTGAGCCGGCCGATGTGCGCAAACGCAAGATCGAGATGGGCATCGAGCACCTGCTGGGCATGCAGCGCTACAACGGCAGCTTCGGCCTGTGGAGTTCGGACAGCGAGGAGGAATACTGGCTGACTGCCTACGTGACCGATTTCCTGCTGCGCGCCCGCGAGCAAGGCTACGGTGTACCGGCCGAGGCGCTGAAGAAGGCCAGCGAGCGCCTGCTGCGCTATGTGCAGGAGCGCAACCTGATCGAAGTCGACTACAGCCAGAACGCCGACCACACCCGCTTCGCCGTGCAGGCCTACGCCGGCCTGGTGCTGGCGCGCAGCCAACAGGCGCCGCTGGGCGCCTTGCGCAGCCTGTTCGAGCGTCGTGCTGACGCCCGCTCCGGTTTGCCGCTGGTGCAACTGGCGGTGGCGCTGGACAAGATGGGCGACAAGCAACGTTCGCAGCAGGCGCTGCAGGCGGGCCTGGCGGTCACCCGCGGCAAAGGCTGGCTGGCCGACTACGGCAGCGCCCTGCGTGACCAGGCGTTGATCCTGTCCCTGCTGCAGGAGAACAACCTGGCCGCCAATCAGGTCGACCAGCGCCTGTTCGGCCTGTCCGACGAGTTGGCCGCCAACCGTTGGCTGTCTACCCAGGAGCGCAACGCGCTGTTCCTTGCCGGCCGTGGCCTGCTGGGCAAGCCGGAGGGTACTTGGAAGGCTCGCCTGGACAGCGCCGGTGAAGTCCGTGAGTTCGACAACAATGATTCGGGCATGAAGCTCGAGGGCCCGCTGCTGGCCTCGCCATTGACCGTGCAGAACCAGGGTGGCGACACCCTGTACCAGCAGCTGACCTTGTCCGGCTACCCGCGCCAGGCTCCGGCCGCCAGCGGCAATGGCATGGAAATCCGCCGCGAGTACCTGGGCATGAATGGCCAGGCGCTGGATGTGCGCAACCTGCGCAGCGGTGACCTGGTGCTGGTGCACCTGGCGCTCAAGGCCCAGGACCAGGTGCCCGACGCCCTGGTAGTGGACCTGCTGCCGGCAGGCCTGGAGCTGGAGAACCAGAACCTGGCGCAGAGCGCTGCCAGCCTGGACAATGCCAGCAGCGCGGTGAAGCAGTGGCGCGAGTCGATGCAGAACGCCAGCGTGGTGCACCAGGAGTATCGCGACGACCGCTACGTGGCCGCGCTCAAGCTCGACAGCTACGGCACCACCCACCTGCTGTACCTGGCCCGTGCGGTGACGCCGGGCAGCTACCGCGTTCCGCCTCCGCAGGTGGAGTCGATGTACCGGCCCAACCTGCAGGCGATTGGTGATAGCCAGGGCGAGATGATTGTAAGAGCTCGCTGACCCTCAAGCTGTGAGCTGCAAGCTACAAGAGAAAGCAGTCGATGCAGGCTGCTTTCAACTTGCCGCTTGTAGCTCCAAGCTTGCAGCTGCTTTCAATGCACTACCCAGCTCAACACCCACAACCCCAGCAACGCCCAGATGATCCCGAGGATGATCGATGCGCGCATGAAAGCGCGGACCGCCGAGTACAGCAACATCAGGCCGACGATAAGCGCCAGGATGCTCACCAGCGAGGTGTCCATCCCCAGCGTGCGCGCCAGGCCATCGATGAAATTGCCACCGGCGTTGGCCAGCAGGTTGAACAACCCGCTCAAGCCATCGACGATGAACCGGATCACCGAACCCAGTGCCTGGCCCAGCCATTCGAAAAAACCTTCTACATGCATAGTCGCTTCCTGATCAACGAATCGGCGATTCCCAGCCTTTGGCCATCACCTGGCCCGGTCGGTTCCCGATGCCAAGCTTAGCGCGCCCGCGCCTGACCAGGCTGCTGCGGCGTGTCGCCGTCAGCGTGCTGCTGGGCATGGCCCTGCTGTGGCTGGCTGACCGTATCTGGCCATTGCCCATGCCGGGCGACGACCTGGCGCGGGTGGTGCTGGCCGAGGACGGCACACCGTTGTGGCGCTTCGCCGACGCCGACGGCGTGTGGCGCTATCCGGTCAGCCCGCAGGAAGTCTCGCCGTTGTACCTTGAAGCCCTGCTCGCCTACGAGGACCGCTGGTTCTATCGCCACCCCGGGGTGAACCCCATGGCCCTGGCCCGGGCTGCATGGCTCAACCTGCGTGGCGGGCGGGTGGTGTCTGGTGGCAGCACGCTGTCGATGCAGGTGGCGCGCCTGCTCGACCCGCACGACCGCACCTTGCCCGGCAAGCTGCGCCAGCTGTGGCGCACGGTGCAGCTGGAGTGGCACCTGTCCAAGGACGAAATCTTGCAGCTGTACCTCAACCGGGCGCCGTTCGGCGGCACCTTGCAGGGCGTAGCGGCAGCCAGTTGGGCGTACCTGGGCAAGTCGCCGAAACACCTGACTCCGGCCGAAGCCGCGTTGCTCGCGGTGCTGCCTCAGGCGCCGAGCCGGCTGCGTCCGGACCGCCACCCTGAACGCGCCCAGCGTGCCCGGGACAAGGTGCTGCAGCGCCTGGCCGAGTACCAGGTGTGGCCAGCCCAGCGCATCGACGAGGCGCGTGAGGAGCCGCTGTTGCTGGCGCCACGCCAGGAGCCGGCGCTGGCGCCGCTGCTGGCCCGGCGCCTGAATACGCCGAACAGCCCGCCACTGATCCGTACCACCCTGGACGCCGCCTTGCAGCGGCGCCTCGAAGACCTGCTGCTGGGCTGGCGCGCTCGCCTGCCCGAGCGCACTTCGGCGGCGTTGCTGGTGGTCGAGACGCAGAGCATGGCCGTGCGCGCGTATCTCGGCTCCATCGACTTGAGCGATGAGCGCCGCTTCGGTCACGTGGACATGATCCACGCCCTGCGTTCGCCCGGTTCGACCCTCAAGCCGTTCCTCTACGCCATGGCCATGGACGACGGCCTGATTCACTCCGAATCGCTGTTGCAGGATGTGCCACGACGCTACGGCGACTACCGCCCCGGCAACTTCTCCATGGGCTTCAGCGGCCCGGTGTCGGCCAGCTCGGCGCTGGCGCTGTCGCTCAACTTGCCGGCGGTGCAACTGCTCGAAGCCTACGGCCCGAAACGCTTCGCCGCGCAGATGCGCTTGGGCGGGATGCCGCTGGTGCTGCCGCCGCTGGCCGAGCCGAACCTGTCGCTGATTCTTGGTGGCGCAGGCAGCCGCCTGGAGGACCTGGTCGGTGGCTATGCCGCGCTGGCTCGTGGTGGGCTGAGCGCGCAGGTGCGCCTGCAACCTCAGGACCCGCTGGTGGAACGCCGCTTGCTGTCGCCGGGTTCGGCCTGGATCACCCGGCGCATTCTCAGCGGCCTGGCGCGGCCGGACCGTGACCCCCACGCCGAGCTGGTGCAGCGTCCGCAATTGGCCTGGAAGACCGGCACCAGCTACGGCTTTCGCGATGCCTGGTCGGTGGGCGTCGGCCCGCGCTACCTGATCGGCGTATGGATCGGCCGCCCCGACGGCACCCCGGTGCCGGGCCAGTTCGGCCTGGCCTCGGCGGCGCCATTGATGCTGCAGGTGCATGACCTGCTGAGTAACCGCGACAGCCAACGCGGCATCGAAGTGCCGGTCGAACCGGTGCCCGATTCGGTCGGTGTGGCGGCGATCTGTTGGCCGCTGGGCCAGCCAATGAACCGTCAGGACCCGAACTGCCGTCGGCAACGTTTCGCCTGGACCCTCGACGCTACCACGCCACCGACCTTGCAGGCTGCCGACCAGCCGCTGGGGCTGGGTTTGCGCGAAACGGTGTGGCTCAACGAGCGCGGCTTGCGTGTCGATGCCTCTTGTCCCGGTGCCAGGGCGCATGATGTCGCGCTATGGCCGGCCCCGCTCGAGCCGTGGTTGCCCAGCGCCGAACGCCGGGCAGCGCGGCTGCCGACTGTCGACCCCGCCTGCCCACCGCGGATGGCGGCCAGTGCGCCACCGCTGTCGATCGTCGGGGTGCGGGCCGGCGACAGCCTGCGTCGCCCGGCCACCAGCCATGAGCCGCTGCAGGTGCGGGTGTCGGCATTGGGTGGGGCGGGGCGACGCTGGTGGTTCCTCAATGGCCTGCCCTTGGGCGAGACCCAAGGGCAGGACAGCCTGCAAGTAAGTTTCGAGCAGGCCGGGCGCATCGAGTTGAGTGCTTTGGATGAAAGCGGCGAGACGGCGCGGGTGGAGTTCCAGGTCAGCGAGTAAGCACGTTGCCCAGGCTCAGCCTTTGACCGGGTTCAGATCGAAGGCACCAGCCTGGTACTGGAACAGCAGGCAATCGGCCGCCGCGGTGCAGCCGCTTTCATGCACCAGGTTGGCGGGCAGTTTGTAGTAGGCGCCTGTCGGGTACTCCACCCGCTTGCCATCGATCACCGCGTAGAAGGTTCCGCTCAACACCATGGTCGGCAGGGTCTGGCTATGGGTGTGCAGGCCATTGTCGGTGCCTTTGCGGAATTTTACGTAGGCCGAGTACGGCCCCTTGCCGAACAGGTCGCCTTCGACATTGGCGTAGCTCACCGCGCCGTGGGTGCCGGGCACCTGCTGCCATTTCAGCGAAGCGCTGTCAGGGACCGAACTCAGGGTGTCGCCAGCGGCGCTGGCGGTGGCGGTAATAGTGGCCAGGGTGAGGCCGGCGAAAATCGTGTGCAGTGCTTTCATGGGAGGCTCCTTCGCCAAGTGACAATGGGCGAAGGTTAAACAATCAAGTTATGCACAAATACTTCTTCATAGTGCCATAACCTGTGCGTTTTAAGCACAAATCAATGTTGCCATCGCTGCTCTGCGTAGTACGCCTGCACGTAGTCGAGGAGTGCCCGTACCTTGGGCGCCACATAGCGGCTCTGCGGGTAGACCGCGTATACAGTGCGTGAGGGCAGCGACCAGTCCGCCAGCACCGGCACCAGGCGCCCGTCGCGCAAGGCATCGTGGGCGATGAAGCGGTCGAAGCTGGCGATCCCCAACCCGCCGATCGCTGCCGCGCGCAGGGCCATCGGCGAATTGGCGCTCAGGCGCTGAGGCATCAGCAACTCCCGGCGCTCGCCGGCGGGGCCGGTCAGTTGCAGGCGCTGTGGATGCGGCAAGCGGCTGTAGCCGAGCAATGGGTGGGCAGCCAGGGCGTCGGGGGTGGTCGGCGTGCCGTGACGCTCCAGGTAGCCGGGAGCGGCCACCAGCAGCACCTCGCTGTCTGCCAGCCTACGGGCTACGAGGCTGGAGTCGGGCAGGTGGTCGGTGACCCTCAGGCAGACATCGATGTCTTCTTCCAGCAGGTCGATGAAGCGGTCGCTGCAATGCAGTTCGACCTGCAATCGCTCGTGACGTCCGACGAAGTCGGGTAGCCAGTGTCCGAGTTCCAGCTCGCCAAAGGCAGTGGCCACACCCAGGCGCAGCGTGCCGCTGGGCTGTTGTTGATGCTCGGACAGTTCAAGGTTCATGGCCTGCATCTGCTCGAGAATCCGGGTGCAGTGGCGATAGAACAGCGCCCCGGCTTCGGTCATTTGCAGGCGACGGGTGGTGCGGTTGAGCAGTTGCGTGCCGAGATGGCGTTCGAGGTGCTTCACCTGGCGCGACAGCACGGTGTGGGAAACGCCCGCCTGGTGGGCGGCGGCGCTGAAGCTGCCGAGGTCGACGACCCGGCGGAAGGTCTGCATGGCGCTCAACTGGTCCAATGGCACATCACTCCTTGCAGCGAACGGCGGGGCCCTGGCGGCCCCGCGTCGTCGCGGGTCAGCGCCGAACCAGCAGCACCCCGCTTTCCATATGGTGGGTGTAGGGGAACTGGTCGAACAGCGCGCAGCGTTCGATACGGTGGGTATCGTGCAGTTGGGCGATGTTCTGCGCCAGGGTTTCCGGGTTGCAGGAGATGTACAGGATGCGCTCGAAGCGACGGGTCAGCTCGCAGGTGTCCGGGTCCATGCCGGCGCGCGGCGGGTCGACGAACACCGTGCCGAAGTCGTAGCTCTTCAGGTCGATGCCTTCCAGGCGGCGGAACGGGCGGACCTCGTTCAGGGCCTGGGTCAGCTCTTCGGCCGACAGGCGCACCAGGCGCACGTTGTCCACGCCGTTCTCGTCGAGGTTGTGCAGGGCGGCGTTGACCGAGGTCTTGCTGATCTCGGTGGCCAGCACCTGGCGGGCGCGGGTGGCCAGCGGCAAGGTGAAGTTGCCGTTGCCGCAATACAGCTCGAGCAGATCGTCCTGGCGCTCGCCCATGGCCTCGAAGGCCCAGCCGAGCATCTTCTGGTTCACCGCGCCGTTGGGCTGGGTGAAGGCGCCTTCGGGCTGGCGATAGCTGAAGGTGCGCCCGGCGATGTCGAGCTTCTCCACCGCGTAGTCGCGGCCGATCACCACACGCTTGCCTTTCGAGCGGCCGACCACGCTGACACCGAGGTCGGCGGCCAACTGCTGCGCGGCGGCCTCCCAGGCCTCGTCCAGCGGGCGGTGGTAGCACAGGGTGATCATTGCGTCACCGGCCAGGGTGGTGAGGAACTCCACCTGGAACAGCCGGTTGTCGAGGTCTTCATTGGCCTGCCAGGCGGCTTTCAGGCGCGGCATCAATGCATTGATGCGCTCGCTGGCGATCGGGAAGTCGTCGATCAGGATGGCCTTGTGCTTCTCGCCCGGGGCGAACATCGCATAGTGGCGCTGGCCGCCTTCGCGCCACAGGCGGAACTCGGCGCGCAGGCGGTAGTGTCCGCGCGGCGAGTCGAACACGGCCGGCTCCGGCGCGTCGAACGGGGCCAGCAGGTCGCGCAGGCGGGCGGCCTTGGCCGCCAGTTGCGCGTCGTATTGCGCGGGATCGTAGGCAGCACTCATGCGGGGAACCAACCCAGCTTGATGACGAACAGGATGGACAGGATCACCAGCGCCGGGTTCAGGTCATGGCGACGGCCGGAGATCAGCTTGATGGCGGTCCAGGCGATGAAGCCGAAGGCGATGCCGTTGGCGATCGAGTAGGTCAGCGGCATGGCCAGGGCGGTCACCACCACTGGCGCGGCTTCGGTGACGTCGTCCCAGTTGATCTCGGCCAGGCCCGAAGCCATCAGCACGGCGACGAACAGCAGCGCCGGAGCGGTGGCGAAGGCCGGCACGCTGCCGGCCAGCGGGGCGAAGAACAGCGCCAGCAGGAACAGGATGGCGACCACGATGGCGGTCAGGCCGGTGCGCCCGCCGGCACTCACGCCCGCCGCCGACTCGATGTAGCTGGTGGTGGTCGAGGTGCCCAGCAGCGAACCGGCCATGGCGGCGGTGCTGTCGGCGATCAGGGCGCGGCCCATCTTCGGCATGTGGCCGTCCTTGCCCATCAGACCGGCGCGTTTGGCCACGCCGATCAGGGTGCCGGAGTTGTCGAACAGGTCGACGAACAGGAAGGCGAAGATCACGCTGATCAACCCGACATCCAGGGCGCCGGCGATGTCCAACTGCAGGAAGGTCGGGGCCAGCGACGGTGGCATCGAGACCACCCCGCCGAACGGCGTGACGCCCAGCGCGATCGCGGCCACGGTCACCGCCAGGATACCGATCAGCACGGCGCCGCGAACCTTCAGCGACTCGAGGGCGACGATCAGGAAGAAGCCCAGGGTGGCGAGGATCGGCGCGGGTTTGCTGAGGTCGCCCAGACCCACCAGGGTGGCTGGGTTATCGACGACGATGCCGGCGTTATGCAGGGCAATCAGCGCCAGGAACAGGCCGATGCCGGCAGCAATGGCCGAGCGCAGCGGCAGCGGGATGCTGTTCACGATCCATTCGCGGATGCGGAAGATCGACAGCAGGAAGAACAGCACCGCGGAGAGGAACACCGCGCCCAGCGCCACCTGCCAGGTGTGGCCCATGTGCAGGACCACGGTGTAGGTGAAGAAGGCGTTCAGGCCCATGCCCGGCGCCAGGGCGATCGGGTAGTTGGCGATGATGCCCATGGTCACCGAGCCGATGGCCGCGGCCAGGCAGGTGGCGACGAAGAGCGCGCCCTTGTCCATGCCGGTCTCGCCGAGGATGCTCGGGTTGACGAACAGGATGTAGGCCATGGCCAGGAAGGTGGTGACGCCCGCGAGAATCTCGGTGCGCACGTTGGTGTTGTGTGCTTTTAGTTGAAACAGCCTTTCCAGCATGCCTGCTCCCCGGGCGCGCTCGCGCCGTGAATGTATCGACCCCAACAGCAAAGCACAGACCGTACCGGGTGCCGTGGTTTTGTGTGGGGTGGAAAAAAGCCGCGCATCATACCAGCAAGGATGGCGGGGGCCTATGGCCATTGGGGAGAGAGGCCATTCGGGCCCTCTCGCGGTTTTTCGCCTCGCGAGGGGGCGAACACGGTTTTCAGCCGTTATGCATACGGTCGCGATGGGTCAACGTCGGGAACAGCTTCATCCATACCCCGGTCACCAGCAGCGTGCCCACGCCGCCGAGCACCACCGCCGGCACTGTGCCAAACCAGTGCGCGGTCAGCCCCGACTCGAACTCGCCGAGCTGGTTCGAGGCACCGATGAACAGCCCGTTCACCGCGCTTACCCGGCCGCGCATCTCGTCCGGCGTCTCCAGCTGCACGAAGGCGCCGCGGATGACCATGCTGATCATGTCCGCCGCGCCGAGCACCACCAGCACCGCCAGGGAGAACCAGAACGAGGTCGAGAGGCCGAAGGTGATGGTCGCCACCCCGAACACGCCGACCGAGGCGAACATGATCAGGCCTACCTTGCGCTCCACCGGGAAGCGCGCCAGCCACAGCGACATCAGCAGCGCGCCCACCGCCGGCGCCGAGCGCAGCAGGCCCAGGCCCCAGGCGCCGGTGAGCAGGATGTCCTTGGCGAACACTGGCAGCAGCGCGGTAGCGCCGCCCAGCAGCACGGCGAACAGGTCTAGGGAGATGGCACCGAAGATGTCCGGACGGCTGCGGATGAAGCGTACCCCGGCCAGCAGCGATTCCAGGTTGGCCCGACCGCGCTGGGGCAGTTGCTGGCGCGCGTCGAGGCTCAGGGTCAACAGGCAGGCGATGAGGTAGAGGGCCACTGTCGGGCCGTACACCCAGGTACTGCCGAAGGCGTAGAGAAAGCCGCCGACCGCCGGGGCGACGATGGTCGCCGACTGGGTGGCCGACGCCGACGCCGCCACGGCCCGTGGGAACAGCCCTGGCGGCACCACGTTGGGTAACAGCGCCTGGGTCGCCGGCATCTCGAACGAACGGGTGGCGCCGAGCAGGAAGGCGAGGATGAAGATCAGCTCGCGGCTGACGTTGTCGGTGACGCTGCCCAGTGCCAGCGCCAGGGCGATCAGCGCCTGCAGGGTCTGGCACAGGGCGGCCACCTTGCGTCGGTCGTAGCGGTCGGCGACATGGCCTGTGTGCAGCATGAACAGCACCCGGGGCGCGAACTCGACCAGCCCGACCAGGCCCAGGTCGAGGACATTCCCGGTCAGTTGGTAGAGGTGCCAGCCAATGGCCACGGTCAGCATCTGGAAGCCGCTGGCGGTGAACACGCGGGCCAGCCAGAAGGCCAGGAAAGGGTGGTGATGACGCAGCAATTGCGGGGCGGAATCGGACATCGGGGGGCTGCAGCCTCGGAGATAGAGGGGCCTGCAGAGTAACATCTGTTTGTAACAAATAGTTGCTGAAAGTCGTGTGGATCAACTGCCGCGAATTCGCAAAAGAGGGTGAGGCAACCGGTCACGCGGCAATCAACCACACATCCGAATGGGGCATTCAGGACTATGCTTCCATTCAGTCGTTGATCTGGATCAATCGTTCCAGATGCAACGATCTTGGCCTTCGGGCCGGAATCCCCGCGATCGAACAGAACAATTCTAACGCGCCGCACTCGATACCCGTGGGGGCAGTGGGCGACAGGCCATGAGCCCGGTCGCCGGATTACCTGAAGAGGAAGCACCATGTTCGGATTGGAAGCTCTAGAGCTCGCCCGAATCCAGTTTGCCTTTACCGTGTCCTTTCACATCCTGTTCCCGGCCATCACCATTGGCCTGGCGAGCTACCTGGCGGTCCTAGAAGGCCTTTGGCTGAAGACCGGCGACAACACGTACCGTGACCTCTACCACTTCTGGTCGAAGATCTTCGCCGTGAACTTCGGCATGGGCGTGGTCTCGGGCCTGGTCATGGCCTATCAGTTCGGCACCAACTGGAGCCAGTTCTCCGATTTTGCCGGATCCATCACTGGTCCCTTGCTCACTTACGAGGTCTTGACCGCCTTCTTCCTCGAGGCCGGTTTCCTTGGTGTCATGCTGTTCGGCTGGAACCGTGTAGGCCGTGGCCTGCACTTCTTCGCCACCTGCATGGTGGCGCTCGGCACGCTGGTGTCGACTTTCTGGATCCTCGCTTCCAACAGCTGGATGCAGACCCCCCAGGGCTACGAGATCGTCAATGGCCAGGTGATTCCGGTGGACTGGTTCGCGGTGATCTTCAACCCGTCCTTCCCCTATCGCCTGATGCACATGGCCACCGCGGCCTTCGTCGCCACCGCGTTCTTCGTCGGCGCCTCGGCGGCCTGGCACCTGTTGCGCGGGAGGGACAACCCGGCAGTGCGTAAGATGCTGTCGATGGCCATGTGGATGGCCCTGGTGGTGGCGCCTATCCAGGCCGTGATCGGCGACTTCCATGGCTTGAACACGCTCAAGCATCAACCGGTGAAGATCGCCGCCATCGAAGGCCACTGGGAGAACAAGCCCGGCGAGCCGACGCCGCTGATCCTGTTCGGCATTCCCGACATGCAGGCAGAAACCACGCGCTTCAAGATCGAGATTCCAGCCTTGGGCAGCCTGATCCTGACCCATAGCCTGGACAAGCAAGTGCCGGCGATGAAGGACTTCCCGCCCGAGGACCGACCCAACTCGACCATCGTGTTCTGGTCGTTCCGGGTCATGGTTGGCCTGGGCATGCTGATGATCTTCGTCGGCCTGTGGAGCCTGTGGCTGCGCAAGCGCGGCACCCTGTACAGCTCGCGGCCGTTCCTCTACCTGACCCTGTGGATGGGCCCGTCGGGGTTGATCGCGATCCTCGCCGGCTGGTTCACCACCGAGATCGGCCGCCAGCCGTGGGTGGTCTACGGGCTGATGCGCACCGCCGATGGGGTGTCCAACCACAGCTACGCGCAGTTGGGGTTCACCCTGGTGATGTTCGTGGTGGTCTACTTCGCGCTGTTCGGCACCGGCCTGGGCTACATGATGCGCCTGGTGCGCAAAGGGCCGAAGACCGGTGAAGGCTATGAGCACACCCCGGGTGGCCCTGGCCAGAAACGTACGCCGGCGCGGCCGCTGTCCGCCGCCGATGAAGGCCATGAGGCCGACTCCAGCAGCCTGAGCAAGGGGAACTGAGATGGGTATCGATCTTCCGCTGATCTGGGCCGTGATCATCATCTTCGGCGTCATGATGTACGTGGTGATGGATGGTTTCGACCTGGGCATCGGCATGCTCTTCCCCTTCGTCCAGGACGAGCGTGATCGCGATGTAATGATGAACACGGTTGCTCCGGTATGGGACGGCAACGAGACCTGGCTGGTACTGGGCGGGGCGGCGCTGTTCGGGGCTTTCCCACTGGCCTACTCGGTGGTGTTGGAGGCGCTGTACCTGCCACTGATCCTGATGCTGGTGGGCCTGATCTTCCGGGGCGTGGCCTTCGAATTCCGCTTCAAGGCCCGGGCCAACAGGCGCCATATCTGGGACAAGGCCTTCATCTGGGGCTCGCTGGTGGCGACCTTCTTCCAGGGCGTGGCCCTGGGCGCTTTCATCGAGGGCTTCAAGGTGGTCGACCGCAAGTTCGTCGGTGGCACCCTCGATTGGCTGACGCCGTTCACGGTGTTCTCGGGCCTAGGCCTGATCGTCGCCTACACGCTGCTGGGCTGCACCTGGTTGATCATGAAGACCGAAGGGCCGCTGCAGCAGAAGATGCATGACATGGCTCGGCCACTGGCGCTGGTGCTGCTGGTGGTGATCGGCATCGTCAGCCTGTGGACGCCGATCGCCTATCCGCAGATCGCCGAGCGTTGGTTCAGCATGCCCAACCTGATCTGGTTCATGCCGGTGCCGATCCTGGTGCTGGTGACCTTCTACGGGTTGCTGCGGGCGGTGGCGCGCAATGCCCACTACACCCCGTTCCTGCTGACCCTGGTGCTGATCTTCCTCGGTTACAGCGGGTTGGGCATCAGCCTGTGGCCGAACATCATCCCGCCGTCGATCAGCATCTGGGATGCCGCGGCGCCGCCGCAGAGCCAGGGCTTCATGCTGGTGGGCACGCTGTTCATCCTGCCGTTCATCCTTGGTTACACCTACTGGAGCTACTACGTGTTCCGCGGCAAGGTGACCCATGAAGACGGCTATCACTAGGAGCGCCGGGCGATGAATGTCGAAGAGAAGAAACCGCTGTGGCAACGCCTGGGTTGGCTGGTGCTGATCTGGGGGCTGAGCGTGGCAGCGCTTGGCGTGGTGGCTTATGGCATGCGCATGTTCATGAACGCGGCAGGCCTGAGTACTCACTAAGCCATTGAGTCATCGCGGGGCAAGTCGCACCGATGCGACTTGCCCCGCGATGCTTTTATTTCCGGGCCTTGAGCACCACGAACTTCGGCGTTGCCGCCACCTGCTCGACGCCCCGGAACAAGCGCGCCAGCTTGCTGTGATAGCCCAGGTGGCGGTTGCCGACGATGTACAGCGCGCCACCGACTTCCAGCGCCTCGCGGGCCTGCTGGAACATGCGCCAGGCGAGGAAGTCGCCGACCACCTGCTGCTGGTGGAACGGTGGATTGCACAGCACCACGTCCAGCGATTGTTTCTCCTGGCCGGCCAGGCCGTCCGCGGCCCTGATCGTCACTTCGCGTTCGCCCAGTGCCGCCTGCCAGTTCTCCCGCGCCGACTGCACCGCCATGTACGACTCGTCGACCAGGGTGAACTGCGCATCCGGGTTGGCCAGGGCGCAGACAATCGCCAGCACGCCATTGCCACAGCCGAGATCGGCTACGCGGGCGCGGCCCAAATCACGTGGCAGATGCGGCAGGAAGGCGCGAGTGCCGATGTCCAGGCCTTCGCGGCAGAACACGTTGGCGTGGTTGACCAGCTCCAGGGCCGGCGTGTCCAGGCGGTAGCGGCTGGGGTAGGGGGAGCGCGCGACGGGCCGTTGCGCGACAGTGGCAGTCAGCAGGCGCGCTTTCTTCTGCGCCAGCGAAGCCTGCACCGGGCCGATGTACTTCTCCATGAGGTCGCCGGCGGCTCGTGGCAGGTGCTTGATCATCGCCCCGGCGATCACCTGGGCTCCAGGCGCCAATTGGCCCTGCAGGCGGATCAGTTGCTCCTCGAGCAGGGCCAGGGTCTTGGGCACGCGCACCAGCACGCGGTCGAATGGGCCCTGGAAGGGCTCGCTGGCCGGGATGAAGGGCACGCTGTCGAACGGCTTGCCGTTCCCCGCGAGGTTCTTCTCCAGGGCCAGGTGCGCCAGGTGCGAGTCGCTGCTGCTGGTCACGTCCAGGTGCCCGGCCAGGCTGGCGGCCAGGGCGCCGAAGCTGTCGTTGAGCACCAGCACCTTGCACCCTGCGCCCGGTGCCTGGGCGGCCAGGTGTTCCAGCAGGTACTGGTCGGCGGCATCGAACGCCAGCAGCGGGTCGTTGGCTTGCTCCGGCTGGCGGATCAGGTCGAGGTCGGCGAAGGGGCTGTTGAACAGGGGCATGACGTGGGGCTCTGCTGCGTATCTGCCCGGCGCGCGGGTGCGGCGGGCTTGCGGCGGGGAATTCTACAGGGCTTTGCGCCTGGGTGGGGGACGCGCTGTCAGAGCAGGCCGCGCAGGGCGGCAATGGCGATGGCGCCAGCTTTGTTGGAGGCGTTGGTCTTGCTGATCACACTGCGAATATGGAAATTCACGGTGCTGGTCGACAGCGAGAGGATCATCGCCACGTCGGCGGCAGTCTTGCCGGCGGCGGACCACTTGAGCACTTCAAGCTCGCGTTCGCTCAATTGCGGCAGTGGGCTGTACTTCGCCAGGTGGTGCGTGCTGAGGGCGGCGTGCAAGGTGTTGCACAGCCACATGACCTGGGCACTCTTCTCGAACAGTTCGTCGCGGGAGACGGCGCCTTCGGCCCTGGAGACGCTCAACTGACTTTCGTTGTGCTGCTGGTCGTGCACCGACTGACTCCAGCCATGGATCATGCCGTAGGCGCTGGCGGCCTCACGCAGCTGTGGCACCTCATGAAACAGATCGTCGTTCCAGACCAGTGGCAACGTCGTGTGGTGGCATTTTGATACTGTCGGGTCTATGTTGATGAAGTCTTCAGCCTGATAGAGGGTGTTCCAGGCGCTTGGGTAATTGTTGTAGAGGACGATTTGGGGGCCACGGGCAGCGATATGCAGGTGCAAGGTCAGGCCGATGAACTCCATGTCCAGTGCTTGGGCCAGTTTCACAGCCTGGCCGAACACCTGCTGCGGCTCTTTCTCCTCCAGCAGTTGCTGGAGCTGCTCGCTCTTCCAATGTGGCATCTGAGGCTCCCTTTACGTCTTCGTGGATCCAAAGTGAGGACTACACGGACCGTAGTGTAGGAAAGCTCCTACTGGTGTGCTGGGTTTTTTTTCTATAGCTGTGTCGCTTTTTTAGGTAGTTCTGCTCGGTGTCGTGCCATGCCCTACAAATCGACGGTGTTTATCTGCGCTGCTTTGCGCGACACTGTGCGCTCTTGATTCGTGGAGCCCGTCATGACCGCCAGCGCCGACAAATTCACCCGCCAGACCCTGCTCGGCGTCCAGCCTCTGACTCCCAACCTGTTTTCCCTGCGTGTCACCCGCGATGCAGGCTTTCGCTTTCGTGCCGGTCAGTTCGCCCGGCTGGGCGTGAACAAGGCCGATGGCAGCGTTGTCTGGCGTGCCTATTCCATGGTCAGCGCGCCCCATGACGAGTTTCTCGACTTCTTCTCCATCGTGGTGCCCGGGGGCGAGTTCACCAGTGAGCTCAGCCGGCTTGGCGAAGGCGACACCCTGCTGATCGACCGCCAGGCCTTCGGCTACCTGACCCTTGACCGCTTCGTCGGCGGCCGTGACTTGTGGCTGCTGGCCACCGGCACCGGCATCGCACCGTTCATGTCGATCCTGCAGGACTTCGAGGCCTGGGAGCGCTTCGACAATATCAAGCTGGTGTACTCGGTGCGCGAGGCGAAGGAGCTGGCGTATGTCGATGAAATCGCCGCGTTGGAACAGCGCGACTACCTGGCGGAGTACGCGGGCAAGCTGCAGTTCATTCCGGTGGTTACCCGAGAGCAGCATCCGGGTGCGTTGAATGCGCGGATTACCACGTTGATCGAGAACGGTGAACTGGAAAAGGCGGCGGGGCTGGCGCTGTCGCCGGAGCATTCACGGATCATGCTGTGCGGCAACCCGGAGATGATCGACGAGACGCGCAAGGTGCTCAAGGCGCGGGACTTGCAACTGAGCCTGAGCAAGCGGCCGGGGCAGGTGGCGGTGGAGAATTACTGGTAAGGAACAATGGCGCCTTTTGGATCGCCGTCACTGGGGCCGCTGCAAAGCGGCCCCAGTCGTTTTGTGCTTCAGGGCTGGCGATTCTGCGCCTTGAGCAAGTCGCGAATCTCGGTCAGCAGGGCTTCCTCGGCGCTGGGCACCGGCGGCGCGGTCGGTGCCACGGCCTCTTCGCGCTTGAGGCGGTTGATCACCTTCACGCCCATGAAGATGGCAAAGGCGACGATGATGAAGTCGAGCACGGTCTGGATGAACTTGCCGTAGGCCAGCATCACGGCCGGCACATCGCCTTCGGCAGCCTTGAGCGTGATGGCCAGGTCGCTGAAGTCGACACCGCCGATCAGCAGGCCGATGGGGGGCATGATCACGTCACCGACAAAGGAAGAGACGATCTTGCCGAACGCCGCGCCGATGATGATACCCACCGCCATGTCGACGACATTTCCCTTGACCGCGAAGGCCTTGAATTCACTGAGCATGCCCATGCTGTATTCCTTTGTTACGAATGGAGAGGTAAACGCAGTGTAAGCCACTAAAACGCTTCATGCGTGACGTTCGCAGCTACAGACTGTTTATAGAGCGAATAGTTTTGTCGTCCGCCGAGGCCTCCGGGGCACGTCCGTATTCGGCTATCATGGCGGTTTTTTCCAGGAGACCCAGCCCATGGCCAAGGCCAAGCGTTTGTATGGCTGCACCGAGTGCGGCGCGACCTTTCCCAAGTGGGCCGGGCAGTGTGGCGAGTGCGGGGCCTGGAACACCCTGGTCGAGAGCATGATCGAAAGCGGCGGCGCCGCGGCACCGAGCGGGCGCGCCGGCTGGACCGGGCAGCAGGCGCAGATCAAGACCCTGGCCGAAGTGAGCGTCGAGGAGATCCCGCGCTTCACCACCAGCAGCACCGAACTCGACCGTGTACTCGGCGGCGGCCTGGTGGATGGTTCGGTGGTACTGATCGGGGGCGATCCGGGTATCGGCAAATCGACCATCCTTCTGCAGACCCTATGCAACATCGCCGTGCAGATGCCGGCGCTGTATGTCACCGGTGAGGAATCGCAGCAGCAGGTAGCCATGCGCTCCCGGCGCCTGGGCCTGCCCCAGGACCAGCTCAAGGTCATGACTGAAACCTGCATCGAGACCATCATTGCCACCGCGCGCCAGGAAAAGCCGCGGGTGATGGTGATCGACTCGATACAGACCATCTTCACCGAACAACTGCAGTCGGCGCCGGGCGGCGTCGCCCAGGTGCGCGAGAGCACGGCATTGCTGGTGCGCTATGCCAAGCAGAGCGGCACGGCGATCTTCCTGGTCGGTCACGTCACCAAGGAGGGCTCGTTGGCAGGTCCTCGGGTGCTCGAGCACATGGTCGACACGGTGTTGTATTTCGAGGGTGAGTCCGATGGCCGCCTGCGCCTGCTGCGCGCAGTGAAGAACCGCTTTGGCGCGGTCAACGAGCTGGGTGTGTTCGGCATGACCGACCGCGGCCTCAAGGAAGTCTCCAATCCGTCGGCGATCTTCCTCAATCGCACCCAGGAAGAGGTGCCCGGCAGCGTGGTCATGGCCACCTGGGAGGGCACCCGGCCGATGCTGGTGGAGGTCCAGGCGTTGGTTGACGACAGCCACCTGGCCAATCCGCGACGGGTGACGTTAGGCCTGGACCAGAACCGCCTGGCCATGCTGTTGGCGGTGTTGCATCGACACGGCGGCATCCCCACCCATGATCAGGACGTGTTCCTCAACGTCGTCGGTGGTGTGAAGGTGCTTGAGACTGCCTCCGACCTGGCGTTGCTGGCTGCGGTGATGTCGAGCCTGCGCAATCGTCCGCTGGCCCATGGCCTGCTAGTGTTCGGCGAAATCGGCCTGTCGGGCGAGGTACGCCCGGTACCCAGTGGCCAGGAGCGTTTGAAGGAAGCGGCAAAACATGGCTTCAAGCGTGCCATCGTGCCTAAGGGCAACGCGCCGAAAGAGGCGCCCGCCGGGTTGCAGGTGATTGCCGTGACCCGTCTGGAACAGGCACTGGACGCATTGTTCGAGTAGGTCAATTTTTTTATAAGTGATTCTCAATAGCGAGTAGCATGCCACCACCTGCGAGCACCTCATGGAGTGCGTCTGGCGGAGTCAGACCTCAAGCGGCTGTTTCTCAAGCACGCGAAAAACCTTCAAGGCCTGCTCTCGCGCAAGGTGCGCGACTCACTGCTGGCCGCTGACCTGGTGCAGGACAGTTTCCTGCGCCTGGCCGAGCAGCAGTGTACCGAGACGATCGACAACGCCCAGGCGTACCTCTATCGCACCGTGCACAACCCGAAGATCGATCACGTGCGTTAGCAGCAAAGGCGCAAGACCGACACGATGCCCCACGAGGCTTTCGAGGCGCTCGTCGAGGATGGCCCCGGGCTCGAGAGCGAGCCGTGCGCGAGCAGCACCTGCGTCGGTTGCAGGCGATCCTCGGCGAGTTGCCCGAGCGCACCCGGGAGATCTTCCGCCTCAACCGCCTGGAAGGCATGACCCACGCCGAGGTCGCCAGGGATCTGGGGATCTCCGACAGTTCGGTGCAAAAGCATCTGGCCAACGCCCTGGCCTATGTGATGCCGTGCCTGCAGGAGACCGAATGACCAACGGTTTACGGTCCTGGTTGCAGCTGCGCTATATGGCGGGGGGCTGGAGGCCGGTGATCTGAATGTGTTGAATCGGTACTTTGTGGCTCACGGCTAAAGCGATCCCAGGATTCCACGCATCTTCCCATACAAAAAAGGAGCCGACGATGCGCGTCGGCTCCCCTCGGTGACCGTCCTGGTCAGCGATCAGTGTTCGGCAACCGCTTTGCGCCTGGGCGTCTCGTTGCCGTGCTCGTCCAGTTCCAGCACCGGTACCTCGTTGCCCTCGGCGTCGAACAGCTTGCCGTCCTTGAAGTAGTCGCCATCACGCAGGGCCGAAATATCGGAGTACTGGATGGTGCGCTCGTAGGCCGCGGCGAACACCGACTGGTTTTCCGAGTTGCCGGTGGTGAAGTGGTTGAACATCAGGTTCAGCAGAATTGCCATGATCGCCGCCGAGCTGATGCCGGAGTGGAAGATGGTTTCGAACCAGCTGGGGAAGCTGTGGTAGAAGTTCGGCGCCGCGATCGGGATCATGCCGAAGCCAAGCGAGGCGGCGACGATGATCAGGTTGACGTTGTTCTTGTAGCTGACTTTCGACAGGGTACGGATTCCGCTGGCGGCCACGGTGCCAAACAGCACGATACCGGCGCCACCGAGTACCGGGGTAGGCACCGCCGCAATCACCCGGCCCATGATCGGCAGCAGGCCGAGCACCACCAGGATCACGCCGCCGGTGGCCACCACATAGCGGCTCTTCACGCCGGTGACTGCCACCAGGCCCACGTTCTGGGCGAAGGCGCTCTGGGTGAACGAGCCGAAGATCGGCGCCAGGATGCTCGATGCCATGTCGGCGCGCAGGCCGTTGCCCAGGCGCTTGGAGTCGACCTTGGTGTCGATGATTTCACCGACCGCCAGGATGTCCGCCGAGGTTTCCACCAGGGTCACCATGATCACGATGCACATCGACAGGATCGCGGCGATGTGGAAGGTCGGCATGCCGAAGTGGAACGGGGTGGGGAAGGCGAAGATCGGGCCTTCGGTGACCTTGCTGAAATCGGCCATGCCCAGCGACCAGGCGATCAATGTGCCGGCGACCATCGCCAGCAGGATCGACAGGCGCGAAATGCTCGCGCTGCCGAGCTTGCTCAGCAGCAGGACGATGGCGAAGGTCAGCGCCGCCAGGCCGATGTTGGCCATGCTGCCGAACTCTGGCGAGGCGCTGTTGCCGCCCATCACCCAGCGGGCCGCGACGGGCATCAGGGTCAGGCCGATGGTGGTGATGACGATGCCAGTCACCAGGGGCGGGAAGAACTTGGTTATGCGCGAGAACACCGGGGTAATCAGGAAACCGATCAACGAAGCTGCCATTACCGCGCCCAGCACCGCCGGCAGGCCACCGCCGCCCTGGCTGCCAAGAATCGCGCCCATGGTCGCCACGCCCGCGAACGACACGCCCTGGACCAATGGCAGCTGGCAGCCGAAGAACGGCAGCCCAAGGGTCTGCAGCAATGTCGCCAGGCCACCGGCGAACAACGAGGCAGCAATCAGCAGCCCGATTTCCGCCGGCGCCAGGCCGGCGGCCTGGCCGAGGATCAGGGGTACGGCGACGATCCCTCCATACATGGTCAGGACATGCTGCAGCCCGTAGGCCAGGTTGGCGCCGAGGCCGAGGTTTTCGTCCTCGGGGCGCGGGGCGGGAGACGTGCTGGGGGACGTGGTCATTGGAGCAGGCTCTCTGTTTATTGTTGTGCCGCTACTGTAGACAACTAGCGCAAATAATTGCCACTAAAATTGTATACAAAGTTTTGATCGTAGCGTCGTAAAGGATGCATCCAGGGTGCCTGAAACCTGGATGCACGTTGCGTTCCAACCTGCGAGAGGCTGTTCCAGAGGGGTGTGTACAAAGGGGCTGGGAAAGGCAGGAAAGCTGTCTGGCTGGACAAGAAAGCGGTCACAGCCAGATTGTTAGCAGGCTAAGAGATATCAATCTTCGATGAGTTCGCGCAGCTCGCGCATCATTTCGGTGCTGTCCGCCAGGTTCAGTTCCACAAGACGGTGCAAATGGGTCATCGAGTCGATGTCGATGTGCAGGCAGATGAAGCCCAGGCGCGTGGACTCGTCGTGGCGCAGTTCGACCTGCATCCTGACCTCGGTTTTCTTGTCGTTGAGGTGGATGACTGCGTCGAAGTCCTGGGTGGGGTCCGCATCCCAGGGTTCCGGGCGCTCTACCAGCAAGCCCTTAAGCGACAGGTCGAGGAGCTTCACCGGCCAGCGACGTTCGCCCTGGCGCAGTTCGGTAGGGGCATCGAAGGCGATGCGCTGGAAACGGCGGCGTTCGTCGTGGGAGCTAGTCATGGCTGGATCCTCGTCAGATCTTCTGACTATAGCCCAGCCATGGCCGTCCCTTTCGGAGGATTAACCGGAGGCTATTTGCCGCCGACGATGTTCACATCGCTGCAGTTGTAGAAGCCTTCGCCGGCCGGGTCCTTGCGCTGCCAGCGGCTGTAGATGACACGCTTGCCGATGTGGTTCTTGAGATCGACCTCAAGCTCGTAGTACCCATTTACTGGTGGCACGTCGCCGATTTCCTGCACCAGTTCCAGATCGTCCCACTTCAGCGCGCGCTCTGCGGGGTTGTAGCCAGGCTTGGACACATAGATTTCCCAGTAACTGGGGTTATGCACGGCCTCGATCTTGTAGCGCATGTGCACTTTGTTGTCGGCCCCCTTGCGCAGTTCCTGGGTGGCCCACTCGGCAGGTTGGTCCAGGCCGCTCTTGTCGTTGACCAAGAGGTACAGCCAATTCGAATCCAATTTCAACTTGCGCAAAATTTCGAGGAGTGCGTTCCTGACCTTGCTTAGTGAATCCGCTGCCACGACATTGCCCGCCGAGCACAACTGGCCGTCGGGGATAGCCTTCTTGACTTCTTCGATTTTGTCGTACTCGGGGATGTTCTTCGACACTTCGTGCCATTGGATGAACTGATAGGTCGCCTGTTGGGCGTTGTTGTCGAACTTGCGGTAAACGTGTTGGTACGCCGCTTTGCAGCCTGGACTCTTGATACCTGAGCCATCTTCTGGCCAGTGGTAGTCTTGTGCGTTGAAGCAAGCCAGTTGGCGCGCCACGGGTACTTCCATGGCACCATGCATTGGCTCGATGGGGGCGGCATGGGCAGGTATCGCCGCAGTGGCGAGCAGGCCGATGAAAGAGGTGTGAAGCAGGTACTTGGTCTTCATTGTGAACATCCTTGTGTATTCAAGACCTGTTCAAAATGCACTCTGGACTGTGGCCCGACAACTGGCAGAATTACCAGGTGAGTTGCGGGAACAACGCTCTAGGTCGGAGCCCCTGGGGTAGCAAGGACGCTCATCTGGATATGGTAATGGAGGCGAGCAGGCCCTAGACTCAGAGGGCTGTCTATTCCAACCACTTAAGCTGGAAGCATGCCATGAACAACAATAACAGCCTGCTACGCCATATCCCGTGGCTGGCGCTGGCAGTCATAGGGGCCTGCGCGCTGGGCGTCGTCGCCCTGCGTCGCGGTGAGGCGATCAATGCCTTGTGGATCGTCGTCGCGGCAGTGGCCATCTACCTGGTTGCCTACCGTTACTACAGCCTGTTCATCGCCACCAAGGTGATGCAGCTCGACCCACGCCGGGCCACGCCGGCGGTACTCAACAATGATGGCCTGGACTACGTCCCGACCAACAAGCACATCCTTTTCGGCCACCACTTCGCCGCCATCGCCGGCGCCGGCCCGCTCGTGGGCCCGGTGCTCGCGGCGCAGATGGGCTACCTGCCCGGCACGCTGTGGCTGATCGCTGGCGTGGTGCTGGCCGGCGCGGTACAGGACTTCATGGTCCTGTTCCTGTCCACACGGCGCAACGGCCGCTCGCTGGGCGACATGGTCCGGGAAGAGATGGGCCGCATACCGGGCACCATCGCCCTGTTCGGTTGCTTCCTGATCATGATCATCATCCTCGCGGTGCTCGCGCTGATCGTGGTCAAGGCCCTGGCCGAGAGCCCGTGGGGCATGTTCACGGTGATCGCGACCATCCCGATCGCGATGTTCATGGGCATCTACATGCGCTACATCCGCCCGGGCCGCATCGGTGAAATCTCCATTGTCGGCGTGGTCCTGCTGCTGCTGTCGATCTGGCTGGGGGGCCAGATCGCCGCGGATCCGGTGTGGGGCCCGGCGTTCACCTTCACCGGCGTGCAGATCACCTGGATGCTCGTGGGCTACGGTTTCGTCGCCGCTGTGCTGCCGGTGTGGCTGGTACTGGCGCCGCGCGACTACCTGTCGACCTTCCTCAAGATCGGCACCATCGTCGGCCTGGCCATCGGTATCCTGATCATCGCGCCCGAGCTGAAGATGCCGGCGCTGACCCAGTTCACCGACGGTACCGGCCCGGTGTGGAAGGGCACCCTGTTCCCGTTCCTGTTCATCACCATCGCCTGCGGCGCGGTGTCCGGCTTCCACGCGCTGATCTCCTCGGGGACCACGCCGAAGCTGCTGGACAACGAAACCAACGCCCGTTACATCGGCTACGGCGGCATGCTGATGGAGTCGTTCGTCGCCATCATGGCCATGGTTGCCGCCTCGGTGATCGAGCCGGGCGTGTACTTCGCCATGAACAGCCCGGCCGCAGTGGTCGGCGCCGACGTCGCTTCGGTGGCGCAGACCGTCAGCAGCTGGGGCTTCATGATTACCCCCGAGCAGTTGGAGGCCACTGCCCGCGACATCGGCGAGCACACCATCCTCGCCCGTGCCGGTGGCGCGCCGACCCTGGCGGTCGGTATCGCGCAGATCCTGCACCAGGTGCTGCCGGGCGAGAACACCATGGCGTTCTGGTACCACTTCGCCATTCTGTTCGAGGCACTGTTCATCCTCACCGCAGTGGACGCCGGTACTCGTGCCGGGCGCTTCATGCTGCAGGACCTGCTGGGCAGCTTCGTTCCGGCGCTCAAACGCACCGAGTCGTGGGGGGCCAACCTGCTCGCGACCGCCGGTTGCGTGGCCATGTGGGGTTACCTGCTGTATCAAGGCGTGATCGATCCGCTGGGGGGTATCAACACCTTGTGGCCGCTGTTCGGTATCTCCAACCAGATGCTGGCCGGTATCGCCCTGATGCTCGGTACCGTGGTACTGATCAAGATGAAGCGTCAGCGCTATATCTGGGTCACCCTGGTACCTGCGGTATGGCTGCTGATCTGCACCACCGCCGCGGGCCTGATCAAGCTGTTCGACCCGAACCCAGCTGTGGGCTTCCTGGCCCTGGCCAAGAAGTACAGCACCGCGCTGGACGCCGGCCAGGTGCTGGCGCCTGCCAAGGATATCGGTCAGATGCAGCACGTGATCTTCAACGCCTACACCAACGCTGGCCTGACGATCCTGTTCCTGGTGGTGGTGTTCAGCATCCTGTTCTTCGCCCTCAAGGTCGGCTATGCCGCCTGGGGCCGCAAGGAGCGGACCGACAAGGAAACCCCGTTCCAGGCCCTGCCTGACGCTTGAGAGGAATGCCGCGATGTTCAACGACCTGGGTCGACTGGGCAAGTACCTGGGGCAGGCAGCCCGCCTGATGGTCGGCATGCCCGATTACGACAACTATGTCGAGCACATGCAGACCAAGCACCCGGACAAGCCGGTGATGAGCTACGAGGCGTTCTTCCGCGAGCGCCAGGAAGCGCGTTATGGTGGCAAGTCCGGGCCCAAGTGCTGTTGAACCCGCGACACGCGTGAACCAGTGGGAGCCCGGGCAACCGGGCTCCCACTTTCATTTTCAGCTGCAGGAGACAACCGCGTGCAAACGCCGATTCCCGTTACCGTGCTGACCGGCTTTCTCGGTGCCGGCAAGACCACACTGCTCAAGCACATGCTCAAGGCCGAGCACGGCCTGAGGCTCGCCGTGATCGAGAACGAGTTCAGCGAGGCCGGCATCGACAGCCAACTGCTGGGCGATGAGCCAGTGCAGGTCATGACCCTGGCCAACGGCTGTGTGTGCTGCAGCATCCATGGCGACCTGACCCGTGCCCTGTACCTGCTGCTCGAACGCCTGGACGCCGGCGAGATCGCCTTTGATCGCCTGGTGATCGAGTGCACGGGCCTCGCCGACCCGGCACCCGTGGCACAGACCTTCTTCATCGACGAAGAGCTGCGCGAGCGCTATATCCTCGATGGCATCATCACCCTGGTCGACACCGCCCACGCCGAACTGCACCTGACCCAGGCCATCGCCCAGGCCCAGGTCGGCTTTGCCGACCGTCTGCTGCTGAGCAAGACCGATCTGGTCGAGCCGCAGGTGGTCGATGCCCTGCGCGAGCGCCTGGCGTGCATCAATGGCCGGGCGACGATTCGCGTGGTCGAGCACGGTCGCATCGACCTGGCCGAGCTGCTCGATGTGCGAGGGTTCAACCTCAACCCGGACCTTGGCATCAGCCCCGGGCCCAGCTTGCGCCCGGTCCTCAAGCCCGCCACCCCGGATCGCATTTCGACGCTGGTGCTGTGCACCGAAACACCGTTGGATATCGATCGGCTCAGCGACTTCATGAACGAGCTGCTGGAGGAGCACGGCAAACAGCTGTTGCGCTACAAGGGCGTGTTGAATATCGCGGGTGAAGATCGCCGTTTGGTGTTCCAGGGAGTGCTGAAGCTGTACGGCTTCGACTGGGACGCCGAGTGGAAGGAAGGCGAGCTTCGGGAAAGCGTGATGGTGTTCATCGCCGATGAGCTGCCGGAGGAAAGGATTCGGGCTGGTTTCGAAGCTTTGAGCCACGCCTGATTGGGATACAGCCGACTGTTCGATGCCGCCGTAAGGCGGCATTTTTTTGGCCTCGTTTCAGCGATCAGGCCAGTCGAGGTGGCCGCTTGCAGGAGGTACTTTTTTTGGTACACTCGGCCGCGTCGGATCTAAAAATAAATGTGCAGTTCTTCTGTAGTGCGTTGGGTAATGAGCCCGTGAGGGAGTGGCTAAAGGGCTTGGCACGTGAAGAACGCTATCTGATTGGCATGGAAATCAAGACCGTTCAGTTGGGATGGCCACTTGGCATGCCCTTGGTCAGAAAGCTGGAGCACGGGCTTTGGGAAATCCGTATCGACATGGGGCATGTCGTTGCCCGTGTACTGTTCACGATCATGGATGGCGTGATGTTCATGCTCCATGGATTCATCAAGAAAAGCCAGAAAACGCCTTCAGCAGATCTGGCCCTGGCCAGGCAACGCAAGGCCAGCTTACGGAGGTCAACTACATGAACCCGCATATCGGTTCGAACTTCGATGATTTTCTCGCCGAAGAGGGCATCCTCGAAGAGGTCACGGCGGCTGCGCTGAAACGGGTGATCGCCTGGCAACTGACGCAGGCGATGAAGCAGCAAAAGATCAGCAAGAAGGCTTTGGCCGAGCGTATGCACACCAGTCGGGCGGCGGTCGATCGAGCCTTGGATCAGACAGACGCTGGCATGACCTTGGCAACGTTGGCTAGCGCTGCCAGGGCCTTGGGGCAGCGCGTGGAAATACGTCTCGTACCGGATGTCGCGCCAGCCCGATGAAGTACAAACATGAAAAAGCCCGGCACAAGGCCGGGCTTCTTCATTTCAGGCGTCTGCCAATCAGTTGCCGTACACCGGCAGCTTCTTGCAGATGGCCTTGACCTTCTCACGTACGGCGTCGATCACCGCTTCGTTGTTCAGGTCGGCCAGGATGTCGCAGATCCAGCCGGCCAGTTCACGGCACTCGGCTTCCTTGAAGCCACGGGTGGTAACGGCTGGGGTGCCGAAACGCAGGCCCGAAGTGACGAACGGCGAACGTGGGTCGTTCGGTACCGAGTTCTTGTTGACGGTGATGAAGGCCTTGCCCAGAGCGGCGTCGGCGTCCTTACCGGAGATTTCCTGCTTGATCAGCGACAGCAGGAACAGGTGGTTCTCGGTGCCGCCGGAGACGACGTCGAAGCCACGCTCGATGAATACGCTGGCCATGGCCTGGGCGTTTTTCACGACCTGCTGCTGGTAGGCCTTGAACTCAGGCTGCAGGGCTTCCTTGAAGCAGATCGCCTTGGCAGCGATGACGTGCTCCAGCGGGCCGCCCTGGGCGCCCGGGAAGACGGCGGAGTTCAGCTTCTTCTCGATGTCGGCGTTGGCACGGGCCAGGATCAGGCCGCCACGTGGACCGCGCAGGGTCTTGTGGGTGGTGGTGGTGACCACATCGGCGAACGGCACAGGGTTCGGGTACACACCAGCGGCGACCAGGCCGGCGACGTGAGCCATGTCGACGAACAGGTAGGCACCGACCTTGTCGGCGATTTCGCGGAAGCGTGGGAAATCCAGCACTTGCGAGTAGGCGGAGAAGCCGGCAACGATCATCTTCGGCTTGTGCTCGACAGCCAGGCGCTCGACTTCGTCGTAGTCGATCAGGCCGTTGGCGTCGATGCCGTACTGGATGGCGTTGTACAGCTTGCCCGAGGAGGAAACGCTGGCACCGTGGGTCAGGTGGCCGCCGTGGGCCAGGCTCATGCCCAGGATGGTGTCACCGGCCGACAGCAGGGCCAAGTAGACAGCGGCGTTGGCCTGGGAACCGGCATGCGGCTGGACGTTGGCGTAGTCGGCGCCGAACAGCTCCTTGGCGCGGTCGATGGCCAGCTGCTCGACGACGTCGACGTACTCGCAACCACCGTAGTAGCGCTTGCCTGGGTAGCCTTCGGCGTACTTGTTGGTCAGAACCGAACCCTGGGCCTCCATGACCGCCGGGCTGGTGTAGTTTTCCGAAGCGATCAGCTCGATATGCTCTTCCTGGCGCAGGGCTTCTTGCTGCATGGCTTCGAAGAGCTCGGCGTCGTACTTGGCAATGGTCAAATCACGGCTGAACATGGCGGTCCTCAAGGATCGGGCAGAATTGGGGGAGCATTCTAACCGATTGATTCGCCGCTGGCATATGAAGTGGCATCAAGTCGCGGACCAATGGGCTTCATGTTGCAGGCCGCGTGGCGACTGGGCTGGAGTTGACTTTGAGGTCCGGTTTTTTCCAGGTTGCATGAGGTCTGGTGGGCGCGAAGACCCCGCGCAGCGCCTACTGGAACATGAACAACGTCTCGTTGCTGAACTGGGCCTCGAACTGGTTGGCGGGCATCGGTCGGCCGAACAGGTAGCCCTGCACCTCGTCACAGCCGTGTTCGCGCAGGAACTCCAACTGCTCATGAGTTTCCACGCCCTCGGCGATCACCGCCAGGTTGAGGCTGTGGGCCATGGCGATGATCGCCCGGGCGATCTGTGCGTCCTGTTCGCCTTCGGGCAGACCATCGACGAAGGTGCGGTCGATCTTCAGCACGTCGATGGGGAACTGCTTGAGGTAGTTGAGCGACGAGTAGCCGGTGCCGAAGTCGTCGACCGCGATGCTCAGGCCCAGGTTCTTCAGGCTGTCGAGGATCTGCATGGCCTCGTTGACCTCGCGCATCAGGATGCTTTCGGTCAGCTCCAGCTCCAGGCACGCCGGCGGCAGCCCCGTTTCGTCGAGGATAGTTGCGATGCGCGTGCCCAGCTGGCCGTCGGAGAACTGCCGGGCGGAGATGTTCACCGACACCTTGGGCACACGCACTTTCTGCTGGTGCCAGGCCTTGAGCTGACGGCAGGATTCGCGCAGTACCCAGTCGCCAACGTCGACCACCAGGCCCAGCTCCTCGATCACCGGGATGAAGTCGCCCGGCGGCACCAGGCCGCGTGTCGGGTGGCGCCAGCGCAACAGCGCCTCGGCGCCGGTCAGGCGCTTGCCGTCGCCGCTGAACTGTGGCTGGTAATAGAGGATGAACTCGTTCTGCTCTAGTGCATGGCGCAGGTCGCTTTCCAGTTCCAGACGCTCCAAGGCGCTGGCGTTCATGTCCGCTTGGTAGAACTGGAAGTTGTTCTTGCCGCGTTCCTTGGCGTGGTACATCGCCGTGTCGGCGTTCTTCATCAACTGGCTGAGCTCGCTGCCGTCCTGTGGGCTCAGGGCGATGCCGATACTGGCGGTGACGAAGAACTCGCGGTTTTCCAGCACGAACGGGGTGACCAGCCCGTCGAGGATGTGCTCGGCAACATGGATGGCGCGGTTGAGGGCCTGCTCGCGGCTGGCCTTGGGCTGCAGCAGCAGGGTGAACTCGTCGCCGCCCATGCGCGCCACGGTGTCGTCGTCGTCGACGCAGGCCAGCAGGCGCTCGGCCATGTCCTTGAGCATGCGATCGCCCGCCGCATGGCCAAGGGAGTCGTTGATCGGCTTGAAGCGGTCGAGGTCGAGGAACATCAGCACCACCCAGGCCTTCTGGCGCTCGGCCTGTTGCAGGGCGGTGTACAGGCGGTCCTGGAACAACGTGCGGTTGGGCAGGTGAGTGAGGGCATCGTAGTAGGCCAGGCGGTGGATGCGCTGCTCGCTGGCCTTGCGTTCGCTGATGTCGGTGAAGAAGCACACATAGCTGGCCAGGTCGCCTTCATCGTCGAGCACCGCGGTGATGCCTACCCACGCCGGGTAGTGCTCGCCGTTGCGCCGTTTCAGCCAGACCTCGCCTTCCCAGCTGCCGCGCTGGCTCAGTTGCTTGAGCACGTAGCCTTGCTGGGCGTTCTGTTGCTGCTCGACGGTGAGCATGCCGGGGAGCTGGTCGAGCACCTCGGCCACGGCATAGCCGCTGACGCGGGTGAATGCTTCGTTGGCCTGGACGATATAGCCGGCCGGGTCGGTAATGAGGATCGCCGAGGTGGAGTGCTCGAACACGGTCGCGGCCATGCGCAGGTCTTTTTCGGCCCTGCGTTGCTGGCTGATGTCGCGGCCCACGCCGAGCACCCCCTCGAAGCGCTCGTGTTCGTCCCACACCAGCACCAGGCGCAGCTCGATGGGGATCTTGCGGCCGTCGGCGCGCAGGCAGTCGAACAGGAACAACTGCGTAGGCAGGGTACTGCGCAACTGGGCCAGTTGCGTGCTGTCGTCCAGCACCTGGCTGACGCGCTCGAGCAGGTTGTAGACACCGCTGAGCTGGGCCGGGTTGGCAATGATCGACTGCCAGCCGTTGGCAAAGATCCAGTCGGCCTGGTAGCCCAGCACCGCCTGCACCGAGGGGCTGACATAGTTGAGCTGCAGCTGGCTGTCGGTGGAGAAGATCACGTCGCTGATGCTCTCGGCGAGCATGCGGTAGCGCTGTTCGCTGTCGCGCAGCGATTCGCTGGCTTCGATCTGCACGGTGACATCCTTGCCCACGCCGATGATACGTGTGACCAGGCCTTCGCTGTCGCGGGTCAGCACCTGCTCGCGGATGTCGTAGCACCGCCAGCCACCGTCGCGATGGCGGAAGCGCAACTGGCAGTGCAGCGACTGGCCATAGCCGGTGTCGCGCTGCTGCTGGCGCAGGGCGCGGTAGTGCTCGGCATCGCCGGGATGCAGGAGCATCTCCCAGAAGCGGTCACCCATCTGTGCCAGCTCCGCGCGGTCGTAACCGAGGGTCTGGCCGAGGTGGCGGTTGCTGAAGATCATCCGCTGGCTGTCAACGTCCTGCACGTAGAGCTGGTCGGGCACGGTACGCACCACGTCCGACCAGAAGCCCTCGCGTTCGAGCAGCGACAGCTCCACCTGCTTGCGGCTGGTGATGTCGCTGATGCTCAGGATTACCGCCTGGTAGTCACGGCGCTGCTGCGGCAGTCGGGCCATCAGCCACAGGTGCAGTTCACCACCGAGCGGGGCGGGTAGGCGGACCTCCAGTTCGAGTTGCTGGCGCTCTTCGATCAGCGCGTCGATCAACTGCATGCCGATACTGTCGCGGCTGTCCCCGCTGCCATCTATCAGGCGCTGCCAGGCGCCAGCGTGGGAGTCGACGTTGAGCAGTTGGCGGGCCACCTGGTTGATCTCGGTGATCTTCAGTTCCGCAAGCAAGGTGCGGCGCAGCTTGGTGTCCAGGGCCAGGCTTTGCTTGAGCGCGGCGCGGTTGCGCAGGTGGTAGCGGTCGAGCTGCCCCGGCAGGCTGGAGAGATCGAGCACGCACAGGGCCACGCCGGTGCCCTCGAAGATTTCCTGGTAGCGCCGACGGTCTTCCTGCAAGGCGCGTTGGCGACGGCGCATGTTGATCAGCGCCAGCACCGGCAGCAGCGCGCAGAACAGCACCAGCACGCATTTGCCGAGCAGCGCCGGCAGCAACCTGTCGCGGGCCAGGCCGGCATCGAACAGGCCACGCAGTTGCCAGGTGCTGTTGTCGATGAAGGCAAGCATCACGCTTTGCAGAGGCTCTTCGCTGGTCTGCCGGTGCCCGTGGCGCTCGATGACCTCGCCGCTGCGGCTGTTTTCCAGCAGCCACAGGGGATGGGTGGGGCCGTCAAGGTGACGGGTCAGCTCCTGGTAGTAGTCGCGGCTCAGGCGCAGCAGCCAGTAGCCGCGGTCTTGCTCGGTCGGCTGGCGCAGCAGCAGGTAGAGCCGCTGATTGTCGGCATCGTTGCCATAGAAAAATGCCCTGCCCTGATTCAGTTGCAGCAGGTCGTCAATCAGCTGACGGTCGGGTGAGCCAGCGAGGGTGTCGCTGCGCACCTGCCCGGTGGCGTCAAGCCAGGCCAGGTCGCGCAGGGCCGGCAGGCGGGCCTGCAAGGTGGCGAGCAGGCTGGGCAGGGCGACAGGCGCCGGAGGTTTGACGTAGGGCTGGACCAGGTTCAGTGATTGCTGGGCCTTCAGCGCCATGTTCAGGCTCAGATGGTCGGCCAGTTCGGCACTGGTGGCCAGGCTCTGCTGGCGCAGGTCGGCCTGGGTATGGCGGTACTGGGAGAAAAGTTGCCACAGCAGCAGCCCCAGCAGAACCAGGGCGAGCAGGGCCAGCGCCCCCTTGAGCGAGCCACGCAGGTGCGTGCCGGCCGTGGAATCGGCAGGACGCAGGGATGACGGTTGCGTGAGATTGGTCAAGCGTTGGGTCCTGCGATTGGGCTGACGATGGCAGGGGTTGCGTTGTCGCTGCATGCACGGCCCGTGCCGTGGTTGCTGGGCGCACTATAAGACGCACGCGGGAAGCCGACTAGCATGCCTTCAAATATGGCAAAGTGCCAGTCCGCATGTCCGATGCCGGCCGGCAGTTGGTCATGCCGGTTCTGCAAGTCCCTGCAACCTGTGCGAGAATGCCGCCCGCTTCATAGTCAACGCATCGGAGATGTACGGTTTTGGTTACCCACTATTCCACCAATGGCCTCGATTCCGCCTGCGGGCGTAGCAGTCAGACGCTGGTCAGCACTGCCGTGGCCGAGGACGTATCCTGCAAGACCTGCCAGCGCTCGCTGGCCAAGCCGGACGCGGCCGCCGCCAGTGCCAACAAGACGCCGTCGCTGGCCGAGCTGCGCAAGTCGGCCAAGGCTGCCGCCGAGCCGGTCGCCCAGGTTGCCGCACAAACCACCGCCAAACCCACTGCCGCGCCTGCCAAGGCCGTGGGCAAGCCGGCTGGCAAACCTGCCCGCAGTGGCGGCTTCAGCGTCAAGTCCGCCTGGGCCGCGCGCCTGGCCGAGCAATCGGACCGTTGCCGCCTGCCGCGTGGCAAGGCCAGGCAGTCGCACGTCTGAGCCTGCGCCAAGCCCGCCCCACCCGTGCCGGCGTGGGCGCGGGCTTGCCCCGCGAAGGCCGCCGGGCGGCCCCGCCATCTACCCCATCTGTGCAACGCCGCGACTTGGCGTAGAATGGCCCACTTTATTCAATGACCCCGTAATCACATCCCCTGGCCAATGCCGGGGCGCGTGTATTTACCTATCTGATAGAGGGCTTGGTTTTGGCTCAATACGTCTACACCATGCATCGGCTGAGCAAGGTCGTGCCGCCGAAGCGGGAAATTCTCAAGAATATTTCCCTGTCGTTCTTCCCGGGAGCCAAGATCGGCGTGCTGGGCCTGAACGGCGCTGGTAAATCGACCCTGCTGCGGATCATGGCGGGCGTCGACAAGGAATTCGACGGCGAAGCCCGTCCGATGCCCGACATCAACGTCGGCTACCTGCCCCAGGAGCCGCAGTTGGACCCGAGCAAGACCGTGCGTGAAGTGGTCGAGGAAGCGGTCAGCGTGATCAAGGAAGCCCAGGCCCGCCTGGACGAGGTCTACGCCGCTTACGCCGACCCGGATGCCGACTTCGACAAGCTGGCCGCCGAACAGGCCAAGCTCGAGGCCATCCTGCAGGCCGCCGACGGTCACAACCTCGAGCGCCAGCTGGACGTCGCCGCCGATGCCCTGCGCCTGCCGGCCTGGGAGGCGAAGATCGAGCACCTGTCCGGTGGCGAGAAGCGCCGCGTGGCCCTGTGCCGCCTGCTGCTGTCGGCCCCCGACATGCTGCTGCTCGACGAACCGACCAACCACCTGGACGCCGACTCGGTAGCCTGGCTGGAGCGCTTCCTGCACGACTTCCCCGGTACCGTGGTGGCAATCACCCACGACCGTTACTTCCTCGACAACGTCGCCGGCTGGATCCTCGAACTGGACCGCGGCGCCGGCATCCCGTACGAAGGCAACTATTCGGGCTGGCTGGAAGCCAAGTCGGACCGTCTGGCGCAGGAATCCAAGCAGCAGAGCGCCCACGAGAAGGCCATGAAAGAGGAACTGGAGTGGGTGCGCAAAGGCGCCAAGGCCCGCCAGTCCAAGTCCAAGGCCCGTCTGCAGCGCTTCGAAGAGATGCAGTCGCAGGAATTCCAGAAGCGCAGCGAGACCAACGAGATCTACATCCCGGCCGGTCCGCGCCTGGGCGACAAGGTCATCGAGTTCAAGAACGTCACCAAGGGCTATGGCGATCGCGTGCTGATCGACAACCTGTCGTTCGCCATGCCTAAGGGCGCCATCGTCGGCGTGATCGGTGGTAACGGTGCCGGTAAATCGACCCTGTTCCGCATGCTGATGGGCAAGGAGCAGCCGGACTCGGGCAGCATCGAGATCGGTGAAACCGTGCAGCTGGCCTGCGTCGACCAGAGCCGCGAAGACCTGGACGGCAGCAAGACCGTGTTCCAGCAGATCTCCGACGGCTCCGACCAGATCCGCATCGGCAGCTACGAGATCCCGTCGCGCACCTACGTCGGCCGCTTCAACTTCAAGGGCGGCGACCAGCAGAAGTTCGTCAAGGACCTCTCCGGTGGTGAGCGTGGCCGCCTGCACCTGGCCCTGACCCTGAAGGAGGGCGGCAACGTCCTGCTGCTCGACGAACCGTCCAACGACCTCGACGTCGAAACCCTGCGTTCGCTCGAGGAAGCCCTGCTGGACTTCCCGGGCGCCGCCATCGTGATTTCCCACGACCGTTGGTTCCTGGACCGTGTGGCCACTCACATCCTGGCGTACGAAGACGATTCCAGCGTGGTGTTCTTCGAAGGCAACTACACCGAGTACGAAGCCGATCGCAAGAAGCGCCTGGGCGACGCCGCTGCCCAGCCGCACCGTGTGCGTCACAAGAAACTGGCCCAGTAAGCCGGTTTTTGCTGCACAACGATGGGGCCCTCAGGGGCCCCATTTTTGTGCCTGGCTTTCAGGGATGAGAAGGGCTGCGTGGGAGCGGGCTTGCCCCGCGATTGCTGCGTTAAGGGAGAGCAGGGAGAAAGTGCACTCTCACGAGTACAGCGAGAAACTTGTATACAGTTATAGAAAACGCACCAATTAATTTCATAAAAACGACATTTCGCCCTGTTCCAGTGCGATTGGTTCTTGGTACATTCCCGAAAAAACCAAAAACAATCCCTCTCTTGGTGAGATGTCTACCATGATCGAATCTGTCGACGATTTCCTGGCCCGACTGCAACAACGCGATCCGGCCCAGCCCGAATTCCACCAGGCCGTGGAGGAGGTGCTGCGCAGCCTGTGGCCTTTCCTCGAAGCCAACCCTCACTACCTGCAGGCAGGCATTCTCGAACGCATGGTCGAACCCGAGCGTGCCGTGCTGTTCCGTGTGTCGTGGGTCGACGACCAGGGCAAGGTCCAGGTCAACCGCGGCTACCGCATCCAGATGAGCAGCGCCATCGGCCCGTACAAGGGCGGCCTGCGCTTCCACCCGTCGGTCAACCTGGGCGTACTCAAGTTCCTGGCCTTCGAGCAGGTGTTCAAGAACTCGCTGACCTCGCTGCCAATGGGCGGCGGCAAAGGCGGCTCGGACTTCGACCCGAAGGGCAAGAGCGACGCCGAAGTGATGCGCTTCTGCCAGGCGTTCATGAGCGAGCTGTACCGCCACATTGGCGCCGACCTCGACGTGCCTGCGGGTGACATCGGCGTCGGTGCCCGCGAGATCGGCTTCCTGTTCGGCCAGTACAAGCGCCTGGCCAACCAGTTCACTTCGGTGCTGACCGGCAAGGGCATGACCTATGGCGGCAGCCTGATCCGCCCGGAGGCCACCGGCTACGGCTGCGTGTACTTCGCCGAAGAGATGCTCAAGCGCCGCGACCAGCGCATCGACGGTCGCCGCGTGGCGATCTCCGGTTCCGGCAACGTTGCCCAGTACGCGGCGCGCAAGGTCATGGACCTGGGCGGCAAGGTGATCTCGCTGTCCGACTCCGAAGGCACCTTGTATGCCGAAGCCGGCCTTACCGATGCCCAGTGGGACGCGGTGATGGAGCTGAAGAACGTCAAGCGCGGTCGCATCAGCGAGCTGGCCGAGCAGTTCGGCCTGGAGTTCCGCAAAGGCCAGACGCCCTGGAGCCTGGCATGCGATATCGCGCTGCCGTGCGCGACGCAGAACGAACTGGGCGCCGAAGACGCCCGTACCCTGCTGCGCAATGGCTGTATCTGCGTTGCCGAAGGGGCCAACATGCCGACCACCCTGGAGGCTGTGGATATCTTCATCGAGGCCGGCATCCTCTACGCGCCTGGCAAGGCATCCAATGCCGGTGGCGTGGCCGCGTCGGGCCTGGAGATGTCGCAGAACGCCATGCGCCTGCTGTGGACGGCCGGGGAGGTGGACAGCAAGCTGCACCACATCATGCAGTCGATCCACCATGCCTGCGTGCACTACGGCGAGGAGGCCGATGGCAGCATCAACTACGTCAAGGGCGCCAATATCGCCGGCTTTGTGAAGGTGGCTGACGCGATGCTGGCCCAGGGCGTGGTCTGATTCGATAACTTGCGGCCGCTTCGCGCCGAAAGGGGCGCGAAGCGGCCGCGATGATTTCAGCACTCACCCAGAATGGCCAGTACCTCGATCATCTGGTCCCCCGCCGGCCGTCGCCACAACACTTCATCCCCAGGCCCGGCGCCCAGAAGCGCCTGCCCCAGCGGCGAGCCCCAGTTGACCAATCCGTGGGCGGCATCGGCCTGATCCTCGCCCACCAGTTGCACCTGATGCTCCTGGTCATGTTCATCGACGAACCGCACCAGGCTGCCGATCTGCACCTTCTCCGTGGACGTTACAGCAGGTACCACCTGCGCGCTCTGCACCCGAGCGGTGAAGTAGCGCAGGTCACGCTCGGTATCGGCCAGCCGCTGCTTGTCGGCATCGCCTTCGGCCTGCAGCGCGGCGCGCAATGCATTGAGCACGGCCACTCGCTGCTGCAACTGTGCCAGGCCGTTGGCGGTGACGTAATTGGGCTGGTCGCTGACCAGGCGCTCGACCGGCTGGCTGGCCTGGGCGGCGGCCTGGTCTTCATTGACGAATGCTCGGCTCATGGTTGGCCTCCTTGTGCTGGAGACCATGGTGGCAGGCTGCGGGTTTCAACAGTTGTCCATTTACGACGTCAGTTGCGGCGGTATGCACGGGCCGCACCTTGGTCTTTCTCCTTCTGCCAGTCGCGGTCACGCTCGTCCCAATAGCGTTCGCGATACTCGCGCAGGTCTTCGTTGGACTGCATGGCGTGGCACTGGCGAAAGCCATCGTCCCAGCCGCTTTCGTACTGGCGGTTATTCAGGTAGCGCGGGGCATCCTTGCGGAAGTCGCCGGCCATCAGCCCGGCGGCCTGGCGACCGCTGCTGCAGCCGTCCTGGAAGCCGTCGGCATAGGCGGGCGGGTAGCCCTGGTTGACCATTTGTTCATGGGTGGTTTCGCAACCCGCCAGCAGCAAGAGAAACAAGGCTAACCAGTACCGCGACATGACCACAGGACCCTCGGATTGATACCGCAAAGTCTAGGTCGGGAATTGTTGGCGCGATGTCAAAACGCTGTCGAAGGATTGCATCGGGACTGGGACCGCAAAGCGGCCCAGGTGCTCAGTACTGATACCACTTCAACTCCAGCATCACCTCGTTCTGCGCCGTGGCCAGGTGGCTGAATTGGCGTGAAGCACTCAATCGCAAGCCCAGGTCGCGGCTGATCTCCCATTGCTGGTTAAGGCTCACGCTACGCCGTACTTCGCCGTTGGTGAAAAAATCACCCTTTGCCTCAAGCGTCAGGTTGCCCAGCGGGTTGCGCCACAGCAGCCCGCCGTTGAACCCGGCGGCGGGCGAGATTAACTCAGCGAAATCGTTGTGATGCTCGACCCGCACCGTGCCCAGGGCAAAGCCCAGCAAGTCGTCACCCAGTTGCCAGGTACCGCCGGCGCCGCCGTTGACATGGCTGACCAGCACCTCGTCGTCATGCTTGCCCGGCACGCGCTCCAGGCCGCCCGCGACCTGCCACGACCATGGCTTGAGCAGTTCGTTGCGCGGTGTCAGCGAGCGGATGGTGGCCAGGTCCAGGCGTTGTACCTGCCAGTCGTTGCCCTCGTACTGACGCAGCTTGAGCTGCAGGATCTCGATCTGCGCGCCGAGGGGGAAACTGTCCATGTTGTCGTTGAGGTCGTGGTAAGCCATGCGCAGGCCATACTCGGCGTAGGCGCGGTCCTCACGGGTACCCACCCCCAGTTGCCAGGTTCGCGACTGGTGGCCGTCCTCCGGCAGGCCGGGCCGCTCGATCTGCAATGGCGGCGGCGGGTTGCGGTTGATCGCCCTGAGCAGTTCATAGCTGCGGCCGGCCTGGGCCGGGTCGCGTTCCTGGCCGTTGGCGCGGTAGCGCTCCAACCGGTAGGCGGCGTCCTGTACCAGCGCCTGGCGGTCGCGGGGCAGGGCGGTGAAGGAGGGGCTCTGCAGCTGCGCGGTGTCGGCGCTGATGGCCAGCACCTGCTGCTTTTCCTCGTGGTCCAGCGGCTCGGCACGGGCCAGCAGTTCACGCTCGCGGGACGGGCGGTAGCGCACGTTCGCCACCAGCCCGGACTGTTTCACCGCCTTCACGGTGTCGGTCGGGATGGCGGTCAGCGGGAACTGCGAGGTCAGGTCCAGGCTGGGGCGTGCCACCTGCAACAGCTCCAGCAGGCGATAGGAGCAATTTTCGTCGAAGAAGAAATAGTCGAACTTGATCTGCTTGAGTTCCCACACGTGCTCGACCATGCGCCCGGTCTCTTCTGGGGTCAGGTCCAGTTGATACTCCCACAGGTCACGGTTTTCCAGGCTGCGGTACTCGGACAGCTTTTCCTGGTAGGGCATCATCGCGAACAGCCCGGGATAGCCGCCCATCAGGCCTTTCCAGGCATAGAGGATGCTGTTGTCGCTGCCCTCGATGTAGGCGCCGAAATTGATCGCGTAGCTCAGCAGCGTGGTGTCGTCACGCCGGGTATTGGACTGGTCGATGCGCAGCAGCGTATGGCCGAACATCGACGACGGGCTGTTGAGGTAGGCAGCCGGGAAGATCAGCGCCGCGCTGTGCGGGTCGATCGACTTGTACCAGGTATCGAATTCCTGGCAGGCCGGGCTCGGCAGGTCGGTGAGGGCCAGCTGTTCGCGCAGCCAGCGGGTCCGTGCCGGGAACACGCACTGGGCATGCTTGTCACCCAGGCTGGCCGGGGCATAGAGCGCGGCGACCGTTGCCTGCAGCTCCTGGTCCGGGTGATGCGCGCCATCCTCGGCGAGAAAGAAGCGCGGGTCGTCCACATAGCTGCGCCAACCGCCAAGCTTGGCAGTCTCGTAATGGCCGAGGGCGATCCAGTAGGGCGTGGCCGCCAACTGCTGGACGCGGGCCAGGTCAAGCTGTGGGGCGGCATGAAGCGGTGCGCTGACGATCAGCGCCAGGGAAGCGAGGCGTTTGAGCATGTCGGGCAACTACATCCTGATGATGCCGAAAGGTAAAGCGCCAAACCCGCCCCGCTGCCGGGGCGGGAGGCGTGGTACTCAAGCCTCGGTGGCGTACTTGGCCAACTGCGGGTCGCTCTTGAGCACCGCCAGGGTGTTGGAATGGACAGTCTCGGCAGTCACGTCGGCGCTGCTGAAGATCTGCTGGAAGTGCTCGTGGGTGACAGCGGCGAAATGCGCGCGGTCTTCAGGGGCTACACCTAGGACCACGGCATAGGTGGTCAGGGCTTCGCCCTGGCCCTGGGCCATGTCTTCGGAGAGCTCGTTCATCATGCCGTTCATGGCGAACCAGGATTTGCCGCCATAGGTGAGTGCGGCCTTGGTCGAGCAGCCATTGGTGCCCGAGGTCATGCCGAATGTTGCGTTGCCGGAAGTGCCGTTGGTGGTGGAGGCCAGGAAGTGGGCCGGCGTGCCGCGCTGGCCCTCGAACAGCAGGTTGCCCCAGCCGCAGTTCGGGCCGCCTGGCGCTTCAGCCATGGCGTTGATCGAGACAGCGGCGAACAGAGTACCCAGAAGAATCCGTTTCATAGCGATGTTCTCTTTCTCAAGTGACGTACCAATGGTCAGGTTTCTGGCAACGCAGTTGCCAGTGCGAGAGGATTTCCATCCTCCTGCGCAGCTTGGAGTTTAGGCACGATCCAAAGGTTGCGTTGTTTATTGCGAAAAATTGCTTGCGTGATGGCCAGGCTTGGGCTGTGACATAAAGTCCCACGGAGCCTTGCCGCTACGCGCTGGCAGCGCCAGAATGCCTTTCATCCGCCCCGCCGAAGTAAGGAAACCCAATGCCCGATCCTGTCGCCTCGCGCCTGCGTCTCGCGCCAGAAGCCCTGACCCGGCGTTTCTCCGCTGAACAGTTTGCTTTTTCCAATACCGACGATCTGGAGCCATTTCGTGGTGTGCTGGGCCAGGAACGTGCTGTCGAGGCCCTGCAGTTCGGCGTGGCCATGCCGCGTCCCGGTTACAACGTGTATGTGATGGGCGAGCCCGGTACGGGCCGTTTCTCCTTCGTCAAGCGTTACCTCAAGGCCGAAGGCAAGCGCCAGCACACCCCGGCCGACTGGTTGTATGTCAACAACTTCGAGGACTCGCGCGAGCCACGCGCGCTGGAACTGCCGGCTGGCAGCGCCCATGAGTTCATCAGCGACATGAACGGCCTGATCGACAACCTGTTGGCTACGTTCCCGGCGGTGTTCGAGCACCCTTCCTACCAGCAGAAGAAAAGCGCCATCGACCGCGCCTTCAACCAGCGCTATGACCGGGCACTGGATGTGATCGAGCGCGCCTCGCTGGAGAAGGATGTGGCGCTGTACCGCGACAGCAGCAATGTCGCCTTTACCCCCATGGCCGATGGCAAGGCGCTGGACGAAGCTGAATTCGCTCAACTGCCTGAGCAATTGCGCGAGCGCTTCCACGAGGACATCGCCGAGCTCGAGGAGCGTTTGAACGAGGAGCTCTCCAGCCTGCCGCAATGGAAGCGTGAATCGAACAACCAGTTGCGCCAGCTCAACGAGGAGACCATCACCCTTGCTCTACAGCCGCTGCTGGCGCCGTTATCGGAAAAGTACGCAGAAAACGCCGCAGTGTGCGCCTATCTGCAATCGGTGCAGTTGAACCTGCTGCGGACTGTCGTCGAACAATTGGTCGATGACAGCAAGACCGACGCGGTGGCGCGCAAGATGCTCGAGGAGCAATACGCCCCCAACCTGGTGGTCGGCCACCCGGGCAAAGGCGGGGCGCCGGTGGTGTTCGAGCCGCATCCGACCTACGACAATCTGTTCGGTCGCATCGAATACAGCACCGACCAGGGCGCTTTGTACACCTCCTATCGCCAGCTTCGCGCCGGTGCGTTGCACCGCGCCAATGGCGGCTTCCTGATTCTCGAAGCCGAGAAGATGCTCGGCGAGCCCTTTGTCTGGGACGCCCTGAAGCGTGCCTTGCAGTCGCGCAAGCTGAAGATGGAGTCGCCGCTGGGCGAACTGGGCCGTGTCGCCACGGTGAGCCTGACGCCACAGATGATCCCGCTCAGCGTCAAGCTGGTGATCATTGGCTCGCGCCAACTGTACTATGCGCTGCAGGACCATGACCCGGACTTCCAGGAGATGTTCCGGGTGCTCGTGGACTTCGATGAAGACATGCCCATGGTCGACGAGAACCTGGAGCAGTTCGCCCAGTTGCTGCGCACCCGCACCAACGAGGAAGGCATGGCGCCGCTGACCAGCGATGCAGTGGCGCGCCTGGCCACCTACAGCGCGCGCCTGGCCGAGAACCAGTCGCGGCTGTCGGCGCGCATCGGCGACTTGTTCCAGCTGGTCAGCGAGGCCGACTTCATCCGCCAGCTGGCCAGCGAGAGCATGACCGACGCCGGTCACATCGAGCGCGCCCTGAAGGCCAAGGCCCAGCGCACCGGGCGGGTGTCGCAGCGGGTGCTAGACGACATGCTCGCCGGGATCATCCTGATTGACACCGAAGGCGCGGCGATCGGCAAGTGCAACGGCTTGACCGTGCTCGAGGTCGGCGATTCGGCGTTCGGCATGCCGGCGCGGATTTCCGCCACCGTCTACCCGGGCGGCAGTGGCATCGTCGACATCGAGCGCGAGGTCAACCTGGGGCAGCCGATCCACTCCAAGGGGGTGATGATCCTCACCGGCTACCTGGGCAGCCGCTATGCCCAGGAGTTTCCCCTGGCGATCTCGGCGAGCATCGCGCTGGAGCAGTCCTATGGCTATGTCGACGGCGACAGCGCCTCGCTGGGCGAGGCATGCACGCTGATCTCGGCGTTGTCGCGTACGCCGCTGAAGCAGTGCTTTGCCATTACCGGCTCGATCAACCAGTTTGGCGAGGTGCAGGCGGTCGGTGGGGTCAACGAGAAGATCGAAGGCTTCTTCCGACTTTGTGAAGCCCGTGGCCTGACCGGTGAACAAGGGGTGATCATCCCGCGTGCCAACGTCGCCACGCTGATGCTCGACGAGCGGGTGGTGCAGGCGGTCGAGGCTGGTCGTTTCCATGTCTATGCCGTCAGCCAGGCCGACGAAGCCTTGAGCCTGCTGGTGGGCGAGGAGGCCGGCGAGATGGATGACAAGGGCGAATTCGCCGAGGGCAGTGTCAACGCCCGGGTGGTCGAGCGCCTGCGGGTGATCGCCGAGATGATCAGCGAGGAAGAAATCAAGGAAGCCGAGAAAGAGCGCCTGGAGGAGGTCATCACCCAGGCCAAGCCTGCGTAAGTCAATAAACTGGCGCTAGCGGCGAAGTGCTACCGTTCAGCGCCAGTTTTCCAACTTTTTCCTTAGGTCGGCTACAGTGGAACTTAAGGACGTTATCAGGGTTCAGGATGGAAACAGCCTGAAGGTTTCAGGCTGAACAGGGCTTTACAGAGGGGACGCCGCCATGCGCAACCTCAGCCTCACCCGCCAGTGCCTGGGCCTGGTGACCCGCATCGAATGCAGCATCCGTCCGCTGGCCGGCGACAATGGCATGTGGACCTTGCTGTTCGCCGCCGGCATGGCCGGTGAACAACCCTCGGCGATCAAGGCCCAGGGCCCGTTCCACGGGCCGATGGTCGCCGAATCGGTGATGAATGCCATCGTCGACAGCCTCACCCTCCATGGCTATCAGGTCGCTGAAGATCCGCAGATCTGGTGCCTGCACCTGCAGGCGCAGTTGCGTCGGATCAATGGTGAACGTTGCCGGAACCTTGGGGATTATCAGTTCCATCCCGAAACCTGATCCAATGATCTCGTCGCCAGCAAGCTGTTACACACCTGACCTGTGGGAGCCGGCTTGCCGGCGATAGGATATAGAGGATTTATCGGGCCTGCGGCAACTGACCGCAGGCTTTTGCTGTAACAGGTGGCTGGATATACTCGCGCTCGCTTTTCCAGTCACTTCAGAGTCCCTTATTGTCCATGGAACGTATCCTCGAAAACGCGATGTATGCCTCGCGCTGGCTGCTCGCCCCGATCTACTTCGGCCTCTCGCTGGGCCTGTTGGCACTGGCCCTGAAGTTCTTCCAGGAAATCATCCATGTCCTGCCCAACGTCTTCACCCTCGCCGAAGCCGACCTGATCCTGGTGATCCTGTCGCTGATCGACATGTCGCTGGTTGGTGGCCTGCTGGTGATGGTGATGATCTCCGGCTACGAGAACTTCGTCTCGCAGCTGGACATCGACGAGAGCAAGGAAAAGCTCAACTGGCTGGGCAAGATGGATTCCTCGTCGTTGAAGATGAAGGTCGCCGCATCGATCGTCGCCATTTCCTCGATCCACCTGCTGCGGGTGTTCATGGATGCGCAGAACATCTCCACCGACTACCTGATGTGGTACGTGATCATCCACATGACCTTCGTCATTTCGGCATTCGTCATGGGTTACCTGGATCGCATCACCAAGCACTGATCCGTCTGCGCTCATCGCGGGCTTGCCCCGCGATGCTTTTCAGCTCCTGACGGATGGTGGCTTGTACTTTCAGCAGGTCTGTACAAAAAATGAGCACTCATGCGCGGTTCCCGCAGCGAGGTGCGTCCATGAACCTGCATCAGCTCAATTCCGAGGCCAGGGCTGGCCATGTCGACGAACTCAACCTGATCGCCATCGAAGGCGGCGATTATCTGTTGGAGGCCCGGATCAAAGGCCGTGCCCACCCCCTTGCCGACGCCCGTGGTGAACGCCTGAGGGTGCATTCGGTGGAGGATGCAAGGCAGCTTCTGCAAGCCATTCCCCAAGTGTCGATGAATCTTACCCATTGGTCCGTGCAAGACGAGATGTGCGGCATGGGCACGCACCCGGAAGAAGACCTCAAATTACCGATCTCCCAGCGATCGGCCTGGTAGCTGCTTCGCGCGGCGCCAGTGTGCTAGGCTGCTCGCCCTTTTCATCAGGGCGCGGATGCAGTGCGCCCTCAAGCGGAGCACGCCAATGTCCGAACTCAATCTGTCCACCGACGAATCCCGCGTCAGCTACGGCATCGGCCGTCAGCTGGGTGGCCAGCTGCGCGACAACCCGCCACCGGGCGTCAACCTGACCGCCATCGTCGCCGGCCTGACCGATGCCTTCAACGGCGCCGACAGCCGCGTCAGCGAAGAAGACCTGTCGGCGGCCTTCAAGGTCATCCGCGAAGTGATGCAGGCAGAAGCTGCTGCCAAGGCCGAAGCCGCCGCTGCCGCCGGCAAGGAATTCCTGGCTGACAACGCCAAGCGTGAAGGCATCGTGACCCTGGCCTCGGGCCTGCAGTACGAAGTGCTGACCGCAGGCGAGGGCGCCAAGCCGTCCCGCGAAGACAACGTGCGTACTCATTACCACGGCACCCTGATCGACGGCACCGTGTTCGACAGCTCCTACGATCGTGGCCAGCCTGCCGAATTCCCGGTTGGCGGCGTGATCGCCGGCTGGACCGAGGCCCTGCAACTGATGAATGCTGGCAGCAAATGGCGCCTGTACGTGCCGAGCGAGCTGGCCTACGGCGCTCAAGGCGTCGGCAGCATCCCGCCGCACAGCACCCTGGTATTCGACGTCGAACTGCTCGACGTTCTGTAATACCGTCGGGGCCGCTTTGCGGCCCATTCGCGTGCAAGCCCGCTCTCACAGGAACAGCACAAGACCTTAGGTCGTTGCGATCAGTGTGGGAGCCGGCTTGCCGGCGATGAGGGCAGGCCTGCTAAATTCAGTTCCAATCCGTTCCGCCCGGGCGCAATGCCCGCGCATAGCAGAACAGGAACAGGTTCCTCACCAGCTCCTTGAGCACTCCCGGCTCACTCGAATTCAGCCCCATGAGGTCCAGGTCGCCCTGGTCGCGCAGTTCATCGAGCGCGTCTTCCTCGAGCACGGCGCAGACTTCGCCAGTCTCGCGATGCAGGATACGCAGGTAAGGGTGGGGGCGGTCGAGCCAGGCGTCGATGAGATAGGTCATGGCTACTCTCCTTGGATAGCGGTTCCAATGAGAATAATTCTTATTATCAAAATAGCAAGAGACTATTGGAAGATTTCTTCCGAATGGTCCCGGCGATCCTGTTGCAGGATCTGTCAGGGCCGCCCGTTGGGCAGCCCCGAGGGGCAGGCGATCAGACCTTGCGCACGAACTCAGACTTGAGTTTCATCGCGCCGATGCCGTCGATCTTGCAGTCGATGTCGTGGTCGCCGTCGCACAGACGGATGTTCTTGACCTTGGTGCCGACCTTGACCACCAGGGACGAACCCTTGACCTTGAGATCCTTGATCACGGTGACGGTGTCGCCGTCCTGCAGGACGTTGCCGACCGAATCCTTTTTCACCACGTCGTCGCTGGCGGCTTCGGCTTCGCCGTTGGCCGACCACTCGTGGGCGCATTCGGGGCAGATCAGTTGGGTGCCATCCTCATAGGTGTATTCGGAGTTGCATTGGGGGCAGGGTGGCAGAGTGCTCACGGCGTTTCCTTTCAAGTACAGGCGGTTAAAGGCGCACATTGTATAGGGTTTAGTGATTTCCTGCACAAAAGCATCGCGGGGCAAGCCTGCTCCCACGCCATGATGTGCTGGCGTGGGAGCGGGCTTGCCCCGCGATAGGGGTGATGCGATGGATCAGTGCGTACGCGCTACGGCAAACTCGCTCAGCTCTACCAGTGCATCCCGGTATTCGCTGGCCGGCAGCACTTCCAGGCAGGCGATGGCGCGGGCGACGTAGTCGCGGGCCATCTGCGCGGTGTAGTCCAGCGCGCCGGATGCCTCGACGGCGAGGCGGATCTGCTCCAGGTCCTCCAGGCCACCCTTCTGGATCGCCTGGCGTACCAGAGCGGCCTGCTCCGCGGTGCCTTCGCGCATGGTGTAGATCAGCGGCAGGGTCGGCTTGCCTTCGGCCAGGTCGTCGCCGACGTTCTTGCCCAGGGTCTCGGAGTCGCCCTTGTAGTCGAGCAGGTCGTCGACCAGCTGGAAGGCCACGCCCAGGTGGTCGCCGAAGGTACGCAGGGCCTCGCGCTGCGCGTCCGTGGCGCCGGCCAGGGCGGCGGCGCTGTGGGTCGAGGCTTCGAACAGCATCGCGGTCTTGCCGCGGATGACGTCCATGTAGATTTCCTCGGTGGTGCTGGCATCACGCACGCGCGACAGCTGCAGCACTTCACCTTCGGCGATCACCCGTGTGGCCTTGGAGAGGATCTGCATGACCGGCATCGAGCCCAGCTCGACCATCATCTCGAACGAGCGCGAATAGAGGAAGTCGCCCACCAGTACGCTCGGCGCGTTGCCCCACAGGGCGTTGGCGGTGGAGCGGCCACGGCGCATGCCGGACATGTCGACCACGTCGTCGTGCAGCAGGGTGGCGGTGTGCAGGAACTCGATGGTCGCCGCCAGCAGGCGCAGGTCGTCGCCCTCGCGGCCCAGGGCCTTGCCGCACAGCAGCACCAGCAGGGGGCGCAGGCGTTTGCCGCCAGCGGACGTGATATAGTCGCCGATCTTCGATACCAGCGGCACGCGCGAGGTCAGCTGCTTCTTGATGATCTCGTCGACGGCGCTGAAGTCATCAGCTACCGCGCGGTAGAAGGTTTGGGGTTGCATCGGCTGCTCCATTGAGGTTGCGCGGCATGCTAGGTCGCAGGTACCGGTGTGTCAAGGCGCGGTGGCCGTGGCCCCGGGCCGGTACTTGCAAGCATTTATGGGGTTGCGTACAATCGCGCACCCTAACTTCCTGGGCAGCACCTGCCTTACGCAATTGCACCGGGCCGTTCCAGCCCTGTGCAGCCATGCCAGCCAATACTCATCATATAAAGCGCTGGGTGAGCAGGATTATCGGAGAAATACCATGTCTTACGCAGTAATCGTTACCGGCGGCAAGCAGTACAAAGTCGCTGAAGGTGAATTCCTCAAGATCGAAAAACTGGAAGTCGCCACTGGCGAATCCGTGACCTTCGATCGCGTTCTGCTGGTCGCCAACGGTGAAGAAGTCACCATCGGCGCTCCAGTTGTTGCTGGTGCTAAAGTAGTGGCCGAAGTCGTTTCGCAAGGCCGTCACGACAAGGTTCGCATCATCAAGTTCCGTCGTCGTAAGCACCACATGAAGCGCATGGGCCACCGCCAGTGGTTCACCGAAATCAAAATCACCGGTATCCAGGCTTAATCGCCCCGATCCCCTGAATTTATTGGAGAATTGAACCATGGCTCACAAGAAGGCTGGTGGTAGTACTCGTAACGGTCGCGACTCAGAATCGAAACGCCTTGGCGTGAAGATGTATGGCGGTCAGGTCATCAAACCTGGCAACATCATCGTCCGTCAGCGCGGCACCGAATTCCACGCTGGCTACGGCGTTGGCATGGGCAAGGATCACACCCTGTTCGCTAAGATCGAAGGCGTGATCAAGTTCGAGAAGAAAGGCGAGTTCATGCGCCGTTACGTGAGCATCGTCGCCGCTTAATCGCGACGTCGCTCCAGAAGCCCCGTCATGCGACGGGGCTTTTTCGTTTGTGGTGAGCCTCTTGCAAAGCTGTTTGTCTGGGCTGCCGGCGTTGGTTTCTGATTCGTACGGGGCCGCCGCGCTCATTTTTGCAAGAGCCTCATGGTTTTCTGGTTTTCGACTCGTCGTCCGACGAGAGGCGGTTTTGAATGAAGTTTGTAGACGAAGTATCGATCCGGGTAAAAGCCGGTGACGGCGGCAACGGTTGCATGAGCTTCCGCCGCGAGAAATTCATCGAGAACGGTGGCCCCAACGGCGGCGACGGCGGTGACGGCGGCTCGGTGTACATGGTGGCCGACGAGAACCTCAACACCCTCGTCGACTATCGCTATACCCGCCACCACGAGGCCCAGCGCGGCCAGAACGGTGGCAGCACCGATTGCACCGGCAAGAAGGGCGAGGACCTGTTCCTGCGCGTGCCGGTCGGCACCACCGTGATCGACGCCTCCACCCAGGAAGTGATCGGTGACCTGGTCACCCCGGGACAGAAGCTGATGGTCGCCCAAGGCGGCTGGCACGGCCTGGGCAACACCCGTTTCAAGTCGAGCACCAACCGTGCGCCGCGCCAGACCACCCCAGGCAAGCCGGGCGATCAGCGCGACCTGAAGATGGAAATGAAAGTCCTGGCCGACGTCGGTCTGCTGGGTCTGCCGAACGCCGGCAAGAGTACTTTCATCCGCTCGGTTTCGGCCGCCAAGCCGAAGGTCGCCGACTACCCGTTCACCACCCTGGTGCCGAACCTTGGCGTGGTCAGCGTCGACCGCTGGAAGAGCTTCGTCATCGCCGACATCCCTGGCCTGATCGAAGGCGCCTCCGAAGGTGCCGGCCTGGGTATCCGCTTCCTCAAGCACCTGGCCCGTACCCGCGTGCTGCTGCACCTGGTCGACCTGGCGCCGCTGGATGGCAGCAGCCCGGCCGACGCAGCCGAAGTGATCATCAACGAGCTGGCGCAGTTCAGCCCGGCGCTGGTCGACCGTGAGCGCTGGCTGGTGCTGAACAAGGCCGACATGATCATGGACGACGAGCGTGACGAGCGCGTCAAGGAAGTGGTCGAGCGCCTGAACTGGGATGGCCCGGTGTACGTGATCTCGGCTATCGCCAAGCAGGGTACCGAGAAGCTCAGCCATGACCTGATGCGTTACCTCGAGGACCGCGCCGACCGCCTGGCCAATGACCCGGCCTACGCTGCAGAGCTGGCCGAGCTCGACCAGCGCATCGAAGACGAGGCCCGCGCCCAGCTGCAGGCCCTCGACGACGCCCGCACCCTGCGTCGCACCGGCGTCAAGAGCGTGCACGACATCGGCGACGATGACGACTGGGATGATTTCGAGGACGATGAAGACGGCCCGGAAATCATTTACGTGCGCGACTGATCGGTTGCAGTACACTAAACGCCGCTCTCTGGAGCGGCGTTTTTGTATCCAAGGTATCTACAGATTCGACATAGGTTGGAAGAGAAGATGCGAAGCAAGGTGACTGGCGCCAAGCGCTGGGTCGTGAAGATCGGCAGCGCGCTGCTGACCGCCGACGGCAAGGGCCTCGACCGTGGCGCCATGGCGGTGTGGGTCGAGCAGATGCTGGCCCTGCGTGAAGCGGGCGTGGAACTGGTGCTGGTCTCCTCCGGGGCCGTGGCGGCGGGCATGAGCCAGCTGGGCTGGACCACGCGACCGAGCGCGATGAACGAGCTGCAGGCCGCCGCCTCGCTTGGCCAGATGCGCCTGGTGCAGGCCTGGGAGTCGAGCTTCGGCGAACACGGCAAGCACACCGCGCAGATCCTCCTGACCCACGACGACCTCTCCGACCGCAAGCGTTACCTCAACGCCCGCAGCACCCTGCGCACCCTGGTAGACCTGGGCGTGGTGCCGGTGATCAATGAGAACGACACCGTGGTCACCGACGAGATCCGCTTCGGTGACAACGACACCCTGGCGGCGTTGGTGGCCAACCTGGTGGAAGCCGACCTGCTGGTGATCCTCACCGACCGCGACGGCATGTTCGACGCTGACCCGCGCAACAACCCCGAGGCCCAGCTGATCTACGAAGCCCGCGCCGATGACCCGGCGCTGGATGCCGTGGCCGGCGGCACCGGCGGCGCCTTGGGCCGTGGCGGCATGCAAACCAAGCTGCGCGCCGCGCGCCTGGCTGCCCGTTCTGGTGCGCATACCATCATCATCGGTGGCCGTATCGAGCGCGTGCTCGACCGCCTGAAGGCCGGTGAGCGCCTGGGCACCCTGCTGTCGCCTGAGCGCGGCATGCTCGCCGCGCGCAAGCAGTGGCTGGCCGGCCATCTGCAGACCCGTGGCACCCTGGTGATCGACAACGGTGCCGTGAAGGCGCTGCGCGAATCGAACAAGAGCCTGCTGCCGGTCGGCGTGAAGACCGTGCAGGGCAGTTTCCGCCGTGGCGAGATGGTGGTCTGCGTCGGTCCCGACGGCCTGGAAGTGGCCCGTGGCCTGGCCAACTACAGCGCCCTGGAGGCGCAGAAGATCATTGGCCAGCCGTCCGATGCCATTGAGGGCCTGCTGGGCTACAGCGCCGAGCCTGAGCTGGTGCACCGCGACAACCTGGTGTTGGTCTGAAGGAGATGCAAGTGCTTAAAGGATTGATTGCCGCCGCCGCGCTGGCACTGCCGATGCTGGCCTGGGCCGAGGAAATCGGCCAGGTGTCCACCGTGTTCAAGTTCGTCGGGCCGAATGACCGCATCGTCGTCGAGGCGTTCGACGACCCGAAGGTCGATGGTGTGACTTGTTACCTGTCGCGGGCCAAGACCGGCGGCCTGAAAGGGGGGTTGGGTCTGGCCGAGGACCGCGCCGAGGCGTCGATTGCCTGCCGTCAGGTCGGGCCGATCCAGTTCAAGGGTGAGCTCAAGGATGGCGAGGAGGTGTTCAAGGAACGCACCTCGCTGGTGTTCAAGACCATGCAGGTGGTACGTTTTCTCGACAAGAAGCGCAACACGCTGGTGTACCTGGTGTACAGCGACCGCGTGATCGAAGGCAGCCCGCAGAATGCGGTGACGGCGATTCCGATCGTGCCTTGGGCTCAACAGTAACAGCCGGTTGAAATGATCGCGGGGCAATCCCGCTCCCACAGAGCCTTGTGGGAGCGGCGGTGCGCCGATGCGAATTGCCCCGCGATGCTTTTCGGTTTGAATCAGGCCAGTTCCTCGGCCTCATCCTCACGCACTATCGCCTTCACCTCGTCGCGACGGCTGATGTACTTCCAGTCCGACTCGTCGATGTAGATGCCATTCGGCCCGCTGCCACCTTCCAGGTCGATTGCCACCCGCGCCGACACCTGCGGCTTCACGCTCGCCAGGATCGGCACGAAGCCCAGCTGCTGGCTGGTTTCCAGCAACGCCGCCTGGTTGCGTTCGTCGATGTCCGCCGCCTCGTCGAGGTAGTACGGCAGGCGAATGCGCCCGGCCAGGTCGCGGTCCATCAGGTGCAGCAACAAATACATGTTGGTCAGCGCCTTGATGGTCATGGTGGTGCCGTTGGACGCGGCGCCATCGATGTCGGCGTGGATCACCGGCTGGCTGTTGATCTTGGTGATCTCGAAGGCCAGTTCGAACAGGTCCTTCAGGCCCAGCTGGTTGTGGTTGGCCGCCACCAACCGCGCCAGGTACTCCTTGGCCTCTTCGTTCTTGTGGTCCTGCTCGGCGCTCTGGGTCAGGTCGAACACCGACAGGGTCTCGCCTTCCTCGTACTGGCCGGCGCTGTGGATGATCTGGTCGATGTGCTTGAGCGCTTCCTTGTTCGGTGCCAGCACCACGCGGAAGCTCTCCAGGTTCGATACCTGGCGCTTGTTGATCTCTCGGTTGAACAGCGCCAGCTGGTGCTCGAGACTGTCATAGTCGCTACGGATGTTGCGCAGGGTCCGGGCGATGTCGGTGACCGCGGCGCGGCGGGCCTTGGCCAGGGTCAGCGCTTCCTCGGTGCGGTGCGAGTAGGCGTTGATCAGCAGCTGCAGGCGGCGCTCCATGTCGTCTTCGCTGTCGAACTTGGCCACGCCCTTCAGGCGCACCTGGGCGTACAGCGCCTCGATCTGGTTGTCCACGCGTTGCAGGGCCTGCCAGCTGTCCTGGTAGTCGTTGAGCAGCGGCAGCAGGTTGTCCATGGAGTCGTCGATGGCTTCCATGAACGGCGTGCCGAACGGCAGGTCGGCCGGCAGCAGTTGGCGACGGCGCAGGGCGTCTTCCAGGGTGCGCTGCTTGGCTTCCAGGTCGGCGATCTGCCGGCCCACCAGTTGCAGCTTGGCCGACAGCTGCTGGACGCGCTCGGTGAAGGCGTCGCTGGAGCGCTTGAGCTCGTCCTGGGCGGCTTCCAGCTGGCCCAGTTGCTCCATTTTTTCCGGCTCTTCGGCAGCCAGGGTCTCGGTGCGGCGGAAGTCTTCCAGGGCCTTCTGCGCATCCAGCACCTGCTGGTACAGCGCTTCGGTCTGCGCCTTGCTCGCGGCGCGGTCGAGGGCCACGGCCTGCTGGGTCTTGAGCTGCTTGAGCTCCTTCTCCAGGCGTTCCTTCTGGTCGCGCAGGGCGGCGCGGTCGGCCAGGGCCTGCAGCGCGGGCGGGTCGATGTGCGAGATGTCGATGGACAGGCCGGGCACTTCGAAGCGCTCTCCCTTGAAGCGGTCGAGCACGCTTTCCAGGGTCTTCACCCAGACGTCGCTGTCGTCCAGCTCGATGCCGCGGTCACCCATCGGCAGGCTGAACAGCGCGCCGTTGAACAGGCGCATCAGGCGGTCCACGTCCTGCTGCGAGAACTCTTCGCGCAGGCGGGCGTAGCTGTTGTTGTCGGCGTGGTCGAGCTGCTGCTTGACCGCCTTGACGCGTTTTTCAAGGTCGCGCACGCGCTCGTCGAGGTCTTCGGCGGAGAACTGCCGCGACTGGGCCAGGGCGCCGGCCAGTTCATCGTGGGCGTCCTTGGCGGCCAGCAGCTGCTGCTCCAGCACCTTGACGTCGGTGACCAGGGCGAAGCGGTGCTTGAGCACCGACAGCTCCCCCAGCCAGCGCTGGATGCCGGTGATCTCGCGCTCCAGGCGCATCAACTCCTGAGTGCCGCCGCGCTGGTCGTTCTGCAGGCGGTCCTGCTCGCCACGGTAGTGCTCGGCTTGGATGGTCAGCTCTTCCTTGCGTGCCATGGCGTATTCCTGCCATGTGCCCAGCAGGTTGTCGAGCAGGGGCGAGATACGGTGCAGCTTGCCGCGCAGGATGTCGCGCTGGGCCACGCCGCCGGCCAGGGCCTCGACCAACGGGCCGGCAGCCACCAGGGCGTTGTAGTCGCCCTCCATGCGGCGCACATCGCGGAAGGCCTCTTCGCAGGCAGCGATGTAGTCGACGCTGCCCGAACGCAGGCTGTGCTCGAAGGCATCGAGGAACAGTTGCTTGAGCTTGGCGGCGGTGATTTCGCGCATGTGCAGCAGGTTGATGAATAGCGCCCGGAATGTCTTCAGACTCTGTTCGCTGGTCGAGCGCAGCGGGATCAGGGTCAGGTCCAGCGGCACCGAGGTGTGGCCGCCGACCAGCAGCCGGCGTAGTTCGTCAGGCTTGAGCTCGTAGGCCTTCAGGCCATGGCGCTCGAGGTTGGTGAACAGCTCTTTCTGGCGCAGGCAGGTGTCGTCTTTCTGGTAGTGGGCCAGGTCCAGCTCGCCTTGGTAGGCGAAGAACTGGTGGCCGAAGCCGCCGCCCGGGCCGCGGCCGACCACGCCGATCACGTGAGGGCCGTGGGGCAGGTTCAGCTCGCAGAGGATGTAGCTGGTGTCGGTGGCGAAGTAGAAGCGGCGTGACTGCTCCAGGCTGTACTTGCCAAAGCTCATGTCGGACATGCGCGCCAGGATCGGGAACTGCAGGGCGTTGATCGACGCCGATTTACCCAGGTTGTTGGCGCCATAGACCGACAGCGGGTGTTCCAGGGGGAACAGGCCTAGGCTGTAGCCGGCGGTGTTGAGCAGTGCGAAGCGGCGGATGCCGTAGCGTTCCTGGCTCATGCGTCAATCTCCTGTTGCTCTTCGCGGATCGCCCGAGCCAGGGCATCCTCTTCGCTTTCCTCGCCATCGAACGGGGTGAGGTCGAGCGGGTCGTCGGTGCGGTTGAGTTCTTCGGGCGTCTCTTCCACAACCAGCACGGGTACCGGCAGCGGCAGGTCGCTGTGCAGGGTGGCGGCCAAGTCGCGGTCCTGCTGGACCGACAGGCAGACGTCGAGGAAGCGGTGCATCGGCGGCAGGAAGCGGTAGATGCCGCCTTCCTCATGGGCAAAGCCGAGCTGGCTCATGCGGCGCATGATTTTTTCTTCGAGCTCGTCGACGGTCTGCACTTCGGCCTGCAGGAACAGGTCGCGGTACTTGTCCAGCAGCGACGGCAGTTCGTCACGGCCGATGCTGCCACCGTCGAGCACGGCCATCGGGTCGCGCCCCTGGTCGGCGAGGTGCTCGACCAGGATGAAGGTAAACAGCGACAGGCGCTGGGCGGTCTTGTTGACCTGCGCGGCGGCCTGCTCGGGGACGAAGTAGTAGAAGCCGCGGGTATCGCACACCAGCTCGAAGCCCAGGGCCTTGAACAGGGTGCGGTACTGGTCCTGGAAGTTCGACAGCTGGGCGTACAGCTCCGGGTCGCGGCGGCTGACGTGGAAGCCCTTGAACAGCTCGCGGAAGATCGGCGCGAGCTGGGACAGTTCGGAAAGATCAAGATGCATGGGTGGGGCTCGCGGTGGATTCGGTCGTGGTCGCCGGCTTGTCGCGGCTGGAGGTCAGGGCGAAGGAGCGCAGGCTGACCAGGTGTTCGCGGGTGAGGTATTGCTGGCGGTCGAGGCGCTCGCGGCTGAAGCGCTTCTCGCGCGACAGGCGCGAGAACCAGTACAGCAGTTCGTCGGTGGCGCCTTCAGGCTCCTGCTCCAGCAGCCAGACCATCAGGTCCGGCAGCGGCAGGGCGTCTTCGCAGCGCTCGAGCATTTCCTTGACCGTGCGCGGGGCGCGGGGCAGCGGGCCCTTTTGCGTCTTGTGCGCCTTGGGGAAGCGCGCGGGCTTGGGCTCGAAGCGGGCCAGGGCATAGACGTAGGCCTCGACCTGGCTGGCGCTGCCGAGGAAGGTGCTCTGCGGGCGGGTGAACAGCGGCATGGCGGCCTGGGGTACGGCGTCGATGCCTTTCTTGCGGATCACCGACAGCGCCAGCGCGGCGCCGCGGGTCACGGCGTTGTGCCGGCGCGCCTCTTCACGCAGCGGCAGCAGCAGCTCGCGGGCGTGGCGCAAGGTCAGCTGGGCGCTGGTCTGCATCTCGAGGATGCGCGCGTGGGTGCGCAGCAGCATGTCGTCGTCGACCAGGTGGCCCAAGCGCGCCTGCTCACCCAGCAGGCGCAGCAGTACGGTCTCGACCTTGCGCACGCCCTGCTCGAAGGCGCCGTCGGCGTTGACCAGCTGGATCATCGGCTCGACGTACTCGTCCCAGGTCGCCAGTACTTCGGCGTAGCGCTGGCGCAGGGGGATCTGGCGGTTGCTGGTCTTGGCCCGCTCGGCCACGGCCACCAGCGCCTGCTCGTCGTTGTCGAGCTTCTTCAGTACATCGCGCACGCGCATGTCGAGCAGGCGCAACTGGCGCGCCAGGTCGTCGCTGTCGCGGTTGTCGAAGGCGTCCTGGATATGCCCGGCCAGGCGCTCCAGGTGGCGCAGGTAGGCCTCGATCTCCAGGCACAGGCCCAGCCGGTGCTCGCGGCGCAGGTAGGCGAGGAAGTCGTGGATCTGCGCGTTGAGCTCGAAACGGTTCGGGCTCTTGGCCACCGGGACCAGGATGTCCAGGCGGATCCACACGTCGAGCAGCTGGGTGATGTCCTGCGGGGTGCTTTCCACCTGCTGGCGGGCCAGTTGCTGGCGCAGCTCGACCAGGCTCAGGGTGCCCTGGTCGAAGCGCTCGCACAGCGGCTCGATCAAGGCCCAGTGTTCGGCTAGGGCGCGCAGGACGCGCTTGGGTTCGATCATTGGCGGGTCGACTCGTTGCCAAATAAAAGCGGCGATTGTACTGCATCCGGGGGGGAGGATTTCACCCCTTGGTCTGTTATGGGGATAACCCTGATCCTTTTGGGGGATTCACCGGCCTCATCGCGGGGCAGGCCCGCGATGACCGACAATCTGTTGCGGCGCATCCAGGTCAACAGCGTTAGAATGCCCGACTGTTTCGACTATCCACCGGATACCCGCGCCTTGCTGATCGAGTCCCGCCGCCGCGCCTACCTGTCCGCCATGCAAGTGGTGCACTGGCTGCCGCGCGCCGAACTGCCGTTCGCCGCGCCGTCGCGGCCAGAGCTGCTGTTGCCGGTGGCGCCGGTCGATGAGGTCGACTTCGAGGTGCGTCCGGCCGCTCCCGCGCCTGCGCCGAGCGCCACTCCGGCAGCCCCTCAGGCGCGTGCCGAGCGGCCGAAGATCGAGATCCCGCGCCCGGGCAGCGCGCCGAAAGTCGCCGCCAAGCCGGTCGAGGCAGAGGCAGAGCCTCCCGCGCCGCGCCCGGCGCCTGTGCCACCACCGCGCTTCGCCCTGCAGTTGCTGCGTGCCGGCGACTGTCTGCTGCTGGTGGAGCTGGCCACCGGCCAGCCGTTCCAGAGCCGCGACCCGTCCTACCTGCTGCTCAAGGACATGCTGCGCGCCGCCGGTCTGCCGGACGCCCCGCAGATCATTGGCGAGCCGGTGCGTTGGCCGCTACTGATGCGCGGCAACATGGACCAGGGGCCGGATGCCGCCCGGGACTTTGTCCAGGGCTTTATCGCCGCTCGCCTGGAAGAGGCGCCGTGCGCCTGCCTGTGGCTGATCGGCCTGCCGGCCATTCGCTTCGCCGGCCAGGCAGACGGCGAAGCTTATTACCAAGAACTCAAGGTCGACCTGCTCGGCGATGCCTGGGCCTTGCCCGGCCTTGAACTGTTGATGGACGAGCCGCAGCGCAAGGCGGACGTCTGGAAAGCCATGCGCCAGCTGATGGCGCGCTGGAAACGCGTTGAATGAGTGACTCGATCAGTTTCCGCCCGGCAACCGAGGCGGATCTGGATACCCTGCTGAAGATCGAATATGCCGCCTTCAGCCATCCCTGGACCCGCGGCATCTTCCAGGATGCGCTGAAGTCCTACGAAGTGTGGCTGATGTTCGACGGCCAGCAGCAGGTCGGCCATGGCGTGATCAACGTGATCATCGATGAGGCGCACCTGCTCAACATCACAGTAAAGCCGGAGAACCAGGGCTGTGGCCTCGGCCTGCGCCTGCTCGAGCACCTGATGTCCCGGGCCTACCAGCTCAATGGCCGGGAGTGTTTCCTGGAGGTACGTGCCAGCAACCAGTCGGCGTATCGCCTGTACGAGCGCTATGGCTTCAATGAAGTCGGCCGGCGCCGTGACTACTACCCGATGGCGGGCGGGCGGGAAGATGCGCTGGTGATGGCCTGTACGTTGCTCGAAGACTGATTTCGCACGCTGTCTTGTATTGGGGCCGCTACGCGCCCATCGCTGGCAAGCCAGCTCCCACAGCGATGGCACTTGGCTTGAAGGCGGCGCGGTCGGGGTGGGAGCCGGCTTGCCGGCGATAGGGCCGCATCGCGGCCCCTTGTGCAAGTAACTCAGATCTCTGGGTGTAGCACTTCGACCGGTTTACGCAGGTCCCGCAAGCTGCGCGTCACCGTTCCGGTATTGCACTTGGCCGCCGCCTGCTCCGGAGTCATCTCGCGGATGGTGCGGTAGAACAATTCGCAGGTCTGCTTCTTCTGGGTTACCTGCCACTTGCTGGTGCAGGCATCCAGGGTGAGCTTGGCATCGGCCTGCGGGTTGCGCCCCATGCCGGCCTGCCAGCAGGCGGCGGAGAGGTCCTGGCCCATCATCTTCAGGCCTGCGGCATCGGCCTTGTCCTGGTCGCCGTCGTAGCTTTTCGGGTCGGCGGCGTACCAGATCGCGCTCGGGTGGTTGGCGCCGAGCACGGGCACCTTGGCGCTGTTGGCCTCGGGGCTGATGCTCACCAGGCCGAGCACATTCACCTTCGGCCCATACTGCTGCTGGATCCAGGCCCGTACCGGCGCGCCGAACGCGACCATCGGCAAGGCGCCTTTGCCGTCGTGGGTCAGGGCCACTTCCTTGACCATGCGCACCTGGTAGTCGTTGAAGTAGCTGTAGACCCCTTCCAGGTCCTTGCCGGCGCTGGCCGGCGCGGCGATCGGGGCGATGTCGACGATGGTCTGGTAGGCCGGGGTCTGGGTAGCCTCGATACCGTTGAAGGTCAGAAGTTGCGCCCAGCGGTCGGTGGTGTTGGACTTCAGGTAGTCCTGGTAGCGGGTCAGCGAGTAGTCCGGCGGGAAGTGCAGCAGTTCGATGCTGCGACGGTTCTCCAGGGCCATGCCCAGGGGCAGGAACAGGTACCAGCTATAGTCCCAGCCGCCTTTCTGGTTGAGGCGGGTGGCGCCCTGGTAGGCCAGCTCGCCGCTGTCGAGCAGCTTGCGCAAGGGTTCGGCGTAGCTCGCCGGTACGTCGGTGATGCTGGCGCGCAGCTTGTCGTTGTCGCGGTTCACCGTGACCTTGGCATTGGCATAGCCGTCGCGCTGCACGCTCTGGGTGAGGTAGTGCTCGACGGTCTGTTCGAGTGTCCAGTCGCGGTAGCAGATCACGTTGCAGTTGTTGGGATAGGCGAACAGCCGGGTGACCCGCTGGGCATCGCCCAGGTCGATCTGCGCGTCGGCCATGGCCAGGCCGCTGAAGGCGAGGGCGGCCAGGCCCGATACGGCAATCTTGTGCATGCTTAACTCCTTGTCAGTGGCCGCCAGGACGGCGGACCGCCCATGGTGGATGAAGAGGTGGGGGAATGAAAAGCGCCAGGATATGGCTATTGGCTAGCGCGCTGATCGGGCTGGGTACGGCCCAGGCCGATGAACGCGATGTGTGGATGTTCGCCCAGTGGGCCGGGGATCACGAGAACCGCAGGTTTCGTGAAATGCTGGTGGACGCCCGGCTGTATGGCGTGGTGCCGATCCATCAGTTGCTGCGTTCGGCCTCGGACTGGCGCCTGTGCAAGGCTTCACCCTTCGCGGTGCCGCCGGCGAGCCACTGGCCGGCGGTGCGTTCAACCCTGGCATTGATCAAGACCCTGGACCAGCAGGGCATCCTGCGTCAGTTCGAAGTGGTGTCGGCCTACCGCGATCCCCGGCTCAATGCCTGCGCCGGCGGCGCGCCGAGCAGTGCGCACATGCGCGCCTTCGCCGTCGACCTGCTGCTGCCACCCTGGGCCGACCCGAACCCGCTGTGCCGCTTCTGGCAGCAGCACGGCCAGGCCTGGAACATGGGGCTTGGCCGTTACCCCTCGGGGCGTATCCATATCGACACGGCCGGCTATCGCACCTGGGGCGGTGACGGCGGGGCCGGGTCGTCGTTCTGCAGCAAGCCCAGGTGAGCCAGGCAGGCCTGGCATTCGTCGCCGACCCACTGCGCGAAGCGCTGGCGCTTGCTGCCGTCGTCCAGCGGCTGCGGGCTGAGCAGGTGGTAGCCGGAGCCATCGCGCAGGAAGCTGTACGGCGCCTGTAGCTGGCCATTGTCCAGTTCGTCGCGAACCATCAGCGCCGAGGCGATGGCCAGCCCCATGCCTGCGCTGGCGGCCTGGATCGACAAGTAGAAGTGCTCGAAGTCGCTGCGCGCCGTGTGCCGGATGCCTTGGCCGCTCAGGCGTAGCCAGGTGGCCCAGGCATCGGGGCGGGTGGCGCTGTGCAGCAGGCGTTGGCCCTTGAAGTCTGGCCTTGCGACCGGGCCGATCCACTCATCGCAGATCTTCAGGCTGTGCAACTGGCGATCCCAATGGAAGTCATCGCGGCGCAGTGCCAGGTCGATGCCGCCACGGGCGAAGTCCACCGGCCCGCCGGCCGCCACCAGGTGCAGTTGCAGGTCGGGGTGCGCGGCGTGAAAGCGCGGCAGGCGCGGGATCAGCCAGCGCATGGCGATGGTCGGTTCGCAGGAGACCACCAGTAGGTTGTCTTCAGGCTGCTGTTGCAGGCGCTGCACCGCGCCCTCCAATTGCTCGAAGATCGACTGGGTGGTGCTGTGCAGCTCGCGACCGGCGGGGGTCAGAAAGATTGCCCGGTTACGCCGTTCGAACAGTGCCACGCCGAGGCTTTCCTCGAGCAGGCGCACCTGGCGGCTGACGGCGCCGTGGGTGACATGCAGGTGCTCGGCGGCGCGCACGAAGCTTTCAGTGCGGGCGGCGATGTCGAAGTAGCGAAAGGCGGTAAGGGGAGGCAGTTTCATGTGCTGGCCTGTTCCGGCTTTATCGCGGGGCAAGCCCGCTCCCACGCATGCTGAGGCTGCGCTCGTGGGAGCGGGCCTGCCCCGCGATAGGCCAGTCGATTCAATGCGAATAGGTGAGTAAAACTAGCAGATTAGCCAGACTATAAATCGATTTTTACTCGTTCAAGGCAACAGGATAATCCCATCTTCCGTGAATTTTCATCGAGGATCCCTGTTCGTGAGCGAACTCATCGCCGTAGCCCTGTTCACCATTCTGGCTGTCATCAGTCCTGGCGCCGACTTCGCCATGGTCACCCGCAGCAGTTACGCACAAGGCCGCAAAGCTGGCCTCGCTGCCGCGGCAGGCATCGCCCTGGGCGTGCAAGTGCATGTGCTGTACACCGTGCTCGGCATCGCCGTGATCATCAGCCAGAGCCCGACCCTGTTCCTGGCCATGAAGGTAGTGGGGGCGGGCTACCTGGTGTACCTGGGCTATAAATCGCTGACCAACACCACGCGCATCAGCCTCGACGGCCTGGCGCAAGGCGCTTCCAGCGTGGCGAGCGCGTTGCGCACGGGCTTTCTGACCAATGCGCTGAATCCCAAGACCATGCTGTTCGTGGTCAGCGCCTATACCCAGGTAGTGCGGCCGGGCAGCCCGCTGGCGCTGGACTTCGCCTATGGCGCGTTCATGTCGTTTGCCCATTGGGTGTGGTTCAGCCTGGTGGCGGTGTTCTTTTCCAGTGCGCGACTGCGGGCGGCGATGATCGAGCGCCAGCGCACGGTTGACCGGGTAATCGGGGTGGCCTTGATCGGCCTGGGGCTGGCCGTGGTGGTGGCGGGAGTGAAGTAACGTTTTCGCGGGCAAAGAAAAAGGGCTTATCTTTCGATAAGCCCTTTTAGAAGGTGGTGGCTACACAGGGACTTGAACCCCGGACCCCAGCATTATGAATGCTATGCTCTAACCAACTGAGCTATGTAGCCAACTTGGCGCGCATTATTAGCTCGAATCGCGATCCTGTCAACAACGTTTTCAAAAAAAATTTCCAACCTTTCAAACGCTTAGCCAGGAAGGGCGCCTCAACGCACGATCAGCCAGTGGCCGAGCAGGTTGTGCAGACGCAATTGCTGATCGGCGGCCAGGCGCTCGAGGCTCTGCGCCGGGTGGTCGAGGTCGAAGTCACCGCTGATCCGCTGATAGGCTGCTTGCTCGTTCATCATCCAGACACGCTGGCCACGGTAATCGGCCAGGCGCTCCAGCACTTCGCTCAACGGCAGGTTCCTGGCCTTCAATTGGCCGTTGCGCCAGGCATCGGCCAATTTGGCATCGATCTTTTCGACCGGATTGATGCGGCTCTCGCTGAACGTCACCCGTTCACCGGCATTCACCAGGCGCTGGTCGCCACCCTGCAGGACTGCGGCCTTGCCGCTGAGCACCACCAGTTCGTCATGGTCGGCATGGCGGGCGATCTGCAGGCGAGTTCCGAACACCTGGATCCGGGTGTCATCGACCTGTACCTCCATGGCCCGGCCATCGAGCATCACCTCCAGGTAGACCTGGCCCTGCACCAGATGCAGTTGGCGGGTGCGGCCACGCAGGTCGACATTCATCGCGCTGGCGCTGTCCAGGTGCAGGGTCGAGCCGTCGGCCAGGCGCACGCTGCGGCGTTCGCCGCTGTCGGTGTGCAATTCGCTGCCCAGGCGCTGCATCAGTGGCCAGTAGAGCCAGGCCAGTGCCGCCACCAGCATCAGGAACAGCAGCGCCAGGCACAGCCCGGCACGGCTGCGGCGTACCTTGGCGACCCGTGGTCGTGGCCGGGCGGCCGGCACCTGCAACTGCTGCCAGTAAGCTTCGAGTTGGGCATACGCCCTGGCGTTGAGCGGGTCCTGGCACCAGTTGGCGAATGCCTGGCGCAGGGCCTCGTCGCAGCCGGGTTGGCGCAGGCGCGAGAACCAGTCCAGGGCTTCCTGCTCGGGGTCGGGCGTGGGCTGCAAGGCGGGCATCGGGCTCATGGGATCGGTCTGCTCGCAGAGGGCGGGCGGTTTTGCCCAGCGTTCACAGGGAAGAGGAGAAAGGATGCTAAATATATTGAGAATTATTTACAAGTGCGTGTCGGATGGAAGGCTCGCGCAAATAAAAAGGTAGCTTCGTATCTATTTGTTTCACGATAATCGGATCCCAACCCGCAGACGGACATCCAGCCCATGGCCATCAGCAGCACCCCGACTTCCAGCGCGAGCAGCCCGGCAAACCCGGCCACGCCGCTGGTGATGAGCATCATTGGTTTCTGTGCCCTGGCGCACCTGATCAACGACCTGATCCAGGCCGTGCTGCCGGCGATCTACCCGATGCTCAAGGCCAACTACAACCTGAGCTTCGCCCAGATCGGCCTGATCACCCTGACCTTCCAGATCACTGCCTCGTTATTGCAGCCGTGGGTGGGCTTCTTCACCGACAAGCGGCCCACGCCGAACCTGTTGCCGCTGGGCACCCTGTGCACCCTGGTGGGGATCGTGATGCTGGCCTTCGTTGGCAGCTTCCCGATGATCCTGCTGGCCTCGGCGTTGGTGGGCATTGGCTCCTCAACCTTCCACCCGGAGACCTCGCGCATCGCCCGGCTGGCCTCGGGCGGGCGCTTCGGCCTGGCCCAGTCGAGCTTCCAGGTCGGCGGCAACGCAGGCTCCGCCCTTGGCCCGTTGTTGGCGGCGGCAATCGTCATTCCCTTCGGCCAGACCCACGTGGCCTGGTTCGGCGTGGCCGGGCTGTTCTTCTTTGCCGTGACCTTGATGCTGCGCCGCTGGTACAAGGAGCACCTGAACCAGGCCAGGGCGCGCAAGGCGGTGCAGGCCACCCACGGCATCTCGCGCCAGCGGGTGATCATGGCCTTGGTGGTGCTGGGCCTGCTGGTGTTTTCCAAGTACTTCTACATGGCCAGCTTCACCAGCTACTTCACCTTCTACTTAATCGAGAAGTTCCAGCTGTCGGTGGCCAGTTCGCAGCTGCATCTGTTCCTGTTCCTTGGCGCGGTGGCGGCGGGCACCTTCTTTGGCGGGCCCATAGGTGACCGTATCGGGCGCAAGGCGGTGATCTGGTTCTCGATCCTCGGCGTGGCGCCGTTCACCCTGGCGCTGCCCTATGCCGACCTGTTCTGGACCACCGTGCTCAGCGTGGTGATCGGTTTTGTCCTGGCTTCGGCGTTCTCGGCCATCGTGGTGTATGCCCAGGAACTGGTGCCGGGCAATGTGGGGATGATCGCCGGGATCTTCTTCGGGCTGATGTTCGGGTTTGGCGGGATCGGCGCGGCGCTGCTGGGGTATGTGGCCGACCTGCGTGGGATCGAGTATGTGTACGGGGTTTGCTCGTTCCTGCCATTGTTCGGGTTGCTGGCGGTGTTCTTGCCTTCCACCGGCAAGCACTGAGTGGAGCGGGCGTTGTAGCGCGGCGGCGTCCACAGAGAGGGCGAAGCCACTGTGGCGATTGACGGTCCGGATCACCTTGGCCTAGAGTGCCGCCTCCTCAATATCCTGCGTAGCCGATGCAATGCGCCGTACCCGTAGTCTTCGCCCACACCGCCAGCCTGTCGCCCCGACAGCGCGCCGCGCGTGGCCGAGCGACACGGTGCTCAAGCGTCGACGCAGCGTGCTGTTCGCCTTCACCTTCTCGCCACACCTTGCCCTGAACTGATCCGCGCCCCTGCGTAGCGCGCCTTCCCGGCGTGACGGCGGGCGTCTGCGTTCGAACATCTTTCAGCGGATTTTCCAGTCGGCCAGGGCCAGAGCCCCTGTGCGCCGGCTTGCAAGGAGTGGTACATGAACATGCGTTTGCTGGCGGGCCTGTTGTTCGCCGTGTCGGTGGTCGGTTTCAGCCTCGGGGCGAGCCTGCCGCTGGTGTCGTTGCGTCTGCACGAGGCGGGGGCGGGGACGCTGGAGATCGGCATCATCTCGGCGATCCCGGCGGCGGGCATGATGCTCTCGGCGTTCATGGTCGACGCTTGTTGCCGGCACCTGACCCGCCGCGTCATCTACTTGCTGAGCTTCAGCCTGTGCACCCTTAGCATCGCCTTGCTCGAGTGGGCCTTCGACTCGATGCTGTGGCTGGCGCTGCTGCGCCTGGGGCTCGGTATTGGCATGGGCATCGCGATCATCCTCGGCGAGTCGTGGGTCAACGAGCTGTGCCCCGAGCACAACCGCGGCAAGATCATGGCGCTGTACGCCACCAGCTTCACCGGCTTCCAGGTGCTCGGCCCGGCGCTGCTGGCGCTGTTGGGCGCCAATAGCCCATGGCTGACCGGCGTGGTCACCCTCTGCTATGGCCTGGCCTTGCTGTGCATCCTGTTCACCGTGCCCAACGATCATGTCGAGCATGAGGAAGACGCCAAGAGCTTCGGCCTGGCCGGTTTCTTCCGTGTGGCCCCGGCCTTGTGCGTGGCGGTGCTGTTCTTCTCGTTCTTCGATGCCGTGGTGCTGTCGCTGCTGCCGGTGTACGCCACCAGCCATGGTTTCGCCGTGGGCGTGGCGGCGCTGATGGTGACCGTGGTGTTCGCCGGCGACATGCTCTTCCAGCTGCCGCTGGGCTGGCTCGCCGACCGGGTCGAGCGTACCGGGCTGCACCTGGTATGCGGGTTGGTGGCAATGATGATCGGCATCGCCTTGCCCTGGCTGCTGCAGATGACCTGGCTGCTGTGGCCGCTGCTGGTGGTGCTCGGCGCGGTGGCGGGGGGCATCTATACCTTGGCGCTGGTACTGATCGGGCAGCGCTTCAAAGGCCAGGACCTGGTCACGGCGAACGCCAGCGTCGGCTTGCTGTGGGGCGTCGGCAGCCTGGTCGGGCCGCTGGTCAGCGGCGCGGCGATGGACGTGGCGCCCCATGGCCTGCCCATGGCGCTGGCGCTGATGGCGGGGCTGTTCGTGTGCTTCGCCCGCCAGGCCTATCGCCGGGCAGGCAAGCTTCAGGCGGTGGCGGACTGACCCCCAGCCATCGAACGGCAGGTCAGAAGGTTCCGCGCAAGGTCACCGACACATTGCGCGGATCGCCCCAGTAGTACCCGGTCGGCGTCGGCGCCACCTGGCGGTAGTACTTCTTGTCGAACAGGTTGTTGGCGTTCAACTGCAACGAATAGTTGTCGTTGAAGCGGTAGTTCACCATCGCGTTGTACACCGCATACCCCGACTGCGAAGCTTCGGCTGTGCCGCTGCGGTTGTAGATGGCGCTCTGCGCCTGCACGCCGCCGCCCACGGTCCAGGCCTGCAGCTCGCCCGGCAGGCGATAGCTGGTGAACAGGCGCAGCATGCGCTTGGGGTCGGTGGTGCGGATCGGGTTGCCGTTGTTGCCGGTGGTGTCCTTGAGGTATTCGGTGGTGTTGTAGGTGTAGCCGCCGGTCACGTTCCAGCCCGGCAGCACTTCGCCGGAAATCTCCAGCTCGAAGCCCTGGCTGCGGTTCTTGCCCGCGGCGACCTTGCAATAGCCGCTGGTGTAGTTGGGCAGGCACGGGTTAGGCCCGCTGAGGTCGTCCAGTGCGTTGCCGACCTGGTAGATGCGGAAGAACGCCAGCGAGGTGTTCAGCCGGCCCTCGTAGAACTCGCCCTTGATCCCGGTCTCGTAGGCTTCGCCGGTGACCGGCTCGAGCACGGAGCCGGCGGCATCGGTGTTGGTCTGCGGGTTGAAGATCTCGGTGTAGCTGGCGTAGGTGCTGAAGTTCTCGTTGAGGTCGTAGATCAGCGCGGCGTAGGGCACGATCTCGTTGTCGACGCTGAACTTGCCGTTGGCCTTGGTGTTGTTTTCCTGCTCGTAGTCGTACCAGTTGGCGCGGGCGCCGATGATCGCGGTGAGCGGATCGGCCAGGGAGATGCGCCAGGTGGCATAGGCACCTTCCTGGGTGGTACGGGTGCGTACCGGGTGGGCGGTGATGTCGATGCTCGGGTTGGCCAGGCTGGTCTTCGGGTCCCAGGTGCGGATGTCGAACACGCCCGATTGCACATTGTTGGTGGCCGAGGCGTAGGAGTCGTTGCGGATGCGCTCGACGCCCAGCATCAGCTCGTGGCTGCGGCCGAGCAGGTCGAACGGGCCGTTGAGGGTGGCGCTGAGGTTGTTCTGCAGGCTCTCGCCGCCATCGCCTTCGGTGACCTGGTAGCTCATCAGGTAAGGGTTGCGGGTCGGGTTGGCGGTCCCGGTGGCACGGCTGAAGTAGGTCTGCTTGAAGCCGTTGTCGTCCAGCTCGAAGTGGGTGCGCTGGGCCATCAGCTTGAGCGTCCAGTCGTTGTCGAAACGATGCTCGAGTTCGGCGAAGGTCTGCAGGTTGCTGCGGTTCCAGCGGTTCCAGTCGGCGCCCAGGTAGGTGCTGCGGCCGAACGGCAGTGGCGAGCCGTCGTAGTCGGCCGGCAGGTTGCCCCAGGCGCCGGTGGCGTCGAGCTGGGTCCACTCGAGGCCAGTGGTCAGGGTGGTGCTGTCGTCGAGATCGAAGGCCATGACCCCGTACAGCACATCCTTGCGCTCCTGGCGCGATTGCTGGAAGTGGTCCTTCTCGTCATGCACCGCGATCACCCGGCCACGCACGTTGCCAGTCTCGGTCAAGGGGCCGGAAAGGTCGGCGACGTAGCGCTGGGCATCCCAGGTGCCGAGGGTGACGCTGCCTTCGCCCTGGAACTCATAGGTGGGGCGCTTGCGCACCAGGTTGACGGTGCCGGAGGGGTTGCCGGCGCCGCGCAGCATGCCGGTGGCGCCGCGCAGGATCTCGGCGCGGTCGAGGATTGCCGAATCGCTCTGGATGAACGAACCACCGCCGCTGCTCTGCACCACGGTGGCGCCGTCGTACTGGATGGCATCGATCTGGTAGCCGCGCGAGTAGTACTGCACCCGCTCACTGTCGGTCAGGTTGACCACCACGCCTGGGGTCTGCTCGAGCAGGTTGGTGAGGTTGGTGATGTTCTGGTCGTCGATGCGCTGGCGGGTGACCACGGTCACCGATTGCGGCGTGTGGCGGATGCTTTGCGGCGTCTTGCCGATGGTGACCGCCCCAGTGGTGTAGGAGCCGCTGTGCTCGGTGGTCTCGCCCAGGCGGTTGCTGGAGATGCTGGTGGCGCCCAGTTGCAGGGCATCGCCTATCTCCAGGGCGGGTATCAGCAGGAAGCTCTTTTCGCTTTCCTGCTGGACCTGCACATCGCTGCCCCGCAGCAGGATCTGCAACGCCTGCGCGCTGTCATGCCGGCCCTGCAAGCCTTGGGTGGTCTTGCCCTGCAGGCTGCCGGCGTCGAACGACAGGTTCAGACCCCCCTGGCGCGCCAGCTGGTCCAGCGCGGCGGCCAACGGGCCGGCCGGGATGTTCCAGTCGCGCTGCTGGCTCTGGCTGGCGGGCGCGGCGACGGCGACTGTCGGCAGCACGCCTGCGCAGGCCATGCCCAGGCCGAGGGCGGCAGCGTGGATGGCATGGCGCAGGGTGGCGTTGCGAGGGGAACACGGGCGAATCATGAAGCGCTCCTGAAGGTTGTCAGACCACTGTTCGGGCTTGTTTTCCTTCAGGCCGGACGAGAATGAGATTCCACCTCATTTATTTTCATCAATTGTTCAGGCGGCGCCGATGCTCACCCAATAGCGTGTGCGGTAGTCGACGCGCACCGGCAGGCTACGGGCGACCAGCAGCAGGACCTGGTCGGTGTCGGCCAGCTGGTAGGTGCCGGAGATCTTCAGCCCGGCCACCTCCGGCGCGCAGCGCAACACGCCGGGGCGGTAGCGCGACAGCTCGTCGATGAACTCGCCCAGGGGCATCTGCTGCACGCTGAGCACGCCGTCGGTCCAGGCCCAGGGGTCGCCATGCACGGTGGCAGGCCGATAGTCGCCTTGGGCGAACACCTGCAGCACCTCGCCAGGCTTGACCGAATGCGCGGCGCTGGAGGCGGGGAACAACGTCACCTCGCCTCGGCGCACGGCCAGCAGCAGGCCCTGGGCGTTCTCGCGCAGCAGCAGCTGGCCGCCCTGGGTGCCGAGGGTGCCAACCGGGGTGTCGATTCTGAACGGGCGGTTGTCGTTGACGTTGCTGTCCAGGCTGATTTCGCCACGGAGCAGGGTCAGCCGGCGCTGGTCGGCGCTGTAGCGCAGGTCGATGGCACTGGCGGTGTTCAGGTGGATCAGGCTGCCGTCGCTGCCGAGCAGTTCACGGCGCTCGCCGGTGGCGGTGCGGCTGTCGGCCATCCAGGCCGACAGGCCCAGCGGTTCACGTGCCGCCCAGCCAGCGCCTCCGCCAAGGGCCAATACTGACAGCAGCTTGAGATGGTCGCGCCGGCTCATGCGTCGGCGCTCGGTACCGGCGAGGGTCTGCCGACTCAACTCGGAGGGCAGGCTGGCCAGTTCGTCACCGAGGCTGCTGACCCGCTGCCAGGCCTGGGCATGCTGCGGGTGGCTGGCCAGCCAGCGCTGGAACTGCTGTTCGGTGCGTGGGCCGGGGCTGTCGTAGCGCAGTTTGACCAGCCATTCGATGGCCTGGTCGACCTGGGCCTGGGTCGGTGACTGGTCAGGCGTCGGCATAGCGCATCCGGTAGCAGACGCCTAGGGCCTTGGCCAGGTCGCGTTCCACCGTGGCCCGGGAAACGTCCAGGCGCTGGGCGATCTGCGTCAGGCTGAGGCCGTCGAGCTGGGCCAGCAGGAAGGCCTGTCGGGCCCGGGGCTTGAGGCGTTGCAGGGCAAGGTCGAGGCGCTCGAGGGTGTCGAGGATCAACAGGCGTTGCTCCTCGCTGGGCGCCTCTTGTTCCGGCAGGTTGGCCAGGCTTTCCAGGTAGGCTTTTTCCAGGGCGCGACGGCGGAACTGGTCGATCATCAGGCCACGGGCGATGCTGCTCAGATAGGCGCGCGGCTCTTTGAGTGGCGAGGCCTGGCGCGCCTTGAGCAGGCGCACGAAGGTGTCCTGGGCCAGGTCCGCGGCGTTCTCCCGGCAACCCACCCGGGCGCCGAGCCAGCCGCGCAGCCAGCGGTGATGGGCCTGATAGAGCAGATCGACCTCGGCCGGTTTCAGCGTGTCTTCGATCTGCATCGTCTGGAGAGCCTGCGCGGATAATGTGATTGTTAATAGTTCTCAATTCTATGCGGGGCGCCACGGGCGGATCAATGGTATGCCAGCGATTAGATGCGCAAGATTGAGCGTTTCACCGATGAACGGTTGGGCTAGGCTGGGAGGCTGTGTCCATGGGAACGCCAACAATGATCCTTGCAGACCTTTCCCCGCAGGCCTTTGAGGCTGCCGCTGCCTGGCTGGCCGAGCAGGATGCGGACTGGGCGCGGCATATTGCCGCCGTGGGGCCCTGCCTGCATCGGGCGACCCCCGGTCGTGAGCCCTACGAGGCGCTGGTGCGGGCCATTGCCTACCAGCAGTTGCATGCGCGGGCGGCCGAGGCGATCCTCGGGCGGTTGCTGGCGTTGTTCCCGGATGGAGCGTTTCCCTCGCCCAGACAGTTGCTGGCGGTGACGCCGGAGGCGATGCGCGCCTGTGGGCTCTCCGCGAGCAAGATCGCCACGGTTCACGGGATCGCCCAGGCGCGTGTGGAGGGTGTGGTGCCCAGCCGGGAAGAGGCGCTGCATATGTCGGATGCCGCACTGGTCGAACGCCTGGTGGCGCTGCGAGGAGTCGGGCGTTGGACGGTGGAGATGCTGTTGATCTATAGCCTGGAGCGATCGGATATCCTGCCGGTGGATGATTTTGGCGTGCGTGAGGGGTATCGACGCATGAAGGGCCTGGACAAGGCGCCGACGCCCGCGCAAATGCGGGTATTGGGCGGGGCGTGGAGCCCCTATCGCACCGTGGCGGCCTGGTACCTGTGGCGGGCTTGACCCGTGATTGGCCCGTTAAAGATAACGCAAGATTCGGAGTGTTCACTTTCGGCCAAGCCGTCAAGCTCAGCGCATCGAACCAAGGAGAGGCGCCATGACCCCCGCCCCGACCACCTACACCACCGACGCTGAACGCTGGCACGCCGTGCAGTCCCGCGACACCGCCGCGACCGGCCACTTTGTCTACGCCGTGCGCACCACCGGCGTCTACTGCCAGCCCGCCTGCAAGTCGCGCCTGGCCAAGCGCGAAAATGTCGAGTTCTTTGCCGACCCCGGCCAGGCCGAGGCAGCTGGCTACCGCGCTTGCAAGCGCTGCAAGGCCGGGCAGGGCAGTCGGCGCACCGACCTGGTTGCCCGCGCCTGCCGCCTGATCGAGGCCCGTGAAGCCGCGCCCAACCTCGACCAGCTCGGCAGCGAGCTGAACGTCAGCCCCTTCCATCTGCATCGCCTGTTCAAGGCCGAGACCGGCCTGACCCCCAAGGCCTACGCCTCGGCCTTCCGCGCCCAACGTCTGCGCCAGCGCCTGGATGCCGCCGACAGCGTCACCGAGGCCATCTACGACGCGGGCTACAACTCCAACAGCCGGTTCTACGAGAGCGCCGCCGAGCGGCTGGGCATGCGCCCGCGGGAGTACCGTGCCGGCGGCCAGGGTGCCACCATCCATTTTGCCGTGGCCCAGTGCTCGCTGGGGGCGATCCTGGTGGCCCAGAGCGAGCGGGGCATCTGCGCGATCCTGCTGGGTGACGAGCCCGAGCCCTTGCTCAAGGACCTGCAGGACAAGTTCCCCAAGGCCCGGCTGATCGGCGGCGATGACGCCTTCGAGCGGCTGGTGGCCGAGGTGATCGGCTTTGTCGAGGCGCCGGCGCTGGGCCTGGCGTTACCCCTGGATGTGCAGGGCACGGCGTTCCAGGAGCGGGTCTGGCAGGCGCTGCGCGAGGTGCCGCCCGGGACCACGGTCAGCTACACCGACATCGCCGAGCGCATCGGCGCGCCCAAGGCCGTGCGGGCGGTGGCCCAGGCCTGCGCGGCCAACGCGATAGCCGTGGCCATTCCCTGTCACCGGGTGGTGCGCCGTGACGGTGACCTCAGTGGCTACCGCTGGGGCATCGAGCGCAAGCGTCAGTTGCTGGACCGAGAGACGGCACTCTCCTGAGCGCGCGGACCGAGTAGAATTCACGCCCTGTCGAGTTGCGTAGAGGAACATTCGATGAGGCGTGTCAGCCTTGACCGATTCTATGCGGGGATTTTCGCCCTGCTGTTGTGCCTGGCCGTCCCGGCCTGGGCTGCCCCGGCCACGCCGGCATCGCGCCTGGCCGTGGCCGAGCAGCAGGTGCTGGACGAGAACGCCAGCCTGGAAGAGTTGAGCGAACGCCTCGACCAGATCCGCCAGGGCGTCACCAGCAACGCCAACGATGACCTACTCGCGCAGTTGCGCCAGTCGGCCCTGCAGGTGCAGCGCCAGGCCGATGCGCTGGCCACCCAGCGCACCGCCGACGTGCAGCGCCTGGACGACCAGCTCAACGTGCTCGGCCCGCCCATGGCCGAAGAGGCCGAGAGCCTGACGCGGCAGCGCAAGCAGCTCACTGACGAAAAGAACAAGGTGGTCGCTGAGCAGAAGGACGCCACCACGTTGACCCAGTCGGCCCGTGACCTGTCCACGCAGATCGTCAACCTGCGCCGCAGCCTGTTCAACTCGCAGATCACCAGCCGCGCCGCCAGCCCGTTGAGCCCGGCGTTCTGGTCGAGCCTGATCCGCCCCACCGACGACGACGTGGCGCGCCTGCGCGACCTGCGCGACGAAGTCTCGGACGCCATGGCCAGCGCCCTCAGCGCCGAAAACCGCTGGTTGTTCATCACCGCGCTGGTGGCGGCGGTGCTGGTCTGGACCCTGGTACGGCGGCTGCTGGAGCGCCTGCTGGCCGATGCGATGATCCGCTGGCTACCCGAAGGCCGTCTGCGCCGCAGCGCCCTGGCCCTGAGCGTGAGCCTGGCCACGCTGGGCACCATCTCCGGCTCGGTGTCGCTGCTGCGTTGGGGCCTGGAGAGCAGCGCCGACCTGGGTACCGACGTCGCCAGCCTGACCAACCATATCCTGGCGCTGGTGATCTTCAGTGCCTTCATCTCCGGCCTGGGCCGCGCCATGCTGATGCTACAGCGCCCGTCCTGGCGCCTGCCACCGATCCCTGACGAAGTGGCCAGCGCGCTGGGCTGGTTCCCCAAAGTCCTGGCCCTGGCACTGATGGTGCTGCTGACCCAGGAGCGCATCAACAGCGTGATCGGTGCCAGCCTGGCGCTGACGTTGGCCACCAACGGCGTGACCACGCTGGTGGTCTCGCTGCTGTTCGTCGTGGCCCTGCTGCGCTACCGTCGTGCCCGTCGTCAGCATGGCCTGGAGCGTCCCAAAGGCCTGGCCGGACTGATCCCGTTTGTAATCGTGGTGTGGGTGGTGGCGATCCTGCTGCCCCTGCTCGCCGGCTATCTGACACTTGCCTATTTCCTCACCGGCAAGCTGTTGTGGGTCAGCGTGGTGGTGACCTGCGCCTACCTGCTGGTGACCGTGTTCGGCGACCTGTGCGAAACCCTGCTGTCGCCGCGTCAGCCTGGTGGCCTGGCGCTGGCCTCGGCGCTGGGCCTGCAGCAACGCCACCAGGCCCAGGCCAGCACGGTGCTGGCGGGAATCGGCCGCACACTGCTGCTGTTTGCCGCCGCGTTGCTGATATTCATGCCATCGGGCACCAGCCCCGGCGAGCTGCTGCTGAGCCTGGCGGACTGGGACGGCACCGGTGGCAAGGTGCTGGGCAACCTGAACATCGTGCCCCAGGACATCTTCCTGGCCGTGGCGATCTTCCTCGGTGGCTGGTTCGCCATTCGCGTGGTCAAGCGCTGGCTGAGCGAACGCCTGCTTCCGGAAACCGACATGGACGCCGGCATGCGCGCCTCGCTGGTGACCCTGGTCGGCTACCTGGGCTTCCTGTTCCTGGCCATGCTGGTGATGTCCACCCTGCACATCAACCTGACCAGCCTGACATGGGTAGTCAGTGCGCTGTCGGTGGGTATCGGTTTCGGCCTGCAGCAGATCGTGCAGAACTTCATCTCCGGCCTGATCCTGCTCACCGAGCGCCCGGTGAAGGTGGGTGACTGGGTGAGCCTGGCGGGTGTCGAGGGTGATATTCGCCGGATCAACGTGCGCGCCACGGAAATCCAGATGTCTGACCGCTCGACGGTGATCGTGCCCAATTCGCAGTTCATCTCGCAGAACGTACGCAACGTGACCATGGCCAATGCCCTGGGGGTGGTGGGCATCACCCTGACGCTGCCGCTGGAGACCGACCCTGCGAAAGTGCGCGAGGTGTTGCTGGCGGCGTACAAGGAGCACGAGTCGATCCTCGACGCGCCGGCCACCTCGGTTACCTTCAAGGACCTGACCAGCAGTGGCATGGTCATCGGGGTAAGCGGCTATGTCGCTTCGCCTCGACAGGTATCGGGCACGCGCAGCGACCTGCTATTCACCATTCTCGGGCGCTTGCGCGAAGAGGGCATCGCCCTGTCGTCGCCGGCGAGCATGGTGCTGGTGCAGGAGAACGGGCGCCAGGCCGACGAACCGGCATAAGGCCAATCGCGGGGCCAGTCGCATCGGCGTGCCGATGCGACTGGCCCCGCGATGCGCTCGGAGTCTGTCAGCCGCAAGTGCAGCGGTTCAACGCATGCTCCGCCAACGCCCGCCCCATCTGCACGTTGTGCGCGGCGTTCACCAGCATCCCCAGTCCGGGTTCTCCGGCCAAGGCGCAGCAGTATTCGTCGATGGTGTCTTCGATACCGCGCATCAGCTGGATGGCATGAAGCAGCGCTTCGATGGTGGGCATATCATCGTTGATGGTGAAGAAGGGGCGGTTGAGCGGTTTGGCAGGGGGTGGATCAGGAACGATCTTTTTCATGGGAAGCACTCATTTCGATTGAAAAGGTGCCGCCTCCAGATCCCTCTCACAGGATGAGGGTGGCAGCCGTACGCGGGGTGAGAGACCGGTCGAAATGAGCAAATGCCGGCCAGGCCTGGGCCTGCCCGCGCACAGCCGCCATGGCAGCGCTGCGTGCTTCATTTCGACGGTAGCAGGCTCTCACACCTGGTCGCCGGAAAGACGACCTGGGGAAGTTAGTCCTGCTGATGATCCTCGACAATTCAGACGCGTCGGCAGCGTGCGTAGGGTAATTCCCAAGCTGATGAGCTTTGAAGCACTTTGTTTCAGGTTCGGAAGTGTCTTACGGCTGATGAGGTATTGATCGTCGTGGAAGCGGGCTTGACCCGCGATGGGGTCCAAGTGATATCGCGAGAAGGCGACCATGTGTTCGCCGAGAGCCTCACGCGCCCTGTGAAAGGCTCAGCTACTCACCCCAAGCACCGCGTCACATGCTTCACCGACTGATACCCCGAAAGCCCCCAAGGCCCGAGCTCACGCCCGATCCCGCTACCCTTGGTCCCGCCCCACGAGGTTTCGACGAATACCGCCTGCACCGAGTTGATCCACACATGCCCCACCTCCAGCGCATCGGCCACGCGCTCGGCGCGTTCCAGGTCGGCGGAGCACACGGTGGCGACCAGGCCGAAGCGGCTGTCGTTGGCTTGGGCAATGGCCTCGGCCTCGCTGCCGAAGCGCCGCGCGCACAGCACCGGGCCGAAGATTTCTTCGCCCCACAGGCGACTGCTTACCGGTACATCCACATACAACGTCGGGCTGACGAACCAGCCGTCGCGGTCCTGCGCGGTGCCGCCGGCCAGGCACTTCAGGCCTTCTTCGCGGGCGGTGGCGAAATAGCCGGCGACCTTCAGCCACTGCGCCTGGCTGGTCAGCGGCCCCATGTGCACTTCTTCAGTGAGCGGGTTGCCCACGCGCAACGCCACCAGCGCCGCCTGCAAGCGCGGCAGCAGGGCATCGGCGATGCCCTCCTGCACCAGCAGGCGCGAGGTGGCCGAGCACATCTGCCCGGCGTTCCAGGTAATACCGGCGACGATCCATTCCACCGCCTGGTCGACCTCGCAATCGTCGAACACCACGATGACCGACTTGCCGCCCAGCTCCAGTGTCACCGGCCGGCACTGGGCCGCGGCGGCGCGCATCACCTGGCTGCCGACGCCGTTGCTGCCGGTGAATGACAGCTTGTCCAGGCCGTTGTGGCCGCTCAGCGCAGCGCCGGTCTCGGCCTTGCCGCCCACGATGTTCAGCACGCCGGCCGGCAGGCCCAGCACCTCGGCGATCTGGCCGTAGGCCTGCTCGATCAGCGGGGTGATCTCGGAGGGCTTGAGCACCACGGTGCAGCCGGCCGCGAGGGCCGGGGCGAGCTTCCAGGCGCTGGTCACCAGCGGGAAGTTCCACGGCACGATAAGACCGACCACGCCCACCGGCTCAAGGCGAGTGCGGGCGGTGAAGCCCGGCGCGGCCAGGGGCACGTCACGGTTTTTCGCCGGTAACTGCTCGGCCAGGTCGGCGTAGTAGGCGAAGGTTGCGATGGCGTCGTCGAGGTCGATCTCGGCCTCATGCCGAGGCTTGCCGTTGTTGCGCATCTGCAACGCGATCAGTTCGTCGCGGCGCTGGCCCAGCTGTTCGGCGAAACCGCGCAGGTAGGTGGCACGCTCGGTGGCGCTGACCGTCTTCCAAGGCGCCAGGGCACGGCGCGCGGCGGCCACGGCCTGGTCGACCTGGGCGCTGCTGGCGGCCATCAGTTCGGCGAACGGCTGGCCGTCGGACGGGTTGTGGACAACGATGCAGTCGCTGCCCTGGCCTTCGACCCAGCGGCCGTCGATGTAGTGAGGTGTGGTCATGGTCGGATTCCAGTCAGGCCATTTCGGCAGTGGTCACAGGCTTTACCGGCGTGCTTTTGCAGCGCACCCAGCGCGGGCCACGGGGGCCATACACGCCAGCAGGTTCAGGGAACAGGTTGAGCAGGATCAGGTACAGCACGGCGGCGATGCCGAGGGTCGCCGGCAGGCTCAGGTCGATGCCGCCGGCGAGCTCGCCCAGCGGGCCGACGAACTGTCCGGGCAGGTTCACGAAGCACAGGCCAACCACCGCGCTGGGGATCCACGCGCCCATGCCGCGCCAGTTCCAGCCGTGCTCGAACCAGTAGTGGCCGCCTTGCTGGCCACGGGTGAACACTTGCAGGTCGTCGGCGTGGTAGAAGCCGCGGCGGGTGATCAGGCCGAGGATCATGATCACCATCCAGGGGCTTGTGCAGGTGATGATCAGCACGGCGAAGGTCGACACGCTCTGCACCAGGTTGAAGGTGAAGCGGCCGACGAAGATGAAGCCGATGGCCAGCACGCCGATCAGCAAGGTGGCGGCGGCGCGGCTGAGCAGGCGCGGGAACACGCTGGACATGTCCAGGCCGGTGCCGTATAGCGCCGTGGTGCCGGTGGACATGCCGCCGATCACCGCGATCAGGCACACCGGCAGGAAGAACCAGCCCGGCGAGATCGCCAGCAGGCCGCCGACATAGTTGTTGGCGGCGATGTAGTCCGGTGCCTGGCTGGCCACCAGGGTGGCGGTGCACAGGCCGAACAGGAACGGGATCAGCGTGGCGGCCTGGGCGAGAATCACCGCCAGCATGATGCGCGACTTGGGCGTTTGGCGCGGGATATAGCGCGACCAGTCGCCGAGGAAGGCGCCGAACGACACCGGGTTGCTCATGGCCAGGATCGCCGCGCCGACGAACGCCGCCCAGAAGCCGGCCTGGCCGAGGTAGACGCTGCCGGCGTAGCCCGCATCGAAGGGCCCGGCAAAAGCGAAGATGCCCAGCAGGAACAGCAGGCTCGAGGCCCACACCGCGATCTTGTTGACCCACAGCATGAAGCGGAAGCCGAAGATGCACACCACCAGCACCAGTATCGCGAACAGGCCGTAGGCCAGGCCCAGGGTCAGGTCGGTTTCCGGCAGGCCGACCAGGCGCTTGGCGCCGCCGACCAGGGCATCGCCGGAGCTCCATACCGACAGCGAGAAGAACGCGACGGCGGTCAGCAGTGACAGGAACGAGCCGACGATACGCCCGTGCACACCGAAGTGCGCGCCGGACGACACCGCGTTGTTGGTGCCGTTGAGCGCGCCGAACAGGCCCATCGGCGCGAGGATCAGCGCGCCCACGCCGACGCCGAGCAGGATCGCCCAGACCCCGGCCTGGAACGACAGCCCGAACAGCACCGGGAAGCTGCCCAGCACGGCGGTGGCGAAGGTATTGGCACCGCCGAAAATCAGGCGGAACAGGTCCAGCGGGGCGGCGTCGCGTTGATCGTCGGGGATCTGTTCGACGCCATTGGTCTCGATACCGGTCGAGTGGCTCATGGTGATGCTCCAGCGCGAATGTTGTCGGCCGTTGGGCGGCCTTGTTGTGGGTGCGATGGCAGTGCGGCAGGGCCGCTTGAAAGAGGATCAGGCCGGCGAGACGACCGACAGGTGCTCGTGACAGGCCAGCCAGCGGTCGCCGTGCAGGCGGAAGACGATGGTCTCGCGTTCATTCAGGTCGAGGGTCTCGCCGGCGACGTTCAGGCGTGTGGTCACGTCGTGCATGAAGATCGCCACCTCGCCCTGCAGGCTCACCTGGGCATTGCTTGACTCGCAGCCGAGCACAGCGAAACCGTCCGCCTGCCAGCTGGCCCAGAGTTCTTCATAGGCACGGCGCGACAGCAGCGGTTGCGGCACGGTGTGGAAGAGGAAGGTGGCGTCTTCGCTGAAGCAGGCGAAGTAGCGGGCGGTGTCGTTGCTGGCGAAGGCGGCGACGAGGTCGGCGGCGGCCTGCCGTACCTGGAGTGTCTGCTCCACGGGAGTGGCCTCACGGTTTATTGTGATTGTTGGTGAAGCGATTCTGGTGGGGGCCGGCGGGTGGAAGAATCGCTGTGGTCAAATAATCAGTTCAGGAAATCGTGAACCAATGGACTGACCGACCAAGTAACCGACCAAGTTATCGACCAAGTAGCGCTGCTGAAAATTACCGATCCATCGGATCGGTGATTGGGGCAGGCGTTTCATCATCGTTCCCCCAGCGCAACTCTGAGGGTTCACCCATGGGCCTACCGGCCCGCATCTCTCCTCTCTACCGTTAGGCCTGTCGCCCGCCTGGCCACAGGCCGCACGGGCATATTCCACGGCCCGCCGACTGACGGTCGCTTCGTTCAGCCTGCGTTGCCTACTCTCATAGTCCCCACTGTGGATGTGTGGGGCGCGGCCCGACCGCAGCGGCCAGGATGGCCAGTTCTCACACCAAGAGGAGAGAACGATGAGCAATTTCTCGCAAGCCGCCAACTTCGAAGGCCAGGTGCCACGCATCGACCCCGACAACGTCGCGATGCTGCTGATCGACCACCAGAGTGGCCTGTTCCAGACGGTCAAGGACATGCCCATGACCGAGCTGCGGGCCAATGCCATCACCCTGGCCAAGGTTGCCAGCCTGGCGAAGATCCCGGTCATCACCACCGCCTCGGTACCCCAGGGCCCCAACGGCCCGTTGATCCCGGAAATCCACGAGGCTGCGCCACACGCGCAATACGTGGCCCGCAAAGGTGAGATCAACGCCTGGGACAACCCCGAGTTCGTCGCTGCGGTGAAGGCCACCGGGCGCAAGCAACTGATCATCGCCGGCACCATCACCAGCGTGTGCATGGCTTTCCCTAGCATCAGCGCGGTGGCCGCCGGCTACCAGGTGTTCGCTGTCATCGACGCGTCAGGCACCTACTCCAAGATGGCCCAGGAAGTGACCTTGGCGCGGGTGGTCCAGGCCGGCGTGGTGCCAATGGACACCGCCGCCGTCTGCTCCGAGGTGCAGCGCACCTGGAACCGTCCGGATGCCGCGCAGTGGGCCGAGGCCTACAGCGCTGTATTCCCGCACTATCAACTGCTGATCGAGAGCTACGCCAAGGCCCAGGCCGTCGTCACCGGCCATGAGCAACTGGACTCGCAACGCAACTGAACCTGGCTGTTTCCCATCCAAGCAAGGAGATCCACCATGGCATTCCAATACAAGCGTCTGGACAAGAACAACGCCGCGGTACTGCTGGTCGATCATCAGACCGGGCTGCTGTCGCTGGTGCGCGACATCGACCCGGACCGGTTCAAGAACAACGTGCTGGCGCTGGCCGACCTGGCCAAGTACTTCAAGCTGCCGACCATCCTCACCACCAGCTTCGAGACCGGCCCCAACGGCCCGCTGGTGCCCGAGCTCAAGGAGCAGTTCCCCGAGGCGCCCTACGTCGCCCGCCCCGGCAACATCAACGCCTGGGACAACGAGGACTTCGTCAAGGCGGTGAAGGCCACCGGCAAGAAGCAGCTGATCATCGCCGGCGTGGTCACCGAGGTGTGCGTGGCCTTCCCGGCGCTGTCGGCGCTGGAGGAGGGCTTCGAGGTGTTCGTGGTCACCGACGCTTCCGGCACCTTCAATGAATTGACCCGCGACTCGGCTTGGCGCCGCATGGAAGCCGCCGGTGCCCAGCTGATGACCTGGTTCGGCGTGGCCTGCGAGCTGCACCGTGACTGGCGCAACGACATCGAAGGGTTGGGCACGCTGTTCTCCAACCACATCCCCGACTACCGCAACCTGATGACCAGCTACAGCAAGCTGGCCAAGTGACCGCCAACCCGGGCCCCGTTGCCGGGGCCCGGGCCTGGTGACGCCCACGGCCCCTGTGACGATCCCTGTAGAATGGCGGATGATGCAGCGGTGAGCCGTGGACGAGTGTTGCCGATGTTCGACCTGAACGACCTTTATCTCTATGCCAAGGTGGTGGAGCACGGCGGCTTCGCGCCCGCCGGGCGCATCCTTGGCCTGCCCAAGTCACGCCTCAGCCGGCGCGTGGCCAAGCTCGAGGAGCGCCTGGGCGTGCGCCTGATCCAGCGCTCCACGCGGCAGTTCCAGGTTACCGAGGTGGGCCTGGAGTATTACCGCCATTGCCTGGGCATGCTCGAGCAGGCCGTCGCCGCCGAGGATGCCGTCGAGCGCAACCGCGCCGAGCCCCGTGGCATCGTGCGCCTGGCCAGCAGCACCGCGCTGCTCGACTCGCGTCTGGCGCCGATGCTGGCGCGCTTCATGGCGCAATGCCCGGTGGTCGAGTTGTTGGTCAAGAGCTACAACCGCCGGGTGGATGTGATCGGCGAGGGCTTTGACCTGGTGCTGAGCGTGCAGCACCAGCCACTGGAAAGCAGCGAGCTGGTGATGCGTCGCCTGGCCCCGAGCCGTCAGTGCCTGGTGGTTGCGCCGGGCCTGCTGGCCGGACACGGGCGGCCCATGTCACCGGAAGGGCTCCAGGTCCTGCCGAGCCTGAACTGGGGCGCCAATGTGCAGGACGCCACCTGGATGCTGATTGGGCCTGCGGGCGCCGAGGCTGCCGTGCGCCATCGCCCCCGTGTGGTGTCGGACGACCTCGCGGTACTGCGCGAGGCCGCCCTGGCCGGCGTGGGCGCGGTGCTGTTGCCCGAGGAGGCGGTGCGTGCCGACCTGGCTGACGGGCGGCTGGTGCATGTCCTCGACGATTGGGCTCCACGGGAAGGGGAGGTGGTGGCGTTGTTCCCTTCCCGGCGCGGGTTAATGCCCGCGGTGCGCAAGCTGATCGACTACCTGGCCGACGCCTTCGAGCAGGAGCAGCAGACCGCTACGCCGGTTTGCGCTTGCTGAAAACTGGCTCGGCAGGAGGGCGGGCCGACCAGAATGCCAGGCCCGCCGCCAAGGCGGTCAGCGCGGCGCCGGCCCAGGGGGTGGCCGCCAGCGTCGCCCCGGTGATCACCACGCCGCCGATGGCCGAACCCAGCCCGACACCGAGGTGCATGGCCGACATGTTCAGGCTCATGCCAGCCGGGAAGGTATCCGGGCCACGGGTCGCCAGGTAGCTCTGCACCACCGGTGAGGTGGTCCAGCTCAGCCCACCCCAGAGCATCATGGTCGCCAGGAACCACCATGGCGTGCCCACGCTCAAGGGCAGTACCAGCAAGCTGGCGAGATAGAGCAGCGGCGCCAGCGCGATGGAGCGGCCTGCGCCGAGTCGGTCCGCCATCCAGCCGCCGACATAGCCGCCCGAAACACCGGCGATGCCGAAGGCGGCGAACACTGCCGCCAGCCATTGCAGCGGAATGTCGGCGACCTGGTGGGCATAGGGGGCCAGGTAGGCGAAGACCGTGAAGTGCCCGGCAATCATCAGCAACGACACGCCCTGGGCTGCCATCAGGCGGCTGTCGCGCAGATGGCGGACATAGCTGCGCAGGGCGATGCGATCGCTGCTCTGCAGCTGCGGCAACCCTTGCCAGGCCATCAGCAGCACCGCCATTGCCAGCACGCTCAGCCCGGTGAATACGCCACGCCAGCCCAGCACGTCGCACAGCAGCATCCCGGCCGGCACCCCCAGCACCAGTGAGCTGCAGATGCCCATGAAGATCACCCCGATGGCGCGGCCACGCAGGGCCTCGGGCACCATGCGCGTAGCCATCAGTGTGCAGGTCAGGCAGGTCAGGGCGCTGGTCGCGGCCATGCCTATACGCGCCACCAGCAACGCGGTATAGCCAGGCGCCAGGGCTGCTGCAAGGTTGCACAGGGCAAAGATCGCCAGGGTGGCGCACAGCAGGCGGCGCAAGGGCAGGCGTGTGGTCAGCAGGGGAGAGAAGGGCGCGGCGAGGGCGAAGCTCAGGGAGAACACCGTGGTCAGCTGCCCGGCAATACCGAGCGGGACTTGCAGGCCATCGGCCAGGGCCGGCAGGATGCCGACCGTGATGTTTTCTGCCATGCCCGTGACGAACGTCGCCAGGGCCAGCAGCCAGATACGCGGGCTCATTGTGTTGCCTCCGATAAACAGGCCGGCCAAGGTCCGGACCCATTTGTCCCGACGGTTGACCGGCAAGGGTCAGGTCCATCGGGTTTCGAGGCAGTGCTTCGGTTATCCCGGTTCAAGCAGGGGGAGTGTAGGGCCGCTGGGGTACACGCGCAACCTGGGCAGGCGCGCGCTTGTTCATCACTTCAGCTCGGTTTCGATGAACACCACTTCGTGATCGCTGGCATTGACCACGTTGTGCTCCACACCGGCCTTGCGAAAGTAGCTCTGGCCCGCCTCCAGAGGGGCGAGCTTCTCGCCCTCCGGGGTTTCCAGCAACAACGTGCCATCGGTCATCGGTACCACCACGTAGTCATGGCCGTGCAGATGCCGGCCAGTCTCGGCACCTGGGGCGAAGCGCCATTCAGTGACGATCACTTCTTCGGTGTTCACCTGAACGGTGGGTACGGCTTTGGGGCGTTGGGGCTTCTGCGTCATGGGGTAGGCCTGCTCACGAAAAAGCGTCCAGCCTGGACCGCTTGCTCGATGGTTTAAATCCAAGTCTGCTGGCAGTCAGTCGTGTGAACGCTCAACTTTTTCCGGCGCAAACGAACGCGGGGCCAGCCCGCTCCCCCAGGCTCAAGGTTGAGCCTGGGGGAGCGGGCTGGCCCCGCGATACGAAACGCCCTGAAAGCTACAGCGTGATCGGCTTCAACTTGAGCCCCATGGCCTGGGCCTGCACTGCCGCGCCGCTGAAGGCTGCCGCATTGCTCGGTGGTGGCGTGGGGCCGTGCACATGCGCGGCCAGTTCGGTGTTCATCGCCTGGACCAGCTCGAGCAGGTCGCAGAGCACCTGCAGCACGTTCACCGACGCCGAGCCCAGCCAGGTCTTTGGCGCCTGCAGGCGCTGGCTGAGTTTCACCACGCTTTCGCGCAGCCCCTCGATGCGCTCCTGGACGTCGCCGCCGATCGCTGCGTTGAGTTTCTGCCCCACCGCCAGGTTCAGGTCGCGCCCAGTGGCCTGGTGCAGGTCGTCGAGGGCGGCCAGGCTGGCGGAGCCGCCGGACAGCAGCTTGAGCGCGCCGAGGGCCTCGATCTTCTTCACCCCGCCCACCGTCTCGGTCGAGTGGTCGTCCACGGTCCGCGCATGGCTCTGGAACTGCTCGGTATTGGCCAGCGCCTCGACCTCGCGTTCGATCGCCTTGTCGCGGATCCGGCCATCGGTCTGGCGCAGCCAGTTGCCATCGGCGTCGGCGCGCTGCTGACAGGCCTCGCTGTGCTGCCATAGCAGATCACCCTTCGGCACCCTGGGCAGGCTGAGCCCATGAGGCAGGATCTGCTGGATGAAGGGTTTGTGGGGCAGGCCGTAGGCAAACGACACCACCACGGTGGTTCCTTCTTCGGGGAAACCGAACATGCCGCGTTCCTGGCCGCCCATGGGCGTCGGTAGCGGCAGGCTGGTGAACACCGGCAGCGTCGGGTCGGGCTCGCCATCTGGTAGCAGTACCTGGACATCGACGCCGAAACGCGGGCGGAAGTCGTCGCACAGCCCGGGCGCCGCTGGCGCATCGGGCACCGCGACCACCCGGCCGAAGCGCGGCAGGTGGTAGCCGCCGGTGATCTCGGGGAACTGGCGCGCTACGGCGCGGCGGATTGCGTCTTCCATCGGATGGCCATCTGGTTGCCGGCCAGCGCGACATGGGTCACGCGCTCGCCGTGGTTGATCGGTGCGCCTGGACGCAGCCCTGGCAGGGCGGCAATCGTGGCGCTCTGGTTACCCTGGTAGTTGTCGAACAGCTCCATGGGCAGTTGCAGCGCGGGGCGGGCGCCGAAGTAGCTGTCGGCCCAGCTGCCCACGTACACCTCGCCATTGCCCTGCTGCTGCCAGATGAAGTCGGGGATGTCGAACACCTGGGCCAGGCTCTCCATGGCCTGGAAGCCGGCGGCGAGGCTGTAGAAGAACGGTGCGCGCACCGATGCGTAGGGCCGCTCGGGCACGCGAAAGCGCAGGCCGGTCTGCTGGCCGACCTGGTCGAGCACGCCGTGCAGGTCGACATGGCGCAGGTTCATCGGCAGCGGCCTGGCCAGGATCGCCGCCAGCTCGCGGCAGAACAGCACCTGCTGCCTGGCGTTGGCGGTGGTGCAACGCTCGACGTAGCCGATGAAATGCCGCTGCAGCGTGCTGTCGTTGTAGCCGATGTCGAGGGTGACCAGGCCCTTGAGCGGTGCCTCGGCCTGGACGATGAAGGTCGCCCGCCCCGGGTTGCGCAGCTCCAGACGCACATCCGCCCTGACCAGGTCGTGGCGTTCGCCTGCCACGGTGAGGACCTGATGCAGTTTCATGGTTTCTCCCCCAGCCAGTCGTCCACTTTTTTCAACAGCTTTTCGAAACTGGTCAGGTCCGGATCCTTGTCATCCTCGTCATCTTCCGCCCCTGCCGCGGCGCCGGGTGCGGCCTGTGCCTTGACGCGTTTCTTGGCCCGACGCTTCTCGACCTTTTCCGGGTTGGAGGTCTTCTCGGCCAGGCCGAACTGCACCCGCCAGCAGGCCAGCGCATCGTCTTCCCGGACGTTGACGTTGTCGGCGAAGCACACCTGGCGGATGCCGAAGGCCTCGGCCGTGTCGTTGACGATGCGGTAGGTCTTGAGCTGGCCGCCACTCTGGGTGGCTTCGGCCAGGCGCATCAGGTTGCGCAGCCAGACGCTGTTGACGTAGGGGATGGTCAGGGTGACGGTGAGGGTCTTGGGTTTGAAGCCTTTGTGCGCGGTGTCGGTGTTGCTGGTCTGGCCGGACAGGTCCTCGGCTTCGATGCGCAGGTTGCCGGTGACTTTCAGGGTCTTGCCTTCGACGGGCTGGCCGTCCAACAGTAGCAGTGTCATAAACCCACCATTTCACGAACGAAGCTCAGGCCTTTTGCCGAGCCGACCAGGATCACGCCCGCGCTTATCACCCACTCATGCCCCGGGGCATCGCCTTCGAGCAGCATGCGCCGCAGTTGCGTGGTGTCGCCCGGGCCGAGCAGGCGGGCGCGTACCGAGCTGTCGGCCTGGCCGCCCTCCAGCAGCTGGCGCAGGTCGGTCAGGCGCTGGTCACGGACCTGCTGCTGGTTGGCCTTGAGTGCCGCCAGTCCGGCGAGGTCGCTCATGGGGGAGCTGTCGGCGGCGTAGCTTTCCAGCACCGCGATCTGCCCGGCGATCGATTGCTGCGCGGCCTTGAGCACCGTGCAACGCTCCAGCGGCAAGGCTTCCCAGCGCGGCAGGGCGGAGGCCTGGGGAATCTGCCATTTCTCGGTTTCGAGCCGGGTCAGGTGCTCGGCGCGGCGTTGTGCGCGCACCAGCTCGGGGATCGGCATCAGGGCGTTGAAGCGGCCCAGGCCGGCGGCCAGCTGATCGTGGCGGGTACCCAGGAACAGTAGGCACAGCGCATGCTGCTCGCCCTGGGGGCTACCGTCGTCGGTGGCGTCGGTCAGTTTGTTGGCCATCAGTTGCAGAAGGTTCGGCGCAGACAGGAAGCGCTGGTAGCCACGCCCCTGGCCGATACCGCTCTGGAACGGCGTCACCACCAGACACCTGGGCACTTCGCCCAGTTGCTCGGCCAGGGCCTGGCGCCCGGCTGCGATCGCACCCTGGGCCGCCTCGCCGACCGGTCCGGGGTTGGTGGTCACCAGCCCTTGCAGGCCGGCCAGCCGCTGGCCGGTGCTGGCCAATTCGTTGCCGGCCAGGGTCTTGGCCGCTTGCAACTGGTCCATCCAGCGTGTCGCTTCGCTCGGCCAGCGCATGGCGACAGGCGACCAGCTCATGCCGGCACCGTCCACTGGATGGCGCGCAGGGCATTGAGCTTCTTGTCCTGCAGCGCCTTGGCCGCGTCACGCTTGAGTTGGTCGGCATGTTGCAGCGCGGCCTGCTTGAACAGGACCAGGTCCTTGTTCACCTGCAGCAACTGGTCGCGGGTGTGGGCCAGGAACAGGCGCACGCCATCGCTGCCGGTGCAGGGGTAGGCGCTGTCCAGGCCGCTGAACACCAGGCCGGTCAGGTTGACCTGGTCTTCCAGCGAGCTGCTGTAGCGATGCACCTTGCCCAGAGCCGTCGAATCGAAGCCGGCCTCGATGTACTTCGCGCAGCCGGTGTTGATCTCATCCAGCTTCTGCTGGTGGAGCTTGGCCAGCACGGCGGTAGTGTCGTCCACCCACTCGCCGTTCTTCCATACCTGGTCCGGGCCAGGCTTTTTCACCGTGTAACCCGAGGGGACCGGCCCCATGCCGGTGATGGTCAGGGCCTCGGCGGTGGTGATGCTGTAGACCACCAGGCCGTCGTAGTAGTCCACCAGGGACCAGGCCTGGCCGTTCCAGTGGGCGGCCTTGTGCTCGGGGATCGACGGCGGCGCCGTCTCCACGCAGCCGCCGGGGATCAGGAACACGCCGGGCTCCAGCGGCGACTCGTCCGCTTCGGCGGTACCAGTGAACAAGCCCAATGGGGATGTCTGGTAGACCGTTTTTGTCTTTGCCATCGGGCACCTCAGTATTTGATGTAGTAGTACAGGGCCATGTTCACAGGGCGCGCCTCGGCCCCGCCGGAGGGGTTTACCGTTACCGGGTGAGTGTGAGCGCCGTCGCCGACGATGTTCAGGGTATGGCTGTGGTCGCCGGCGGGTTGAATACGGTTGGTGGCGGCCGAGTTAACGCCGGCGTAATGCATGGCTGCGCCGATTCCAGGGATATCCTGGGTGGTCGGTGTATTCACGTAGTTGAAGGCGTGGATATGGCTACCCGCGACCGACGAGGTGCTCCCGCCGTGGGTGTGCCAGCCGGCACTGCCGGTAGACGCGGAGTGGGCGTGGTACTGGTTCTGACTGCTTTGGAATGTTCCCAAAACTCGGCCTGCATCAAGGTCTCGTCCATTGTCGACATCTCGAATGAACAGGCCACGAGTATCGGGCAGGGTGAAGGTCGTGGATCCGTCGGCAGCCCCGTAGTAATCACCGATCGCTGCAAAGAGCGCTGCATAGACCGTACGACTGACAGCAGCACCGTTACAGCGAAGGCAATTGGGAGGCGCGATGCTGCTGAACGACTGGATCAACGTGCCGGCGGGTACGATGTCCTGGGGCTTGAGGTTGCCGGTGTGATAGAGCGCAGAGCCGTTCCAGGCGATCACGCCTTGGGCGTTCATCGCCAGATCGCCCGCTACCTGACCTCCCCAGTGGAAGCCAAGACGGGGAGCGTACTCCCAGTTCAGATTGGTATTGTGAACCAGCCCCACCTCGCGGATTTCGAGGGCAGGATGTATGTAGTTGGTACTTGGTGTATCTGAGTAGAACCGGGGGAGCTGGTTGCTGTATCCAGTGTGCAGTGCATCGGTAATCCCATACCCCTGGAGCGTGGTTGGCTTGCCGCTGGTGATCTTGCTCCAGTCCAGGCTGGGGATATCGACCTGCAGCAGTGCCTCGCTACCGATGACCTGACCTTTGCCATTGATCGTGACTTTGGAGTACGTCCCGGGCACCACGCCGATGTCCGCAAGCGTGGCCTGGATCGCCACGTTCCTGGAGCCGTCGAAGTCCACGCGCCCGATGACATCGCCCTGTAACTCGATCTGACGCGCTTCGGCCAGCTGGCGCGACTTGCCGGCGGAGGTCACTCCCTCCTCGAGGTCCGTAACTGACCTGCGGCTGGCGAAGTGGTCCACCAGCGGGCCGGCGATGGGCACGGACTTGCGCTTGTCGGCGATGACCCCGGAACTGGCGATGTCCGCCAGTTGGATGCAGTAGACCCAGCCGTCAGGAGTGACGGAATCCTGCTGGTCGGGCAGGTACACGACTTTCCAGCTGGGAATCACATCGTTCTGCTTGCGCTGCCAGGTGATGTGAATCCACACCTGGGTCGCGTCTTGCGGCGGGCTCAGCGGCACGGCCTTGGGCAGCTCCAGGCGCATGCCTTCCAGGTAGGCGATGCCGGCGGCCAGCTGGTAGTTGTCGCCCATCTTCTGGAACTGCAGGCCGTCGCCGAAGAAGCACGCTCGCCCATACACGTCGCGGTTGCTCAGGCGCTCGCGCTCGTCGATGCCTTTCAGGCGCACGGTGAAATCGTGCTGCCAGGTGCTGGCATCGATGGTGATGCCGGTCAGTTCCTGGGCGCCGCTGTATTCCACCAGGATATTGCGGGTGACGTTGTTGCCGATCTGCAGCGGCGGGATGTTGCGCCGTTTCTGCTGCAGGGGCAGGTAGGCCACGGCGAACAGCACGCCCTCGGCGCTTTCCAGGCCCATCCAGTTCCAGTCGAAGTCGCCGATGTCGCTGCCCAGCATCGAGCTGTAGACGACCTGGTTGGGGTTCACGTAGCCGCTGTTGCCCGCCGGGATGTCGTAGCTGTGCACGATCTGGCTGGCCGGCGGCTTGGTCGCGGCGCGGTCGACTGGCGTGTTCGGGTCGAGCCCGGGCACATTGGCGTAGATGAAGCGGGTGATCTGCAGGACTTCCTTGGCCCCCTGCTTCTGGGCGATCAGGCTTTCGCCGGCGAAAGTGATTCTGGCCACGGCGGGCTCCTAGAGCGTGGCGACCAACGTCTGCTGGTCGTCGTTGAATTGGACTGCGGCAATGCGCAGGGTCACGGGGGTGATGCTGACGAAGTCGTAGCGGCGGCAGGTCCGGCCGTACTGCTGGATCAGCACCCGCAGCAGTTCGGGGTTCTCCGACAGCTGCGAGTCGGAAAGGCGCAGCAGGACCACATCCCAGTCGCGGTCCGGCATACGCTCGTCGATCTCCACATAGCCGACGCCCAGCCGGCGCAGGATGCGTTTGAGCCCAGCAGTGCTGCCGGCATCGACCGCGTTGATGAAGGCGAACTTCACCCGCAGCCGGTACAGGCTTTCCGGCTCGTCCTTGAAGCGGGTGATATCGCGCTGCCAGGCGAGCAGGTCCAGCACGGTGAGGTGGCAGGTCTCGGCATCCATCTGCAGCAGCGGCCAGCGCAGCCACTCGGTCACCCTGGCCCACCAGGCCTGGGCGGCGTCCTTGAGCTTGGTCAGTTCGCTGCCGGCGAGCCAGAACGGCAGTTTCAGCGGGCTCATACCAGGTCCACCCGCAGGTTGGCGATGCGCGCGATGCTCAGCGGCGAGACGATGTCCTGGTTGGCGAAGTGCAGCGATTCGATGTCGTCGAAGGCCTGGTGCAGTTCTTCGGCCAGGCGGCTGAAGGAGAATCGCGATTGTGGGTAGGTCAGCGTCGGGCGGTAGTCGCTGGCCGTGCTTTCACGGAACGCCGCGCGGATGAACTGGGCAATGCCTTGCTGCAATGCCTCGCGACGCTTCGTCGTCAGGTTCGCCTGTGGCCAGACCGTCAGTGCGATGTCGTGCCGCGTTTCGGGTATGACCATCACGAGCAGGTCGTCGCCGTGGCCGTGGTTGCCCTCGTCGCGCACGTGGGCGTTGATCTGCGCCAGGTACGATTCCGCTGGCACGTCGGCGTCGAACAGCACGTAGGCGTTGGCGCTGCCCGGACCGCGCGGCGCGTCGTGGAGGAAGTACACGCCATCGGGGCGCACGCCCGGGAAGGCGGCGATCATGGCGCGATAGACCGCGTCGGTGTGCCATTGGTTGACCGCGCTGAACTGGTTGCGAGTGCGCAGGCGTAGTTGCTCGTCGGGCTCGGGGTCGGCTCCGGGCGAGGTCATCCAGCCGTCGTCGTTGACCACCTGGACGATCCCCGTCACCGGCTCGGGCAGGATGGCGTAGTAGCCGGGTGCCAGGTTGTAGCCGCTGCCGACCTGCTGTGCCTGGACCTTGACCGACTGTTGCAGGCGACCTTCTGGAAACACCGCGTCCTCGATGGTTACCAGTTGGTAGACTTGGCCGTTGATCGCGGCAGACTGCACCACGACGCCGGCGCGCATCAGCAGCTCGCCGGCGCTGTTTTCACGGGTGAACAACAGCTGGCCCTGGGCCTTGGTCGCGCCCTTGCGATCGATGTTCACCGCCCAGGCCAGGCTGTCCAGCCAGGCGCCGCTGGCGGTCTTGACGAAGAAGTTGGGCAGCACGGTGTCGCTGATGAAACCCACCAGCCAGAGCACTGGCTTGGTCACCAGTGCCGTCACCACCCGCCAGAACGGCGAGTAGGCGCTGGTGTTGCTCAGCTTGCTGCCCTGGGCGGCCACTTCGGCCTCCCAGGCCTTGTGCAGCGCCGCCTCGGTGGTGGGAATGCCGGCGTCGGCCAGCACCTTGCGAAAGTCCAAGTCGCTCACAGGTATACCTCGATGTCACCGAATTTCAGGGTTTTCGCCGTGACCCGGTACACGCCCGGCCGCTCTTGCAGGATGCGGGCGGTACCGGGCAGCAGGCGCTCGTCGTCCTCTACCAGCAGTTCCAGCTGCAGGATGCAATCGGCCTGGCGCTGGCGGCTGCGCTCGGCCACCAGGGTCACCAGCAGGCCGCTGTCGCGGATCATGTGGGCGATGTCCTGGGCGATGCTGGCGCGGTCCTCGATCAGCAGCGGTTGATGGGAAGGGTCCAGGACCAGGTCGTTGTCGTGGATCAGCAGATCGATGTAGTCGCTCATCAGCCCACCGCCATTTCCATCATCTGTTCGAGCTCCAGCGGGTTCATGGCCTTGCTGGTGTTGATCTCGATCTTCTCGACGTGCATGCGCCGATCCTGGGTCTGGGTGCTGCTCTGGATCTGGGTCATCAGCCCCCCCTGGGGAACGCTCGTCGGGCTGGCCGGCGAGAGGTTTAGTGCGGTCTGGGTCATGCGCTGGCGCTGTTGGTCGAGTTGCTCGATCGGCGTCATCAGCGGGGTGGGTGCAGGCACCTGCACCAGGTGCTTGATGGACGGTGGCTGGCTGGTGATGGGCAGGATGCCGATCGGCGCGACCTGGCCAGGCAGCTGAGGCACCTCGGGCGCCTTTGGCAGATCGCCGAAACGTGCCTCGATGTTCACGCCCGGGATCTTGTTCAGCATCTCGATCAGGCTGTCCACCGCGCTGCGGAATATCCTGCTGATGCCGTCCCAGGCGCTTTTCGCGAAGTCCGCCCAGCCACTCATCGAGCCGAACATTTTGCCCAGTGCGGTGAATTGCGCGCTGACCCACTGGAACGCCGTGCTTTCGAGCAGGGCCGCCTTGAAATCGTCCCAGTACCTGACGACCAGGGCGACGATCGTGATCAATACGGCGATGCCGGCGACAACGACGCCAATCGGGTTGGCGTACATGGCCGCGTTGACCAGCCAGGTCACGGTTTGCCAGGCGAGCATCGCCACGCGCAGGGTGCCGAGCACCGCGATCATGAGCAGTACCCTACCGACCAGGAGCACGCATTGAATGGAGTGCAGGATGAACACGGCCAGGCTTCGCAATCCGGTCAGGTTGAGCAGTGCCCAGACGGTCTGCAGCCCCAGCATGGCGACCCGGGCGATACCGACGGCGACTGCCAGCGCGCTCAGGGCGGCGCCCATGCCGGCGATGATCAGTGTGGCAATGCCGACGACCCGGGTGATATTGGGGAACAGCTTGATCCAGCGGACCAGGGTCTGGGCGATCTCGACCAGGCGTGCCATCAGCGGTTGCAAAATGGGAATCAGCGCCTGGCCGAAGGCGATGCGTAACCCTTTTACCGCAGCCCCGAACTGCTGCCAGGGGTCGACCATGGCCTTGGCCATCTGTTCGGCCTGTTCCAGGCCACGCACCTGGCCCAGCTTGTCGATGCCGTTCTGGAGACGGTCGGTGTCCTGGGCCAGGGCGCCGATGAGCTGGGCCGCCTCACCGCCGAAGGCCTCGGTGATCTTGGCGTTGGCCGCAGCTCCGCGCAGGTCGCCGAACCTACCCTGCAGCTTGGCCAGGATGTCCAGCATCGGCAGGACCTTGCCATTGGTGTCGGTGAACTTGATGCCGAGCTTGTCCGAGGCGTCCTCGATGTTCTCGAAGAAGGCCTTGTAAAGCCCACCGGCCGCGCTGCCGTCCATGCTGCCGGACAGGCTGCCGATCACGGCCATCTGCTCGGCCAGGCCGATGCCGGCGGCGGAAGCCTGGGCGCCGGCCTCCTTGAAACCATCCTTCATCTGTTCGCCGCTGGTGCGGAAAAGCTGGACCGCCAGGGCGGTCTGCCCACCCAGGATCTTGACCCATTGGCCCTTGCCCATGGCGTCGGCCTGCTGCTTCTGCAGGTTGTACATCGTGCCGACGTACTCGGCCATCACGCCTTGGTCGGATTTGGTGGCCTTGGCCAGCACGCTGCTGGCGTAGGTGAACGTGGCCAGCTGGGAGCCGGAAAGGCCCTTGATCGCGCCTTCGATCTTGTACGCCGAGGCGACGAAGTCCCGGGCGTTCTCGCCATAGGCGATGGAGAACGCCAGGGCTTTCCTGTTCAAGGCCTCCAGGGCGTCCTCGGCCACGCCAAGCGAGCGCACATCCCCAAGGGCACGGTTCATTTCCAGGGCGGGCTCAAGGAAGGTGCCAAAGCCGCTGGCGGAGTTTTGCAGCTTCTGCGTGCCATCGCTGATCTGCTTGATGGCGGTCTGACTTTTCTCGGTCAGCTTGTTGAAACCTTGGGTCATCCTCGCCAGCGGCGCGGTGACTTTGTCGGTCAGCGACAGGATGAAATCCAGCCGGCTGATTGCGGTGTTCGCGCTCATGGATGTCAGCTTCCGTTGAATGCACGTGCGATGCCGTTGGCAATGGCGATTTCCATTCGCCGCCAGTGCTCGTCCTCCAGCCACTTGGCTGTGCCCAGGTTCTCGGGCGTGGCGGATGCACCGGGCAGCCAGCGTTCGGCCAGGGCCAGCAGCTGGCCCAGGCCGTCCTCGGTCAGTCGCTCTGCGTGGCCGAGCGCTTTTTTACGGTGACCTCGACGGTCGGCGCGTATTCCTCGACCAGGGCGCCGGCCAGCTGGATGACGGTCATCGGGTTGGCCAGCAGCGCCTTGAGCTGGTCCTTGTGCTCGGGCTTCACGGCGGTGACCAGCAGGTTGTTGGCCGGTGCGACCTTGTTGGACGGGGTCAGGGCGTTGATGTACTTGGTCATCAGGGCTGGATCGACGGCGAAGTCCAGGGACAGGTCGCCGACTTCCAGGGTGATTTCGGTGCGTTGGGTCATGGGGTACTACTCCAAGAAATACGGGAATCAAAACGAAGGGTTGAGCGCTGTGCTGCGCTCGTGGCGGTGCTGGCAGGGAACGCAGCGGCGCATGCCACCCAAGGCGCGGCGCGCCTCGGGGATCTCGTCGCCGCAGTCCGCGCAATCGGTGAGGCTCGGCCCAGTCGCCGCCCGTCGGTCACGCACAGCGGCGATCGCCAGATCACGCCTGAGCTGTTCCAGGGCCTGGGCGCGGTCGAATGGGCACACCATCAGCTCAGGCCCTCTACCTCGGCGAAGGACAGGTACGGCACGCCGTTGACATGGATGAAGTCCGGGCTGGTGACGTCGAACGGCAGCTTGTGCTTGGTCTTCTCGCCGCCCTTGGCGTCGATGTTGAGCAGGCTGGAGATCTTGAAGCGGCAGCCGAAGGCCTCGACGCGGATCTCGTCGGTGGGGGTCTTGGCGTAGAACAGCTGGTCGAAGGTGCCCAGCTGGCGGAAGCTGCCGGCCTTGGCGGCGGCTTCGATGATCAGGTTGAAGTTGCTGGTGTCCACTTCCAGCTCGCCGCTGGCGGCCACGTCGCCGGCGACCCAGCCGTCCGGCACGCCCTTGGTGTGGGCCACGGCGCTGTTGTCGGTTATGTCGAGGGTTGCGCTTTCAACGTGGATCTTCAGGTCGCCCACGTTGATGTCGAAGTTCAAGCCACTGATCTTGGCCATGGGTTACTCCTGGTTGTCCTGGGAAAGGTCCAGCGCGATGTTCGCGGTGATGTCCTTGGGGCAGTTGTGCGGGCGGATGCGGATGAACACTTCCACCTGGGTGTGGCTCTTCCATACGATGACCAGGTCGCCGTCGCGGGGTGGCTGGATTTCGCCCGGGAACACCTCGCCGGCGAACTTCACCGCCTTGGCCATGCGGCGCAGCGGCGCCATCAATGCGCTGGTATTGGCGGCCATGCTGGCGGGGCTGTTATTCAGGCGGCGGTCACCGATACGGCGGATCAGCAGCGGACGGACCTGGCGGGCGGCCTTGTCGGCCAGGCGCAGGTATTCCAGGACCTGGAAGTCGCTGGCGGCAGTGTCGAGCATGTTGGCGTCGCCCCAGTACACTCCCTCGTAGTCCGGGTAGGTCTGGGATACGGAGAAGCGCGCCTTGTCCAGCTCGCTGCGTACTGCCGAGGGCAGCGGTACGCCGTCCTTGTCCGCCGGCACGCTGCCCAGGCCCAGGACAGGGCCACTGGCGACGCGCATCGGGGTATCGGCGATGCTCCAGGCGGCATTGGCCAGGCGACCGGCGAGCACGCCCAGGTCGTTGCCGTGCAGCTGCGGCACCACCACGACACGTGGCGCGGCGATACCGTCGGTGAGCGCCTTCTGCTCGAGCAGGTAGTCCGACCAGGTTACGGTCGGCAGGATGCCGGCGGACGCGGCCAGGACGAACGAACGCCGGCCATGGCGGGCGTTCAGTTGTTCGGCGGCGGTGTGCAAGGCCAGCAGTTCCGCGCCGGCGGCCACCGGCTTGGTGACGACGATGCCCTCGACCGAGTAGCCGTGTTGCTGGGCGTACTCCAGCGCGCTGGCCCAGTCGCCTTCGGCGCCGATTGGCGCGGCCAGGCAGGCCCAGCGGCTGCCGCCGTTGGCACGGGCGGCGATCAGTTGGGTCTTCAGGTCGCTGGCGGCCACGCCCAGTTCGTTGTCCAGGTCGCTGTCAGTGTTCAGGGCCAGCAGCTTGCCGACGTTCTTGGCGGCGGGGCCGATGAAAAGGAAGTAGCGCTCGATCTCGGTCACGGCGCCCTGGCCGAGGTTGAGATTGTTCACGCTGATTTTACCGAGTGCCATAGGTTGCCTCGTTAGCGGGGTGATTGAAGGGTTGTGCCGGAGCCTGCCAATCAGGTTGCCGGCGGGACGGGCGCTGGGCCCGGGTAACAGGTCAGGGGAGAGGGCTGCCCTGCACGACCACATCGCCTTGTTCGGCGACCCACAGGTCATGGGGCTGGAATGACCAGGTCTTGCCGAAGACCTCGATTTCTCCGGTTGCGTCCTCGGTCAGGTAAAGGGGCTCGACGAACTCCAGAGCCAGCGACACATCCAGCAAGTCGCTGCCTGGGGCCTTCTGCTTGACGGTGAGCGTCGGTGCCGGAAGGGCGAACAGATGGCGCCCGGGGTCTTTGGCTTCCAGCCAACTCCCGGCGAGGGCCATCAGGCGTCCGGGATGGCCGCTGTAGTCGTCGAGATCGAACAGGGCGCGGTAGCGCAGGTTGCCCATGTGCAGACCCAGCTCGGTCTGTGTCCAGGCCAGTTGCAGGTCGAGTTGCTGCGCCCCGGCATGCAGTTGTTCAGCGGGCACCAGCTTGCGTTCGAGCAGGTAGCTGGTCAGTGCTTTCAACTGGTTCATGGGGCTGACCTCGGGGCGGGGTTGCCTGAATAAATCATCGTTGAGTACTCGTGTGAGAGTTTCTGGCTCTGAGGGCGGCATTCCAAAAAGCCCGCCGTGCAGGCTTTTCAGTAATGCGCGTGGTCACCGCTGGCCACGACTGGTGACGCCATGCGGTTGCGCTTCGAATTGGTGACTCCGACCGCGGCCGTGTGCCCGCCGGATAACTGATCGTGGTGCTTTACGCTGCACACCCGGGCCAGTTGCCAACCCTCTGAACAGTCGAGGCCTGTTCATCGCTGCCTGTGTAACAACCGGTTGCTGTCCGGTTCGAGATTCAGATTATGCATCAATGCATATGCAGTCAATGCGAAAGTGGAAATATTTATGCATAAAGAATTGCCGATATGCATGTCGGTCTTTGCGGGCGGGGGTTGTAAGGCTTTTCTGTGGGCGAAAAAAAACCCGCCGAAGCGGGTTTTTTCAGGAGCGCTGCATCAGACGTTGAAGCGGAAGTGCATCACGTCGCCGTCCTTGACGATGTAGTCCTTGCCTTCAAGGCGCCATTTACCGGCTTCCTTGGCACCGCTCTCACCCTTGAACTGGATGAAGTCGTCATAGGCCACCACTTCGGCGCGGATGAAGCCTTTCTCGAAGTCGGTGTGGATGACGCCGGCCGCCTGCGGCGCGGTGGCGCCCACGCGCACGGTCCAGGCACGCACTTCCTGCACGCCGGCAGTGAAGTAGGTCTGCAGGTTGAGCAGCTCGTAGCCGGCGCGGATCACGCGGTTCAGGCCAGGCTCTTCCAGGCCCAGGGCCTCGAGGAACATGTCCTTCTCCTCACCGTCGTCGAGCTCGGCGATCTCGGCTTCGATCTTGTTGCACACCGGTACCACCACCGCGCCTTCTTCCTCGGCGATGGCCTTGACCACGTCCAGGTGCGGGTTGTTGTCGAAGCCATCTTCGGCAACGTTGGCGATGTACATCACCGGCTTGCTGGTCAGCAGGTGGAAACCGCGGATGACGGCTTTTTCGTCGTCAGCCATGTTCTTCATGAGGCTGCGTGCCGGCTTGCCTTCGGTGAAGTGCGGGATCAGTTTTTCCAGGATGGCCTTCTGTGCCAGGGCATCTTTGTCGCCGCCCTTGGCGTTGCGGGCGACCTTCTGTAGTTGCTTCTCGCAGCTGTCGAGGTCGGCGAAGATCAGTTCGAGGTCGATGATCTCGATGTCGCGCTTGGGGTCGACGCTGTTGGAAACGTGGATCACGTTCTCGTCTTCGAAGCAGCGCACCACGTGGGCGATGGCGTCGGTCTCGCGGATGTTGGCGAGGAACTTGTTGCCCAGGCCTTCACCTTTCGAGGCGCCAGCGACCAGGCCGGCGATGTCGACGAACTCCATGGTGGTCGGCAGGATGCGGTTCGGCTTGACGATCTCGGCCAGCGCGGCCAGGCGTGCGTCGGGCATCGGCACGATGCCGCTGTTCGGCTCGATGGTGCAGAAGGGGAAGTTCTCCGCCGCGATGCCGGACTTGGTCAGGGCGTTGAACAGGGTGGACTTGCCGACGTTGGGCAGGCCGACGATGCCGCAATTGAAACCCATGGGTATTCCCCTATCTAAAAGTGTCAGGCCTTCTGGCTGTGCAGTTCGCGCATCGCCTTGGCGAAGTCGCCGGCAAGCACGTCGGGCATCACGCCGAGGGCAAAATCGATGCTGGCGTCGAGCTTCTCCTGCTCGGCGCGCGGCGCGCGGCCCAGGACGAAGTTGGAGACCAGTTTGGCGTCACCCGGGTGGCCGATGCCAAGCCGCAGGCGGTGGAAGTCGTTCTGGTTGCCGAGCTGCGCGATGATGTCGCGCAGGCCGTTGTGCCCACCATGGCCGCCGCCTCTCTTGAGCTTGGCGACGCCGGGGGGCAGGTCGAGTTCGTCGTGCGCCACCAGGATAGCTTCCGGCTTGATGCGGAAGAAATTCGCCAGAGCCGCCACGGACTGGCCGCTGCGGTTCATGTAGGTGGTGGGGATCAGCAAACGAACATCGTTGCCTTGATGGCTGAACTTAGCCGTCAGGCCGAAATACTTTTTGTCAGCGGACAGCGAGACGCGCTGGGCGCTGGCGAGGCGTTCAACGAAAAGAGCCCCTGCGTTATGCCGGGTCTGTTCGTATTCGGGGCCGGGGTTACCCAGGCCGACGATCAACTGGATGGCGGTCACGTCAGGGGCTCTTCCTTGGAGTTGGTGGGTTACGGTGCGCGCGGCACTGTAACCCGATCAACGCCGGCGTGCGAGTGGATTACTCGGCAGCGCCTTCAGCAGCTTCAGCGGCAACGCGCGGGGCGTGGACGTTGGCAACAGCTTTGTCATCACCGTGGGCCAGAGCGACGAACTCTACGCCTTTCGGAGCTTTCAGGTCCGACAGGTGGATGATGGTGCCGACTTCGGCCTTGGACAGGTCGACTTCGATGAACTCAGGCAGGTCTTTGGCTTCGCAGGAAACTTCGATCTCGGAAACGACGTGGGAGATCTCGCCGCCTTTCTTGATCGGGGCTTCTTCGCCGACGAAGTGAACCGGAACCTTGGCGGTCAGCTTCTGGCCAGCAACGACGCGAACGAAGTCGGCGTGCATGATGAAGCCTTTGGCCGGGTGACGCTGCATGGCCTTGACCACGACGTTCTGCTTGGCGCCATCGACGTTCAGTTCGATAACGTGGCTGAAGGCAGCTTCGTTTTCGAACAGCTTGGCGATTTCCTTGGCCACGATGGTCAGGGACTGGGCTTCTTTATCGCCACCGTAGACAACGGCAGGGATGTTGGCGGAGTGACGCAGGCGGCGGCTCGCACCTTTCCCCAGGTCAGTACGCGCTTGGGCGTTCAGGATGAAATCAGTCATTTTGCTTCTCCAAAATAGCCCCCCGAGGGCGTTTGCGACCAGCGCCAACGGGGATGGCAAAAAAGCCCCGCCCCAACGAAAGCTGGGGCGGGGCGCTTCATATCAACACATGTTCCGCTTAGCGGAACATCGCGCTGATCGATTCTTCGTTGCTGATGCGGCGTACCGCTTCAGCGACAACCGGTGCGATATCCAGCTGGCGGATACGGTCACAGGCTTGAGCCGCGGCGGACAGCGGAACGGTGTTGGTCACCACCAGCTCGTCCAGTACCGACTTCTCGATGTTCTCGATCGCGCGGCCCGACAGGACAGGGTGCGTGCAGTAGGCGTAAACCTTGGCAGCACCGTGTTCTTTCAGGGCCTTGGCCGCGTGGCACAGGGTGCCAGCGGTGTCGACCATGTCGTCTACCAGGATGCAGGTGCGTCCTTCGACGTCGCCGATGATGTGCATAACCTCGGAGTGGTTAGCCTTTTCGCGGCGCTTGTCGATGATCCCGAGATCGACGCCCAGGGACTTGGCGACGGCGCGAGCACGCACCACGCCACCGATGTCTGGGGAAACGATCATCAGGTTCTCGAAACGCTGGTCTTCGATGTCGTCGACCAGTACGGGCGAGCCGTAGATGTTGTCGACGGGGATATCGAAGAAACCCTGGATCTGGTCAGCGTGCAGGTCGACGGTGAGTACACGGTCGATACCTACGACAGTGAGCATGTCAGCGACGACTTTGGCGCTGATGGCTACACGTGCCGAACGCGGACGGCGGTCCTGGCGGGCGTATCCGAAGTAAGGAATCACGGCGGTGATTCGCGACGCTGAGGAGCGGCGGAAGGCGTCGGCCATCACTACCAGTTCCATCAGATTGTCGTTGGTTGGGGCACAGGTGGGCTGAATGATGAAGACGTCTTTACCGCGGACATTTTCGTTGATTTCAGCACTGATTTCGCCGTCGGAGAACTTACCGACAGAAACATCACCCAGTGGAATATGCAGCTGACGTACGACACGCCGAGCCAGATCGGGGTTAGCATTCCCCGTGAAGACCATCATCTTGGACACGCGCAGTACCTGAAGGCTGAGGGTAACCTGGATGAGTATAAGAAATGGCAGGGGCGGCTGGATTCGAACCAACGCATGGCAGGATCAAAACCTGCTGCCTTACCGCTTGGCGACGCCCCTGTATCTGTTGCTGCGAATTCTTATGAACTCGACTTCTTGATCAGACTTTGCAGCTTGCGATGCAACATCGAAACATTGCTTCCTTTCGCCACAAACCCTGTTTGGGTCTCTGAAAGAAGGGCCAGAACTTTATCAGCTTCGGCTTTGCTTGGGAAGGCCCCAAACACACAGCTTCCAGTGCCGGTCATTCGAGCTTCGGTAAATTTACCCAGTGAAATCAACGCATTGCGAACTTCAGGGTAACCTTGCTCTACCACCGGTTGGCAGTCATTTCGACTGTTTCCCTCGGGAACGGGGCGCATCTTAAGGGGGAGGGAATCACGTGTCAACTCTGGATGCGAAAAAATTTCCGCTGTGCTGACAGACACTTGCGGTACCAGTACGACATACCAGGGTTCGGCGGGGTCGACCGGGGTAAGTTGCTCGCCGACACCCTGGGCAAAGGCAGCATGGCCACGGACGAACACCGGCACATCGGCGCCGAGCGAAAGGCCCAGGGTCGCCAGGCGGTCTTCGTCCCAGTCCAGTTGCCACAAGTGCGCAAGTGCCAGCAGGGTGGTCGCCGCGTCAGAGCTGCCGCCTCCGATACCGCCTCCCATGGGCAGTACCTTGTTTAGCCAGATGTCGGCGCCGAGCTGGGTACCGGACTGGGTCTGCAGCATCCGCGCCGCGCGAACGATCAGGTTGCTGTCGTGGGGCACGCCGTCAATTTCCGTGCGCAGGCAGATCTGGCCATCGTCGCGCAGGGCGAAGCTCAGTTCGTCGCCATGCTCGAGAAACTGGAACACGGTTTCCAGCTCGTGATAACCATCGGCGCGGCGCCCAGTGATGTGCAGCCACAGGTTGAGCTTGGCCGGAGCAGGCAGTGTCAGCTTTTGCATCGAATCAGTGCCCCAGCTGGCGTGGCTGCCAGTCCTTGACCACCAGGGTCACGTCGATGTTCTCGCCGTGCAGCTTCAGGCGCTCGGGCAGCCAGTAGCCGTTCTGCTCCACATAGCTCAGGTATTCAACCTTCCAGCCGTCCTGGGCGAGGCTGGCCAGGCGGCTGTCGCCGTCGAGGGTCAGCTGGCTCTTGCTGTCCGGGGCGGGCAGGCCGCGCACCCACCAGACCAGGTGCGACACCGGCAGGCGCCAGCCCAGTTGCTCTTCCAGCAGGGCCTCGGGGTTAGCGGCCTCGTAGCGGCCCTGGTTGGCGACTTCCAGCACCACGCCGCCGGGGCGCCCGGTCAGGCGTGCCGCGCCGCGGCCCAGGGGGCCGGCCAGGCGGATGTCGTAGTAGTCCTGGCGTTGCAGCCAGAACAGCGTGCCGCTGCCCGAATCACGCGGGGCGCGGATGCCGACCTTGCCGTTGATCTGCCAGCCGTCGAGGCTGCCCAGCTGCTGCTTGTGCTCGCGCCACAGCTGCGGGTTGCCCTGGCCCTGTACGGCTTCCTTGCTGCCGAAGCCAGCGCAGCCGGCGAGCAGGGCGATGAGGGTGAAGGTGATGCAATGACGCAGAAGCATGGTTTACAGGCTCTCGGATCCGGTCAGGCGCAACAGGGTCTTGCGCAGGATGGGGCTGTCGGCCTGGGCTTCGAAGCCCTTGGCCCAGACTTGGCGGGCTTCGCGGCGCTTGCCGTTGGCCCAGAGGACTTCGCCCAGGTGGGCGGCGACTTCATGATCGGGGAAGCGTTCGAAGGCCAGGCGCAGCTGGCGCTCGGCTTCCTCGAGGTTGCCCGTGCGATAGGCGATCCAGCCCAGGCTGTCGAGCACGGCCGGGTCGTCCGGGGTGAGCTGGTGGGCTTTGTCGATCAGCGCCTTGGCTTCGCCGTAGCGGGTGGTGCGGTCGGCCAGGGTGTAGCCCAGGGCGTTGAGAGCCATGGCGTTTTCCGGCTCGCGGGCGATGATGGTGCGCAGGTCTTTTTCCATCTGTGCCAGGTCGTTGCGCTTCTCTGCGAGCATGGCGCGGGTATAGAGCAGGTTGAGGTCATCCGGGTAACGTTTGATCGCCTGCTCCAGCACTTGAGATGCCTGGGCCTCCTTGCCGTTGTTACCCAGGCTTTCTGCTTCGATCAGGTACAGTTGGATAGCGTAGTCCGGCTGTGCCGCACGGGCTTCGCCGAGCAGCTTCGAGGCTTCGGCGCTACGTCCGTTGGCAATGAGGATATCGGCCTGTCGCAGTTGCGCCGGCAGGTAGTCTGGGCCGGGCCCGACCAGGGCGTACTCGCGCAGGGCAGCGGCGGGTTGGCTGCGTTCTTCGCGGATGCGGCCGAGGTTGAGGTGGGCGGCGTCGACATTGGCGTCCCGTTCGACAAGCTCCTGCAGGTAGCCTTCGGCTTCGTCCCAGTGCTTGGTTTCCAGGCATACCAGGGCAAGCGAGTAGCGGATCTCATCATCTTCCGGATACTGCTGCAGCAGGCTCTCGAATTCGGCCTTGGCGTCATTGATGCGGTCCTGCTCGACCAAGGTGCGCGCGTAGGTCAGGCGCAGACGCTTGTCTTCAGGGTTGTCGCGAATCGCCCTACGCAGCAGTGGCAGGGCCTCGGGGCCGCGGTCCAGGGCTTGCAACAGGCGGGCGCGCAGCAACATCGGTGCAATCTCGCCATTCTGCGGTGGGTGGGTCTCGAGCAGGTCGAGGGCCTGTTGTGGCTTGTCGTCTTGGTTGAGAAGCAGGGCCTTGCCGAATACCAGCTGACCGTTGTCGGGGTATTTCACCAGCAGGCGGTCGAAGCTTTGCATCAAACCGTCGCGGGTGTGCTGGTCGGTCTCGGCGGCCGACAGGGCGAGGAAGTCGAAGTGGGTGTCGCCCTGGCCTTGCAGCACCTTTTCCATATAGGTCATGGAGTCGTCGTAGCGTCCGGCACGGGCTAGCTGGATGGCGGCGGCGCGCTGGGCGTCGAGATTCTGCGGGTCGTTGCGGGCCCAGATCAGCGCGGTGTCCAGGGCCGGTTCGTCGGCGCCCAGGTACTCGGCGATACGATAGGCGCGTTCGGAGACGGCCGGGTCCTGGGTCTTCTCGGCCTGGTCGACGTAGTTGGCCAGGGCGATGTCGAAGCGGTTGCGCTGGCCGGCCAGCTCCGCCACCAGCAGGCTGTACAGGGTGTCCTGCTTGAACGATCCGTACACCACGGGCTTTTCCGCGCTCTTGCCGGCGTCGGCGGCGGGCGTCTGGACGTCCGTCTTCGGGGCCAGGCTCTGGCAGCCTTGAAGCAGGGCGAGGGCAAGCAGCAATGCGTAGGATTTGTTCATAGAGGCTTATAAAGAGGCTAAACCGGCGGTCGGAGCATGATGACACAAGCGCGATGGCAAACCCACCTGCGAAGGTCGTGGTGTGAAGCGGTGCTTCGGAGTATAGGGACAATGAGCCGGAGCGGTGGTTCGCAACCACTCCACGGCATCCTGCCCTTGCCCCTTGCCCTTGTTTTTGCTTTTGCTTCTAAGCGCGCGGTAGTTCAGGCAATGCCAATTGCGACTTCAGGAGGCCGAACGCAGGTCTTGCGGAGGGAGGTGACGGGCATGGATGCCCGTCAAGCGCTGCGCCCCAGGATGGGGCGTTCAGCGCGGTCCTCCCGGGAGCAAGGCCGGAGTGAGGGGACCCCGGAGCGAAGCGTAGGGGCCGGATGAATGGAGCCGGGCGGCTTTGGTTACTTTGGCCGTCCAAAATAACCCGCCGTAAGGGCGGAAAGGTGACTGTGAGTCGCCGCAGCGAATGAATGCGCATACAGCTTTCAATACACACGCTCTAAAAAGCCAAAGCCAAAGCCAAAGCCAAAGCCAAAGCCAAAGCCAAAGCCAAAGCCAAAGCCAAAGCCAAAGCCAAAGGCAGATAGAGGGTGGCAGGACAGCCGATAGCCTGGCCGCATTAGCACGATAGCGAACGGTGGTTGTTCTAAAACCTGCGAAGTAGGACAATTATCGGCTTCACGTCCCAACCAGCGATCTTGCATGGCCTTTCTTGCCCTTGGTATCAACCATAAGACTGCCTCGGTAGACGTACGCGAGCGCGTGGCGTTTACGCCCGAGCAGCTGGTCGATGCCCTGCAGCAGCTGTGCCGACTGACCGCCAGCCGCGAAGCGGCGATCCTGTCGACCTGCAACCGTAGCGAACTCTATATAGAACAGGACCACCTTGCCGCCGATGCCGTGCTGCAATGGCTGGCCGACTATCACCAGCTGAGCCTCGACGAGCTGCGCGCCAGTGCCTATGTCCACGAGGAGCACGACGCGGTCCGGCATATGATGCGCGTGGCCTCCGGCCTCGATTCGCTGGTGCTCGGTGAGCCGCAGATCCTCGGCCAGATGAAGTCGGCCTACGCCGTGGCGCGCGAGGCCGGCACCGTCGGCCCGTTGCTTGGGCGCCTGTTCCAGGCCACCTTCAGCGCCGCCAAGCAGGTGCGCACCGATACCGCCATCGGCGAGAACCCGGTGTCGGTGGCGTTTGCCGCAGTGAGCCTGGCCAAACAGATCTTCTCCGACCTGGGCCGCAGCCAGGCGCTGCTGATTGGCGCCGGCGAGACCATCACCCTGGTCGCCCGCCATCTGCACGAGCAGGGCGTGCGCCGTATCGTCGTGGCCAACCGTACCCTGGAGCGCGCCAGTATCCTCGCCGAGCAGTTCGGTGCCCATGCGGTGCTGCTGGCGGACATCCCGCAGGAGCTGGCCAATAGCGACATCGTCATCAGTTCCACCGCCAGCCAATTGCCGATCCTGGGCAAGGGCGCGGTGGAGAGTGCGCTGAAACAGCGCCGGCACAAGCCGATCTTCATGGTCGACATCGCCGTGCCGCGAGACATCGAGCCGCAGGTCGGCGAGCTGGACGACGTCTACCTCTATACCGTCGATGACCTGCATGAAGTGGTCGCGGAAAACCTCAAAAGTCGTCAGGGCGCCGCCCAGGCCGCCGAGGAGCTGGTCTCGGCCGGCGCGGATGATTTCATGGTGCGCCTGCGTGAGCTGGCGGCGGTGGACGTGCTCAAGGCCTATCGCCAACAGAGCGAGCGCCTACGCGACGAGGAACTGCAAAAGGCCCAGCGCCTGCTGGCCAACGGCGGCAACCCCGAGGACGTGCTCATGCAACTGGCCCGGGGTCTGACCAACAAGCTATTGCATGCACCCAGCGTACAACTGAAAAAGCTCTCCGCCGAAGGCCGCCTCGATGCGCTGGCCATGGCCCAGGAACTCTTCGCCCTCGACGAGGGCTCGACGGACAAATCCCCGCAATGAAAGCGTCGCTGCTGAACAAACTGGACACGCTCCAGGACCGCTTCGAGGAACTCACCGCGCTGCTCGGTGATGCCGAAGTCATTTCCGACCAGACGCGCTTTCGCGCCTATTCCCGTGAATATGCCGAAGTGGAACCGGTCATCGGGGCCTATAAAGAATGGCGCAAGGTCCAGGACGACCTTGAAGGCGCCCAGGCGCTGCTCAAAGACGCCGATCCCGATCTGCGCGAGATGGCGGTGGAGGAAGTGCGTGAAGCCAAGGAGCTGTTGGTGGGCCTGGAGTCGCAGCTGCAGCGCATGCTGCTGCCCAAGGACCCCAACGACGGGCGCAACGTGTTCCTGGAAATCCGTGCCGGCACCGGTGGCGACGAGGCGGCGATCTTCTCCGGCGACCTGTTCCGCATGTACTCGCGCTATGCCGAGAAGCGCGGCTGGCGCCTGGAGATCCTCTCCGAGAACGAAGGCGAGCACGGTGGCTACAAGGAAATCATCGCCCGGGTCGAAGGGGATAGCGTCTACGGCAAGCTGAAGTTCGAGTCCGGCGCGCACCGTGTGCAGCGTGTGCCGGAAACCGAGTCGCAAGGCCGTATCCATACCTCCGCCTGCACCGTGGCGGTGTTGCCCGAGCCCGACGAGCAGGTGGCGATCGAGATCAACCCGGCCGACCTGCGCGTGGACACCTACCGCGCATCCGGTGCCGGCGGCCAGCACGTCAACAAGACCGATTCGGCGATCCGTATCACCCACTTGCCCACCGGCATTGTGGTCGAGTGCCAGGAAGAACGTTCGCAGCACAAGAACCGTGCCCGCGCCATGTCCTGGCTGTCGGCCAAGCTCAACGACATGCAGACCAGCGCCGCGCAGAACGCCATCGCCAGCGAGCGCAAGCTGCTGGTCGGCTCGGGCGATCGCTCCGAGCGCATCCGCACCTACAATTACCCACAGGGACGGGTTACCGACCATCGCATCAACCTCACCCTTTATTCGCTCGACGATATTCTCGCCGGCGGTGTGGACGCGGTGATCGAACCGTTGCTGGCCGAATACCAGGCCGATCAGCTGGCTGCCCTGGGGGACTGAAATGACCATCATCGCCAGCTTGTTGCGCAACGCACAGTTGCCGGACTCACCGACCGAACGGCTGGACGCCGAGTTGCTCCTGGCTGCGGCCCTGGGCAAGTCGCGCAGCTACCTGCACACCTGGCCCGAGCGCATCGTCAGCAGCGAGGCGGCAGCCGCCTTCGCCGGCTACCTCGAGCGCCGTCGCGCCGGTGAACCGGTGGCCTATATCCTTGGCCAGCAGGGGTTCTGGAAGTTGGACCTGGAAGTGGCGCCGCACACGCTGATCCCGCGTCCGGACACCGAGCTGCTGGTGGAGACCGCCCTGGAGCTGGTTTCGCCCAAGCCCGCCCGGGTGCTCGACCTGGGCACCGGTACTGGGGCCATCGCCCTGGCCCTGGCCAGCGAGTGTCCTGGTTGGCAGGTGATGGCGGTGGACCGTATCGACGAGGCCGTGGCCCTGGCCGAGCGCAACCGCCAGCGCCTGGGTCTGGGCAATGTCCAGGTGCTTGTCAGCCACTGGTTCGACGCCCTCGCCGGTGAGCGCTTTGACCTGATCCTCAGCAACCCGCCCTATATCCGCGCCGCCGATCCGCATCTGGTGGCCGGTGACGTGCGTTTCGAGCCCAGTAGCGCACTGGTGGCCGGTGAAGACGGATTGGACGATCTGCGCGTGATCGTGGCCCAGGCGCCAGGGCACCTATTGCCTGGTGGCTGGCTGCTGCTCGAGCATGGGTATGATCAATCCGCCGCGGTACGTGCATTGCTGGTGAGCGGCGGCTTCACCGAGGTGGTCAGCCGGGTCGACCTGGGTGGCCATGAACGCATCAGCCTGGGACGTCTGCCATGTTGAGCGACCAGGAGCTTTTGCGCTACAGCCGGCAGATCTTGTTGTCGCAGGTGGATATCGACGGTCAGTTGCGTCTGAAACACAGCAAGGCCCTGGTCATCGGCCTGGGCGGGCTGGGCTCGCCGGTGGCGCTGTACCTCGCGGCGGCGGGTGTCGGTGAGCTACATCTGGCCGACTTCGACACCGTCGACTTGACCAACCTGCAGCGACAGGTGATCCACGACAGCGACAGCGTCGGCATGAGCAAGGTCGATTCGGCAATCAGGAGGTTGCAGGCGATCAACCCGCAAGTCAGCCTGGTTACCCATCGCCAGGCGCTGGACGAGGATTCGCTGGCCGTCGCCGTGGCGGCGGTGGACGTGGTGCTGGACTGCTCCGACAACTTCGGCACCCGCGAGGCGGTCAACGCCGCCTGCGTCGCCGCTGGCAAACCGCTGGTCAGCGGCGCGGCGATCCGCCTCGAGGGCCAGTTGTCGGTGTTCGACACCCGTCGCGACACCAGTCCTTGCTACCACTGCCTGTATGGTCATGGCAGCGAGGCCGAACTGACTTGCAGCGAGGCCGGGGTGATTGGCCCTTTGGTAGGTTTGGTCGGCAGCCTGCAGGCGCTGGAGGCCTTGAAGTTGCTGGCAGGGTTTGGCGAGCCATTGGTGGGGCGCCTGTTGCTGATTGATGCATTGAGTACGCGCATGCGCGAGCTGCGGGTCAAGCGCGACCCAGCCTGCGCCGTGTGCGCCAGCCGTCATGGCTGAGCGTTTGGCGCCTATTGGCGTGATGGACTCCGGTGTTGGCGGCTTGTCGGTACTAGCCGAAATCCAGCGCCTGCTGCCCAGCGAGTCGTTGCTGTATGTCGCCGACAGCGGCCATGTGCCGTATGGCGAAAAATCCCCGGACTACATCCGTCGGCGCCTGCGTCACATTGCCGAATTCTTCCGCGAGCAAGGCGCCAAAGCCATGGTGTTGGCATGCAACACCGCCACAGTGGCGGCAGTGGCCGACCTGCGTGAGCTGTACCCGGACTGGCCGTTGGTGGGGATGGAGCCGGCGGTCAAGCCGGCGGCGGCAGCGACCCGTTCCGGCGTTGTCGGTGTGCTGGCAACCACCGGCACCCTGCAGAGTGCCAAGTTCGCCGCGTTGCTTGATCGCTTCGCCAATGACGTGCAAGTGATTACCCAGCCGTGCCCGGGTTTGGTCGAGCGCATCGAGGCGGGTGACCTGGTCAGCGAGCAGTTGCGCCAATTGTTGTCGGGCTACGTGAAACCTTTGCTGGCGGCTGGATGCGATACGCTGATCCTGGGCTGCACCCACTATCCGTTTTTGCGGCCCATGCTGGCGGAAATGGTGCCGGCGGATGTGGCGATCATTGACACCGGTGCTGCCGTGGCGCGACAACTGCAGCGCTTGCTGGGCGCTCGTGAACTCCTCAGCGACGGACCGGCGCAGGCGACGGCGTTCTGGAGCAGTAGCGAGCCAGGCAGCTTGGAGCAGGTGCTGCCGCTGCTGTGGAACCAGCCCGGCAGCGTGCAGCGCTTCGTGCCTTGAATCACGCTGTCAGCTGTTCTCTGGCAGTGGCCACAGTTCGCTGGGCTTGAGCACTTCCAGCACCAGCTGGGGTTGGCGCTGTTCCAGGCGCGACAGCAACTCTTGCGCAGCACTTTGCGCCGACCAGGGTTCAGGTACAGCCTGTGCCGAGGTCACAGGGCTTTTCAGCAACTGCGGCGCCACGACGGTCAGATCGATACCCAGCGTTTGCAAGGTGGCGCGCTGCTCATTCAACCAGGTCGGCAGGCTGTTGCCGCCAGTGAGCGGCTGGTTCGGCTCGAACAGTTGCAGGGCCGAATAGCGGCTGAGGATGGCCATGACCTGAGGCTTCTTGCCTTTGGCCAGCAAAGGCAGCGCGGCGGCCAGGCACTGGTGAGTAGCTTGCAGGTTGCTGCTGGCGATCTGCTCGAATAGATCTTTATCCGCCAGATTGTCTGGCAGGTAATCGCAGGTCCCAGCATTGATGATCAATGCATCCAGCGCATCCGATTGGGCTCGAAGCTGATGGCTGGCGTCCTGCAAGGGGCCGGAAAGGCGCAACAAGCGTGTGCCGTAACCTTGGCCCAGGGTATGGAGTTCCTGGCTATCCTTGCCACTGGCGGTCACCGTGTGTCCCTGTGCGAGCAACTCTTCCACCAAGGCCAGGCCGAGTCCGTGGCCGGCTCCTGTAATCCAGAATCGACGTGTCATGGTTTATGCCCCTGATCCTGCCAGCTGGACAAGCTTTTGAAAGCTTCCAATGCGCGTTGGCGACTACTTTCGAGATCGACTATCGGGTTGGCGTAAAGATTTGTAGCAAATAGATCGGCAGATATCACTGGGTAGTGAATCGATTTGTCGTCCCTGGCTTGCAGTTCGGGCAGCCAGCGACGAATGAACGCGCCATTGGGGTCGAAGCGTTGTGACTGAGTAACAGGGTTGAATATCCGGAAATACGGCACGGCGTCGGTGCCGGTCGATGCGCTCCATTGCCACCCGCCGTTATTGGCGGCTAAGTCGCCGTCTATCAGATGCCGCATGAAATGCCGTTCGCCATGCCGCCAGTCGATCAACAGGTTCTTGCTGAGGAACATCGCGACAATCATGCGTAAGCGGTTGTGCATCCAACCGGTGTCCAGTAACTGGCGCATGGCAGCATCGACGATAGGAAAGCCCGTGCGGCCCTCCTTCCAGGCTTGCAGATCGGCGGGCGCATCGCGCCAAGCCAATCCCTCGGTGTGGAGGCGAAAGGCGCGATGCCGCGAGACGCGGGGGTAACCCACCAGTGTGTGCTTGTAGAACTCACGCCATAGCAGCTCGTTGACCCATGTCTGAGCGCCCGCGCTGCCGCTGTCGAACTCGCCTCGGTTGCTCGCCAGGACCGCGTGCAGGCACTGGCGTGGCGAAATCACGCCCGCAGCGAGATAGGGCGAAAGCTGGCTGGTTCCGGCCTTGGCGGGCAGGTCGCGCAATTGCGCGTAGTCTTCGACGATTTCGTCGATGAAGCGCTGCAACCGCTGGCGAGCTTCCTTCTCACCCGCAGGCCAGCAATCGCGCAAGGTTTGGGTAGGACTCTCGAAGCCTTCAATGTGCTCGGGAATGGCGTCACTACGGATGCCCAAGGCCTCTTGACGCTGTACCGTTGGGGCTAGGGGCGGCAGGGCACGGTGCAGGTGTTCGAGGCAGACCCGTTTGAACTGGCTGAATACCTGGAAATACTGACCACCACGGGTCAGCACAGTGCCGGGCTGGAACAACAACTGGTCGAGATGGCCGGTGGCCTCGACCCCTGCTCGCTGCAATGACTCACGCGTGGCCTCGTCGCGTTGCGCCTCGTTGATACCGTACTCGTCATTCCAGTGCACGGCTTCGATGCCGTGCTGGCGGCAGACTTCGAGCACGCATCGAGGCGTATCCGCCCAAGTGGAGACCTGGCGAACCAGCAGTGGAATGTTCAGCGCCTCCAGCGACTGGCGCAGCAGCCGCAGGTTGCGCAGCCAAAAGTCGACCTTGCAGGGCGCGTCGTCATGGGCCAGCCATTGCCCGGGGCTGGCGATCCACAGGGCCATGGTCGGGCCGCGCTGGCAGGCTGCCGCCAGGGCGGTGTTGTCGTCGATACGCAGGTCACTGCGTAGCCAGATCAGTTGCATGGAGAACGGGTCCACGATTGGTCAGGGTTGCTGGAAGCGGCGCAAGGCGGCTTGCGGGCTGTCGAACAGATGCAGGTCGGTCAGCGGCAGGGCACGAAGCTCAGCTTCATGAAGAGTGACCGTGCTACCGCCCAGGAGTTTCTTCACGTTGGTTTCCCGAAGTGCTCGCCCCAATGCGGTCAGGTCTGGACGCCGCCCGAGATGCAGCAGCAGCGTATGCGGTCGCAGTCGATCCACGGCCAGGCGCAGCTGGCGAGGCTCGACGGACCACTCGAGAATCTCCAGGTGATGGCCATTGCTGCTCAGCAGCCAGGCGCAGAGCCAGAACTCCGTGTCAAAGGGGGTATCGTCGGTGCGGGCGAGCAGTATGCAGGGGCCGGTTAGTGATTGGCCATCGTGATAAACACGGGCGCCCAGCTTGCTGCGCAGCCAGGTATGGAAAAAGACCTGCTCGAGACGGCCGTCGAAATGGGTTTGCCAGCGCGATGTGAGTGCCTCTAGTAGCGGCAAGAGCAGGCGTTCACAGACGGTCACGGCAGGGTAGAGGGCCATCATCTGGTTCAGTAGTTGGTCCAAGGGGCGCTGGGCCAGGCGTGTAGTTGCCGTGATCATTTGCTCGATACGTTCACCCCATTCGCCCTGGAGGGTTGGCGGAGTGTTCGTTGAGCCGTCCAGCAGCTCGCGCACCTGGCTGATTGCGGCGCCGCGCTCCAACCAGCACAACGCGGCCTGGACCCTTTGCACCTGGTCTTGGGAATAGAGGCGATGGCCCTTGGGAGTGCGCTGGGGCTTGATAAGGCCGTAGCGACGCTCCCACGCGCGCAAGGTGACCGGATTGACGCCGGTGAGTCGCGCTACCTCGCCGATGGGCAGCAGTTCGTCAGATGGCATTGCGTAATCCAAGGTTTTCCGGATGGGGTTGCAGGTACGCCTGCTGCATGAGGTAGGGATCGGGATGGTTGCGCAAGTGGTGCTTGAGCAGGGTCAACGGCACGACCAGTGGCACCACGCCTTTCTGGTATTGGCCGATGAGCTGTTGCAGTTCAGCCTTGTCGGCTCGATCCAGGTCATTGCGCAGATAGCCGCTCAGGTGCTGCAGCACGTTACCGTGGGTGCCGCGGCTGGCGCAGCGACGCAGCGCCTGCATCAGCTGGCTGAAGTATTGGCTACCGATGTGCGCGGGATCATCGTCCCGGTTCAAGCTGCCAAGCAGGCGGCCGAGGCTGCGATAGGCCTGTGGGTTGTGGGCCATGAGCAGGTACTTGTAGCGCGCATGAAAGCGGGTCAGCGCGCCTCGGCTCAGGCCCTGACGCAGTTGTGATTGCCAGTCGGCGTAAGTGTAGACCCGGGCAATGAAGTTCTCCCGCAGTACCGGATCGTGCAGACGCCCCTCTTCCTCGACCGGCAGATCCGGGCGCCGGGCACAGAACGCCGCAGCGTACACCCCCCGTCCAGCCCGCTGCGCAGGACGGCCTTCATCCTGATAGACCTTCACTCGTTCAAGCCCGCAAGACGGCGATTTCTGCATGAAAATGTAGCCGCAGATGTCGTCGATCTGCTCGGCCATTTGCTCGCCGTATTCGCGTAGCGGGCCGGTGAAGTCGGTGGTGCTGTTGAGCGTGCCGGTGACCACCGGATGTTCGGGATCACCGACCAGACGAATCGGCTCGCGCGGGGTTCCCAGGCCGATGGCGACTTCAGGGCACAACGGTACCCAGTCGAAATGTTCATCGAGCAGGTCCAGACACAGGCTGGAGGCTTTATGGCCAGCGTTGTAGCGCACATTCAGGCCAGTCAGGCAGGCACTGATGGCCAAGCGTGGCTTGCGGCTGGAAAGGGGAGCGTTCATCGCGGTCTCCGAAATACTTGTACAGGCTGAAAAATTTGTACAAGTTAATTTCAGCACAGATGAAAACTTATACAAGCGAAATTTTTGTATAAGTTTTCAGCGCGACTATTCGAGGTGCTCCAGCAGTCGCCTGGCGGCTTCCTGGCCGCTGAGCCAGGCACCTTCGACGCGCCCGGACAGGCACCAGTCGCCACAGGCATACAAACCCAGGTCGGCATCGGCCAGCGTGCCCCACTCGTGGTTGACCGCGGGGCGGGCGTACAGCCAGCGGTGGGCGAGGGCAAAGGTAGGCGCGGGCACCGAGCAGCTGAGCATTTCGGCGAATGCACCCCACAGTTGTTCAATCACCTCTTCCTTGGCCAGGTCGATGTGCTGTTTGCTCCAGTCGGACGTGGCGTGCAGTACCCAGGTATCGAGGTGTGCGTCCCGGCCTGGCTTGCTACGGTTACGAGCCAGCCAGTCGAGCGGGTTGGCCTGTACGAAACAGCCCTGCATCGGCGTGTCGAGTGGTGTCTCGAAGCCCAGGGCGATGGCCCAGGTGGGTTCCATCTGCACGCCTGCGGCGACCGCCGCGAGTTTCGGTGCGGCGGCCAGCAGCGGTGTGGCCTGGGGGGCCGGCACAGCGATCACCACTCGGCTGAACGGTCCATGGCTGCAGCCTTCGGTGTCCTGCAAATGCCAGTACTGCTTACCGCGGAACACTTCGGCGATGCGGCAGCCGAAGTTGACCGTGACATCCTTGAGCAAGCCGCGGGTGATGGCGCTCATGCGCGGCACGCCGACCCAGCGGACCTGTTCGTCCGGGGAGGGCGTCAGTTCGCCATCTCGGTAGTTGTACAGCTGCGGTTTCCACTGCGCGGCCCAGCCCGAGGCGACCCAGTGCTGGACCTGCTCGACGAAGCGCCGGTCACGGGCAGTGAAGTATTGTGCACCCAGGTCGAGGGCCCCGGCATCGCTGCGCTTGCTGGCCATGCGGCCGCCGCTGCCATGGCCCTTGTCGAACAAGTGGACGGTCTGCCCGGCCTTCTGCAGGGCCTGGGCTGCGGACAGGCCGGCGATACCGGCTCCGATGATGGCGATGGGTACTGTCATGATGGCCTCTTCGAACCTAGCTTCACGCAGCGTACGCTGCCAGGCAAACCTGTACAATGCACAATGTTTGTATAAGGTTATTCCGCTCGATAGGCAGGTGGCCTATGTTTATCCGAGAGCGATCAGTCAAAAAAGTGCCTTGATCTTAAAAATAGACCACGGCCGCCAAGTGTGAGGACACAGCCATGCATATATTGCTGACCGGCGGTACCGGCCTTATCGGCCAACACCTGTGCCAACTGTGGCGGGGCCAGGGGCATCGGCTGACTGTCTGGAGCCGCAGGCCTGAACAGGTGGCGAAAATCTGTGGCACTGGAGTGCGTGGTGTTGCGCGGCTGGACGATATCGCCAAGGACGACCCAGTGGATGCAGTCATCAACCTGGCCGGCGCGCCGATCGCCGATCGCCCCTGGACTGCGGCGCGCCGGACCCTGCTCTGGGCCAGTCGGGTGTCCCTAACCGAACAGTTGCTGGCCTGGCTGGATAGCCGTGAGCAGCGGCCGTCGGTGCTGATTTCCGGCTCTGCGGTGGGTTGGTACGGCGACGGCGGTGAGCGCGAACTCACGGAGAACTCGGCCCCGGTGAAGGAGGATTTCGCCAGCCAGCTGTGCATCGCCTGGGAGGAGACCGCCCTGCGTGCACAGGCATTGGGGATCCGCGTGGTGCTGGTGCGAACTGGCCTGGTGCTGGCGGCCGATGGCGGCTTTTTGTCGCGCCTGCGACTGCCCTACAAACTGGGCCTGGGCGGGCCTCTGGGCGATGGCCGGCAGTGGATGCCCTGGGTGCATATCGATGATCAAATCGCCCTGATTGATTTTCTCATGCAGCACAACGAGGCCAGCGGTCCCTATAATGCCTGCGCGCCGGAGCCGGTGCGCAATCGCGAGTTCGCCAAGCGCCTGGGGCGCACCTTGCATCGTCCGGCGTTCATGCCGACGCCGGCGCTGCTGCTCAAGGCCGTGCTCGGCGAGCTGTCGACGCTACTGCTTGGTGGCCAGCGTGCCCGCCCTGTACGCCTGTTGGCGGCGGGCTTCACGTTCCGTTTCAACGATCTGCAATCGGCCCTGGACAACCTGTCCAGCCGCCTCTGACATAGGACGCTGCATGACTGATCATGCCCTGCTGCTGGTCAACCTGGGTTCGCCGGCTTCCACCTCGGTAGCCGACGTGCGCCGTTACCTCAACCAGTTTCTGATGGACCCCTATGTGATCGATCTGCCCTGGCCGGTGCGGCGGTTGCTGGTGTCGCTGATCCTGATCAAGCGGCCGGAGCAGTCGGCCCATGCTTACGGCTCGATCTGGTGGGATGAAGGTTCGCCCCTGGTGGTGCTGACCCGCCGCCTGCGCCAGGCGATGCTCGAGCATTGGCCCCATGGCCCGGTGGAGATCGCCATGCGCTATGGCGAGCCAGCACTGCCTGACGTGCTCGAGCGCCTGGCCACGCAAGGTGTGCGCAAGGTGACGTTGGCACCGCTTTATCCACAGTTCGCCGACAGTACCGTGACTACGGTGGTGGAGCTGGCCAAGCAGACCATCGCCGAGCGCCGGCTGCCCTTGCAGACCCGCGTGCTCCAGCCGTTCTACGATCATCCCGACTATATCGAGGCATTAGCTGCCAGCGCCCGCCCGTACCTGGAGCAGGACTACGATCACCTGTTGCTGAGCTTCCATGGCCTGCCCGAACGGCACCTGAAAAAGCTCGACCCCACCGGCAACCATGACTTCCAGGCGGCCGACTGCTGCAAGGACGCCAGCGCCGAGATGCGCGCGGTGTGCTATCGCGGCCAGTGCCTGGCCACGGCCAGGGCGTTCGCCGAGAAGATGGGCATCCCCGAGGGCAAGTGGTCGGTGTCGTTCCAGTCGCGTCTGGGCCGAGCCAAGTGGATCGAGCCGTATACCGAAACGCGTCTTGACGAGCTAGGCAAGGCGGGGGTGAAGAAGTTGCTGGTGATGTGCCCGGCGTTTGTCGCCGATTGCATCGAGACGCTGGAAGAGATCGGCATGCGCGGCAGTGAGCAGTTCATCGAGGCCGGCGGCAAGGAGCTAGTGTTGGTGCCGTGCCTTAACGATCACCCAGAGTGGGTGAGAGTGCTGGCGGGACTGTGCGAGAAGGCCTGAGCGGGAATCCGTGATGCTGCGTGGGAGCGGGCTTGCCCCGCGAAGGCGATGGCCTGGGCTTAGCCATCGCGGGACAAACCCGCTCTCACATGGGTGCAACTACTTGGTCATTCAAGGCAACTGATCATCCAGTTTCTTGTTCTTCCAGCCATCATTGCCCGGCAGGATCAGGTTCAGGGCAATGGCCACCACGGCGCACAGGGCGATGCCCTTCAGGCCCCAATCGTCCGGGCCGTCACCGCTGCCGATCAGCACGCCGCCGATACCGAACACCAGGGTCACCGACACGATCACCAGGTTGCGGGCCTCGGCCAGGTCGATCTTGTGGCGGATCATGGTGTTCATGCCCACTGCGGCGATCGAACCGAACAACAGGCAGAGAATGCCGCCCATCACCGGCACCGGAATGCTCTGCAGCAATGCGCCGAACTTGCCGATGAAGGCCAGGGTGATGGCGAATACCGCCGCCCAGGTCATGATCTTCGGGTTGTAGTTCTTGGTCAGCATCACCGCGCCGGTCACTTCGGCGTAGGTGGTGTTGGGCGGGCCGCCGAACAGGCCGGCTGCCGTGGTGGCCAGGCCGTCACCAAGCAGCGTGCGGTGCAGGCCGGGCTTTTTCAGGTAGTCGCGGCCGGTCACGCTGCCCACCGCAATCACCCCGCCGATGTGTTCGATCGCCGGGGCCAGGGCTACGGGCACGATGAACAGAATGGCCTGCCAGTTGAAGGCTGGCGCTGTGAAGTTGGGCAGTTCCAGCCATGGGGCCGCGGCGATCTTGGCAGTGTCGACCACGCCGAAGGCGAACGACAGCGCGAAGCCCACCAGCACGCCGGAGATGATCGGTACCAGGCGGAAGATGCCTTTGCCGAACACGGCCACGATCAGCGTGGTCAGCAGTGCCGGCATGGAGATCAGCATGGCGGTCTTGTACGGCATCAGCGCAGCACCGTCACCACCCTTGCCCATCGCCATGTTGGCGGCGATCGGCGCCATGGCCAGGCCTATGGAAATGATCACCGGGCCGATGACCACCGGCGGCAGCATGCGGTCGATGAAGCCGGTGCCCTTGATCTTCACCATCAGGCCCATGAAGGTGTACACGAAGCCTGCCGCCATGACGCCGCCCATGGTCTCGGCCAGGCCGAACTGGCCCTTGGCGAGGATGATCGGGGTGATGAAAGCGAAGCTCGAGGCCAGGAACACCGGGACCTGACGGCCTGTGACCAGCTGGAACAGCAGGGTGCCGATGCCGGCGGTGAACAGTGCCACGTTGGGGTCGAGGCCGGTGATCAGCGGCATCAGCACCAGCGCGCCGAATGCCACGAAGAGCATCTGCGCGCCCGAAACGACCTGGCGCCAGAGCGGGTCGTTGAAGCCGTCCTGCATGGTCAGGCGTCCTTCTGCTTGGTGCCGAAGATCTTGTCGCCGGCATCACCCAGGCCCGGCACGATGTAGCCGTGCTCGTTGAGGCGCTGGTCGATCGAGGCGGTGTAGATCTGCACGTCCGGGTGGGCTTTTTCCACCACTTCGATGCCTTCGGGCGCCGCGACCAGGACCATGGCGCGGATTTCCTTGCAGCCGGCTTTTTTCAGCAGGTCGATGGTGGCGACCATCGAGTTGCCGGTGGCCAGCATCGGGTCGATGATCAAGGCCAGGCGCTGGTTGATGTCCGGCGCGAGCTTCTCGAGGTAGGTATGGGCCTCGAGGGTTTCCTCGTTGCGGGCCACGCCCACGGCGCTGACCTTGGCGCCGGGGATCAGGCTGAGCACGCCGTCGAGCATGCCGATGCCGGCGCGCAGGATCGGCACTACGGTGATCTTCTTGCCGGCGATTTTCTCGACTTGCACCTTGCCGCACCAGCCGTCGATCTCGTAGGTTTCGAGCGGCAGGTCCTGTGTGGCTTCATAGGTCAGCAGTGCACCGACTTCCTGGGCGAGTTCGCGAAAATTCTTGGTGCTGATATCGGCACGGCGCATCAGGCCGAGCTTGTGGCGGATCAGCGGATGGCGGATCTCACGAGTAGGCATAGGGGGAGGGCTCCGGGAGGCGGGCAAAAAAACCGCGCTAGATTAATCTATTCAGTCCTTGATGTCGTGCAGTCATTGTGCACGTTAGTCCATAAAGGCTTGATCTGGGACGAGCGGATGCGTACCTTTGCCCGCTTTTCCAAAACGCACCCCCTGGAGAGCGCCATGTCCGCCGATCTCGAGCATATCCGTCAAGTGATGCGCGAGGCTGATTGCCTGTACAACGAAGCCGAGGTCGAGGCCGCCATCGCCGAGGTCGGTAAACAGATCTGCAAGGACCTGCACGACAAGAACCCGGTGGTCTTCTGCGTGATGAACGGTGGCCTGATCTTCTCCGGCAAACTGCTGACCCACCTGCAGTTCCCGCTTGAAGCCTCGTACCTGCACGCCACCCGCTACCGCAACACCACCAGCGGTGGCGAGCTGTTCTGGAAGGCCAAGCCGGAAGTGTCGTTCATCGACCGCGACGTGCTGATCGTCGACGATATCCTCGACGAAGGGCACACCCTCAGCGCCATCATCGAGTTCTGCAAGCACGCCGGCGCCCGCGCCGTGCACACCGCGGTGCTGATCGACAAGGACCACGACCGCAAGGCCAGTCCGGACCTGAAGGCCACCTACACCGGCTTGTCGTGCGTCGATCGCTACGTCTTCGGCTACGGCATGGACTACAAGGGTTACTGGCGCAACGCCAACGGCCTCTTCGCCGTCAAGGGGATGTGAGCATGCGCCAGCCTGCGTTCCTCGATCAGTCGTTGTTCGTCGGGCTGGCACAAAAGGCCGCCGAGAGTCCGCGTGGCCGCCAGCACCACAACTTCCACCAGATGGAAGAGCCCTGCCACCGCATGGCGGTGGGCTTGCAGCCAGCTACCTATATCCCGCCGCACAGGCACCTGAGTGACGACAAGGCCGAGGTCTTGATCGTCCTGAAAGGGCGCTTGGGTTTGCTGATTTTCGATGACCTGGGACAGGTCACCGACAAACGTGTGCTGCAAGCGGGCGGCGAGTGTCTTGGGGTCGACCTGGTGCCTGGCACCTACCATGGCCTGGTGGTGCTCGAGGCCGACAGCGTCATGTTCGAGTGCAAGGCCGGGCCGTACCGGCCGGTGGGCGAGGGGGAGCACGCTCATTGGGCGCCGCGTGAAGGTGAAGCGGCCGTTGCCGAGTATCACGCCTGGATGCGCGCGCAGTTCGATTGAGCGTGCCAATCTTGAGCCCGCGCCCTCACCTCAGGACCGGGCTTGCTCCGCGACAGGGCCTGTGCGTAGAGTGCCTGCTCATGCCAAGGAGCCCCACATGCGTGCGATCGTCCCCCTCCTGCTGGCGGTGAGCCTGCCGCTTGCCGCCGCGCCGCTGCACAGCCAGTTCCTCCCGCCCGACGACCTCTCACTGCGCCAGGAAGCACCGGTCAGCCAGCAACTGCTGCAGGTCACCGACTACAGCGTGGTGGTCGGCACCCAGCGCCAGTCCGACCAGCAGCCGATCCCGATCACCTCTTCCTTGCAGGTGCGCCTGAAGGGCAAGCCGCTGAGCAAGGGCTCGACCATTGGCCAGGTCCTGCTCAATTTCGACGGCGAGGGCGGCAAGAGCCTGAAGAAACCGGTGTACGACGACAAGGCCCGCACGCTGACGCTCAACTATCCGTTGGCCGACTATCGGGTGATCATCGACCTGCTGCGTAACGAGACGCTCTACGTACAGTTCCTCACCTATGCCAACGGCCATATCTGGGCCGACCTGCACACCGGTACCGTACGTACGCGTTGAGGCTCGCCGTCGCCGGGGGGTACACTGCCGGCCTTCGAAAATGTCCGTGATGGTCCAGTTGGAGTCGGCGATGCGTAAAGACAAGAAACAAGTGATTGGTGACGAGATCAGCGACGAGTACATCAAGACGTTCCTGCAGTTCGAACCGGCCGATGGCCTGACCTCGCCTTCGCATCACAAGCTGATCAAAGGCTACCGTGGTTTGCGCGTCGACGACTTCGAGCGTTACGTCGGTTTCTTCGTGTCGGCCGGCTACGATCTGGATGGCAAGGACGAACATGGCAAGACCTTCGCCGAGGCCATAGCCGACCAGCGCAATGCGCCGGAGTACATCGAGATCATCGAAAAAGCTCGCGGCTGATCTGGCTGCCCCGCTTTGCGGGCTCGGCCCAGGCAAAAAAAACGCCCCGGGGGGGCGTTTTTTCGTTTCAGCCGGATCAGGCGTAATGCTTGGCCGGGCTGCTTTCCACCAGCTCCAGCGCCACATCGTTTTCAGCGCTGATCTTGTGGTATAGGGCCGCGTCGGTGGCCAGGGTCTTCTCACGGGCGGGGAAGATTTCCTTGAGCTTGGCGGCCCAGGCGCCCTTGGCCTGCTCTGGGAAGCAGCGCTCGATCAGCTCGAGCATGATCGACACGGTCACCGATGCGCCCGGCGATGCGCCCAGCAGGGCAGCCAGGCTGCCGTCTTCGGCCGAGACCAGCTCGGTGCCGAACTGCAGGATGCCGCCTTTCTTCGGATCCTTCTTGATGATTTGCACGCGCTGGCCGGCCACTTCCAGGCGCCAGTCCTCGGCTTTCGCCTCCGGGTAGAAGCGGCGCAGCGATTCCAGGCGCTGCTCCATCGACTGCATCACTTCGCTGACCAGGTACTTGGTCAGGTCCATGTTGTCACGGGCTACGGCCAGCATCGGGCCGATGTTGCCCATGCGCACCGACAGCGGCAGGTCCATGAAGGAGCCGTGCTTGAGGAACTTGGTGGTGAAGCCGGCGTATGGCCCGAACAGCAGTGATTTCTTGCCGTCGACCACGCGGGTGTCCAGGTGTGGTACCGACATCGGCGGGGCGCCGACCGCGGCCTGGCTATAGACCTTGGCCTGGTGCTGCTTGACGATCTCCGGGTTGTCGCAACGCAGCCACTGGCCGCTGACCGGGAAGCCGCCGAAGCCCTTGCTTTCCGGGATGCCGGACACCTGCAGCAGGGGCAGGGCGGCGCCACCGGCACCGAGGAAGACGAAGCGGGCGTCCACTTCACGGCTGCCGCCGCTGTTGACGTCCTTGATGCTCACGGTCCAGCCGCTGCCGTTGCGGCGCAGGCCGACGACCTTCTTGCTGTACTTGACCTGGGCATCGGGCGAGTCGCCAAGCAGCTTGAGGAGCTTGTTGGTGAGGGCACCGAAGTTGACGTCGGTGCCTTTCATCACGCGGGTGGCAGCGATGTGCTGGTCGGCCGGGCGGCCTGGCATCATCAGCGGCATCCAGTCCTTCATCACCGCCTTGTCTTCGGTGTATTCCATCTCGGCGAAGGCGTGGTGCTGCTTGAGCAGCTCGAAACGCTTCTTGAGGAACGAGACGCCCTTGTCACCTTCGACGTAGCTCAGGTGCGGCACCGGGTTGATGAAGGCGCGCGGCGAGCCGAAGTTGCCTTTGCGGCTCAGGTAGGCCCAGAACTGGCGCGAAACCTCGAACTGGGTGTTGATGTGCACGGCCTTCTTGATGTCGATGCTGCCATCGGCGGCCTGCGGGGTGTAATTGAGCTCGCACAGGCCGGCATGGCCGGTACCGGCGTTGTTCCAGGGGTTGGAACTCTCCGCGGCTCCGGAGTCCATCGCCTCGACGACCTCTAGCTTCAGGGTCGGGTCGAGCTCCTTGAGCAGTACGGCCAGGGTGGCACTCATGATGCCCGCGCCTACCAGTACCACATCAACCGATTCGTTCTGCGCCATTAACGCGTCTCCACAATCTACAGCACCTAATTGACAGCATAGGATCCCTGGGTTGGCCAGGATCGCCATGTCCGACTCTTCGCAGTTCTTGCAACTTCCGCGGACACCGCCAATCAGTCTTGGGTGTTCGGCTATTGAACGCCCATTGCCACGGGTGCGGCAATTCGACTTATGGTCAAGTGGCCCGTCGTGCGTTATGGACCGGCCTCAGGCGTTCATCAGGGATGAGCGCTCTTGCCGTCTGTTCAGGGCTGTTCGGTACACATCTGCCGCTCTTGCACATGCCAGACTGTTCATTTGCTCGCCACACTCTCGTGAAGTTGTGAAAAACCGTTTTTTCACGCTCTTTTGGAGTCGTGAACCTCAAAAGTGGACTGCGCGATGGCAACCCGCAGGTTCATGCGCAGCGGACGGCCGAAAACAGCAGGCACGACAGCCAATGCAAGACCTGAGTGGAAGGCTCTCTGTGGGCGAAGCGTCGAGGGTGCCGGGTTGAAGCGGCGAATGCGGGGCCCGATCAGGAGACGTCCTTATAATCGGGGGGAGATTATAACGATGTCGCGGGCGGAAAGGGCGTACTTGTTGGTTTTTATTGCAGCGTTTGTCAGGCTGCGAGGGTGCGTTGCTGCCAAAGGCGCATTGCACCGTGGCAAACCCGGGCGCTGGCCGGCAGCGGGCGGCCAAGCCAGGTCAGTCGCGCTTCGCTGACCTGCACCCAGGTGCCGTTGCCCGGCGGTGTGGCGCAGTGCTTGAAGGCCAGGCAGGTGCCATCGCTGTCGAGGCGGGCGTAGGTGGCGTGGCGCGGGCGGTGGAAGAGCAGGGTCCAGAGCGAGGCCATGACGTGGTGTCCTGTGAGGGAGGGTTGACGCAAGGATAAACGCAGGGGCATGAAACGATTGTGACAAGCGGGCCGGGCGATGGCTGGCGTGTGGTGCGCTAGGTATACTGTGGGCCTTTGCCGCTTTTTCTGGAGAAATGCGCATGTTGCAACGTCTGTTGGTCGGTTTGTTCGCGGTGGCCAGCCTGAGCCTGGCCGGTTGTGCCCACAGCCCGCAGCAACTCAGCCCGCAACCCAAGCTCACCCAGCAGTTGGCCCCGGTCGGCCACGGCCAGCCGGTGGTGGTCAGGGTCGTCGATGGGCGCGCCTCGCAGTCGCTCGGCACCCGTGGTGGCATGTACCCCGAGACCAGCACCATCACCGTCAATGGCAATGACGTGGTGCCCAAGCTGCAGGCCCAGGCCGAAGCGGCGGTGCGCCTGCTGGGCTTCACCCCGACGCCGAATGCCGGCAATGCCCCGCAGTTGACCGTGACCCTGGCCGAGCTCAAGTACCAGTCGCCCAAGGACAAGATGTACGTGACCGAGGCGACCATCGGTGCCACCTTCCGCGCTGATGTGTCGAACGCCAACCGTCGCTACAGCGGCCGTTACGGTGCGTCGCTGGACCAGCGGTTCGGCATGGCGCCGAACCAGGAAACCAACACCAAGCTGGTGAGCGACGTGCTCAGCGATGCCCTGACCCGCCTGTTCAAGGACCCGACCGTCGGTCAGGTACTGGGCGAGTAAGCACGCCGATACCGCGTCAAAAAAGCCCGCTGCCTGGGATCAGGCAGCGGGCTTTTTCATGGCTGTATCTAGTGTGGTGTTTCACAAATAACGACCATAACTCGCGGTGCTTTTTGCGCTCATGCGGCGTTGTCGCTCCTCGCCGTAGCTGGGCTACGACTCGTCGCGACGCCTTGCCTGAGCGCAAAAATCACTCGCGAGTTATTGGTCGTATTTGCAAAACACCACACTAGGGCCAGTCAGGCGGCCTGGACGTGAAAGTCCAGAAGGCTGATGCCCGTGTGCGGGTCGATCTCCGGCAGGTCGTCATGGGCATGCCCGCCCAGGGCGCAATACACCAGCCACTGTCGGTCCTGGACGTTGATCGCGAAGCCGTCGATCAGCGCCTGTTGTTCGTCGCTCTGGGCCACGAGGTAAAGGCGGTCCTGGTTTTCGGCGTGCAGCATGACAAGCTCCGGTCAGTTGAAGGCCGACAGGGTGGCCTGTCTTGATGACGAGCGTGTGACAGGTGAAATTAGATGACAGCTGGTCGCAAAGTGGCGGTGGTCGATGTGGGCTTGGGTAGAATGCCGGGCTTTGCCACATGTGATACCGAGGTCGCGTAATGTCGTTGCAAGTGCTCTGGGGCTTCCTGGCCGCCCATCCGGCCAAGCTGATCAATCTGCTGGCTTTGCTGATCACCTGCCCGGGCGGCTTGCTGCTGCACGGCGCCCGGCGCCGCGAGGCGCTTGCCAGGGAAAGCCTGGCGATGGATGAAGGGGTGGTGGACGTGCTCGAGCAGCGTGTGCCGCGTTATTACTACATCCTCGGTTTCTGCTGCCTGGCGATGGCGTTGCTGCTGTCCTGGTTCAGTACCTGGATCTGAATCGCTGATGTCGACCCTGTAGGAGCGGCTTCAGCCGCGATCCAGGCAACGCGGTGCCTGGCACCCGCTTTGCGGGTGATCGCGGCTAAAGCCGCTCCTACAGGTGTGTTGTCAGGCTGAAGTGGGCTGACGCTTCACCTGATACTGATTGCGCACCGGCGTCGCGTACTGCTGCACCAGGTACGGCTGCTGCTCGACCGGGCAGGCATCCAGCCGGCGCTGCCATTCTTCCTTGGCCTTGGCCAGTTCATCGGCGGGGAACAGTTTTTCCGCGCTCGGCACTTCGAGTGCCGCATCTTTCTCCGTCCACATCGCATAGGCCAGGTAATGCACCGGGAACAGCCGGTAGCCGCCAAGGATCTGCCGGTCGATGGCCTGCGCCAGCTGCTTGGTGTCCTCGTGGTACTCGGTCACCGGAGGGGCGAAGTTGATGTGAACCCGCCCTTTGTAGCCGGTGATGCCCTGGGCGATGCTGTTGTCGTCCTCGCCGGGTGCCTTCTTGTAGGTGCCGGTGGTGGCGCGGATGTACAGCTCGCGGGCCTTGGCTTGGTCGCAGGGGTCGTACTCGTAGCTGATCGACACGGGGATCAGGTTCAGGCTCTGGATCACCGCGCCGAACGGTTCGTCCTTGCGGCTCATGTGGAACATTTTCAGGATCGCCGAATCGGTGCGGTCGTCACCGTCCTTGGCGCGGCCTTCGGCCTGGGCGATCCAGATCGACGCGCCATCGTTGCGGATCGAGTGGTTGATGTAGGCCGAGAGCAGTTGATAGGCGGCCAGTTTCTCGCGGCGGCCGCTGATCGAACGGTGCACGATGAAACTCTTGTTCAGGCGCATCATGTCGCTGACGAACGGCTTTTGCAGCAGGTTGTCGCCGATGGCGATGCGCGGTGTCGGCAGGCCGGCGTGGTACACCGCATAGTTGACGAAGGCCGGGTCCATCACGATGTCACGGTGGTTGGCCAGGAACAGGTAGGCGGTACCGGACTTGAGCTGTTCGACGCCGCTGTAGGTGACGCCGTCGGTGGCGCGGTCGATGGTGCGGTCGACGTAGTACTCGACCTTGTCCTGCAGCGTGGATACGCAGGTCACGCCGGCAAATTCCTTGCGCAGGCGCCGGGCGATCAGTGGTTTGAGCAGCCAGCCGAAGGCACCCGCCGCACGCGGAAAGCGGAAGTGGGTGAGGATATCGAGGAATGCCGGGTCGCTGAGCAGGCGTGCCAGCACAGCAGGGACCTCAGCGTCGTCGTACGGTCGGATGGCATCGAATTCGCCCATCATGCTCTCTTGTTGGAAACGGCTAGGGTAATTAGGTAGGGGCGGGCTCCGAAAAACGGCTCGGACGCACACAGGCCCTGTAAACAGACCGGCAATTATACGCACAAGTCACTCCGGAGGCCGCGATGCTGGAAACTGCGATCTACGATTGCCCTTACTGTGGCGAGGAAGTCGAAACCACGGTGGACTTGTCCGGCGGCGACCAGGAATACATCGAGGACTGCCAGGTGTGCTGCAAGCCCATTCGCTTCGTGCTGCAGGTCCATGGTGAGGAGTGGATGCTCGATGTCTATGGTGAGAACGACTGATGCGGCGAATCTATGAACCGGAAAGCCTTCTGGAGGCCCAGGTGCTGGTGGGCATGCTGGCCAGCGAGGGCATCGAGGTGCACCTGGTCGGGCGCGACCTGATGGGCGCCGTGGGCGAGTTGCCGATGCACGGCTTGCTCGGTCTGGCGGTGCCCGACGAGCAGGCCGGGTACGCACGGCAACTGATCGATGAGTACAATGCCGCCCAGCCGCTTGCCGGTGACGAACCGGAGAGTTATCCCGGAACCCTGATCTGCTAGGTTTTGATTTCGCCCATGTGTGGACGCTACGCCCTGTTTCGCTGGTCCCAGAGCTTCGCCGGCCTGCCGGGCTTCCCCCCGGGCCAGAAGGCCCAATGGAACATCGCGCCCGGCGCCTCGGTACTGATTCAGCGCCAGGTCGACGGCCAGCTGCAGCTGGCCAGCGCTCGCTGGGGGCTGACCCCGGCCTGGCTCACCGACCTTTCCCGCACACCGGCACAGGCCCGTGCCGAAACCCTGGCCGAGCAGCCGATGTTCCGCGAGCCCCTGCGCCAGCGCCGTTGCCTGATGCCCGCCAACGGCTTCTACGAATGGCGCGGCACGGCGCGCAAGCGCCCGTACTGGGTAACGCCGGGGGAGGGCGCGTCGTTGTTCTTCGCCGCGGTTTGGGAGGTCTACCCGGTGCAGGAGCAAGAGTGGCTGAGTTGCGCGGTGGTCACGCAAGCGGCGATGAACCAACGTCGGCCGCTGATTATGGACGAGGCCGAGCAGGCGCTGTGGCTGGACCCCGGCACGCCGATGGCAAAACTGCACGAGCTGCTGGCCAAGCCGCCGACGGCACTGCGTGAGCGGGCGCTGGCACATTTCGTCAACGATCCGAAGCTCGATGGGCCGGAGTGCCTGACCCCCGCCTGACGGCGTAAGCTGTGAGTTGCAAGCGGCAAGTCAAAGCGGTTCGTGCTCGGCTTTGACTTGTCGCTATACACTTGCGGCTTAAAGCTCAGACCCTGAATTGATTGATCAGGCGGCGCTGCTGCTCCGCCAGCTTGGTCAGCTCGGCGCTGGCCTGGCTCGACTCGTCGGCACCGCCCGCCACTTCGCCGGCCACCTGGCCGATGTTGATCACGTTGCGGTTGATGTCCTCGGCCACGGCACTCTGTTCCTCGGCGGCACTGGCGATCTGGGTGTTCATGTCGTTGATCACCGACACCGCCTGGGTGATGCTTTCCAGCGCCTCGGCAGCGCGGCTGGCCTGCAGCACGCTGTCGTCGGTCTTGCCCTGGCTGTCTTCCATCACCTTGACCACTTCGCGGGTGCCCTGCTGCAGTTGCTGGATCATCTGCTGGATTTCTTCGGTGGCCTGCTGGGTCTTCTGCGCCAGGTTGCGCACCTCGTCGGCGACCACGGCGAAGCCACGGCCCTGCTCGCCGGCGCGGGCGGCCTCGATGGCGGCGTTGAGCGCCAGCAGGTTGGTCTGCTCGGCAATGGCGCGGATGGCCACGAGGATCGCATTGATGTTTTCGCTGTCGCGGGCCAGGTCCTGGACCACGGTGACTGCGCGGCCGATCTCGCTGGCCAGGGCGCTGATGGCGCTGGAAGTGTCGCGCACGATTTCCAGGCCCTGGTTGGCGGCGCGGTCGGCCGCGCTGGCGGCCTGGGCGGCTTGCGTGGCGTTGCGCGCGACATCCTGGGCGGTAGCGGTCATTTCATGCACGGCGGTGGCCACCTGGTCGATCTCGGCCATCTGCTTGTGCACGCCCTGGTTGGTTCGGATGGCGATGTCGGCGGTGTGCTCGGACGAATCGCTGACCTTCTGCACCGAACCCACTACCTGGCTGATCATGGCCTGCAACTTGGCCAGGAAGGTATTGAAGCCCTTGGCGATGGCACCCAGCTCGTCGGCGCGGTCGCTGTGCAGGCGACGGGTCAGGTCGCCTTCGCCCTGGGCGATGTCGTCGAGCATCGCCACCATCTGCTTGAGCGGGCGGGCGATGCCCAGGGCCAGCAACCAGATCACCAGCAGGCCAAGGGCGGCGATGCCGAGGCCAACGAGGGTCATGCCGGTGATATCGGTACGACGCTGTTCGGCCAGATCCTTCTGCAGCTGGTTGACCTCAGCCATCACGGCGCTCAGCGGCAGTTCCAGCAGCAGTGTCCAGCGGGCATCGGTGTTGGCGACCTTGAACGGCAGGTACAGCTCGATGCGATCCTTGCCGGCGTCCACTTCGTAGTGCAGGGTTTCGCCGCTCAGGCTGTTGAGGGTGCTGGCTTCGTCGCTGTCCAGCACATCGCTGGCCTTCTCGCCGAATTTCGCCGGGTCACGGGTATAGGCCACCAGGCGGCCGTTGCTGGAAACCAGCGCCAGCTCGCCGGCGCCGTCGTACAGCTGGCGATCGGCGGCATTGAGCAGGTCCTGGATGAAGTTCACCGACAGGTCGGCACCGGCCATGCCCTGGAACTGGCCATCGACCATGATCGGTTCGACGAACGACGCCAGCATGACCATCTTGTCGCCCACTTTATAAGGCGCGGGGTCGATCACGCAGGCCTTCTTCGACTCCTTGGGGCACAGGTAGTACTCGCTGGCGCGCACGCCGGTGGCGAGGACTGTGCGGTCGTCGACATCGGCCAGCTTGTCCTGGCCAAGGCTGCCATCGCCATTGCGGAACCACCAGGGCAGGAAGCGGCCGTTGGCGCTGTCGATACCCACCAGGCTGCTGCCGACGTAGCGGGCATCGGCATGGTCGAGGGCGTTTGGCTCCCAGCCAAGGTAAGCGCCGAGCACGCTTGGATTGACCTCCACGGTGCGCTTGAGCTGGTTGATCAGGTGCTCGCGGTCGACCCTCATCAGCGCTTGGCCGTCGCTTCCCTGCATGCCGAGCATGGCGTTGCCAGTGGCCAGGCCGCGGGCGATCGACAACGGAGCTTCGAGGCCGCGCTGGATCTCGCTGACCTGGGTGCGCGCCAGGGCGGTGAGGCGCTGCTCGATGACGTTTTCGAACTGTTGCTGGGTGCGCTGTTGCACCAGGGCCTGGGTGCGTTGCCCGGAGTAGACGGCGTACAGCACCAGGGCCGCGACAATACTCAGCACGATGGCACCGGCCAGGGCGGCTACGGAAAACTGGATCGACTTGAACTTCATGGCAAAGCTCCGCGCGCAAGGAGGTCGTTACCGAGTGTTATCGGCGGGCTAATACCAAAGCATGAGGACCTTGTCAGAAATCTTACCTGCGGCTCTGGCAGGGGCGGGCTTCTGGGCCTAGGATACGCCGCACGTAAAAAGGGAGTGTTTTCATGCGTAAGTCATTCGTTGTCAGCATGCTGACGGTCGGCGTCCTGCTCGGCGGCTGCCAGGCGGTCAATACCACCAGTGGTGGTGCCGTGGGCGTCCAGCGCCAGCAATACATGTTCAGCATGCTTTCGACCGATGAGGTCAACAAGATGTACGCCCAGTCCTACCAGCAGACCCTCGGCGAGGCGTCGAGCAAGGGCGTGCTGGACAAGAGCAGCAATGATGCCAAGCGCGTGCAGGCCATCGCCAAGCGCCTGATCGCACAGGCGCCACAGTTCCGGCCGGATGCCGCGCAGTGGAACTGGGAAGTCAACGTGATCAAGAGTGACGAGCTCAACGCCAATTGCGGCCCGGGCGGCAAGATCATCGTCTACACCGGGCTGATCGATCAGCTGCAGCTGACCGACGCCGAGATCGCCGCGGTGGTGGGCCATGAAATCGCCCACGCCCTGCGCGAGCACAGCCGTGAAGCGATGTCCAAGGCCTACGGCGTGGAAATGGCACGCCAGGGTGCCGGCGCGATCTTCGGTCTGGGGCAGGACAGCATGGCCATGGCCGACACCGTGGTGAACTACGCCATGACCTTGCCCAACAGCCGGGCCAACGAGAACGAAGCCGACCTGATCGGCCTCGAACTGTCGGCCCGTGCCGGCTATGACCCGAACGCCGCGATCACCCTGTGGAACAAGATGAGCAAGGCGTCCGAAGGCGCGCCGCCAGAGTTCATGAGCACCCACCCGGCTTCGAGCAGCCGTATCGCCTCGTTGCAGGCGGCGATTCCGAAGGTGATGCCGCTGTATCAGGCGGCCAAGAAGTAATCCTTCGGGGATATGCAAGGCGTGGGAGCGGGCTTGCCCCGCGATGAAGGTGTAAAACCCAGCATCTTCAGAGCGAAAGCAAGCCCGCATCTACGGTCAGCCTATCCAGCCACTGGTCTTCATCGCCGAATACACCGCGACGATGGCCAGCACCACGAACGCGGTCGCCGCCAGGCGACGGATCAGCGTCAGCGGCAGTTTCTCCGCCGCGAAGTTGCCTGCCAGCACCACCGGGACGTTGGCGATCAGCATGCCCAGGGTGGTGCCGATGATCACCATGATCAGGTGCGGATACTGGGCGGCCAGCATCACCGTCGCCACTTGGGTCTTGTCGCCGATTTCGGCGAGGAAGAACGCGATCAGCGTGGTCACGAATGGCCCGAACCGTCGTGCGCTGCTGGTTTCTTCATCGTCCATCTTGTCCGGCACCAGGGTCCACAACGCGGTGGCGGTGAAGCTCGCGGCGAGGATCCAGTGCAATACCGACTCGGTGAAGAAGCTGCTGACCCAGGCGCCGACCGCGCCAGCGGCGGCATGGTTGGCCAGCGTCGCGGCGACGATCCCGGCAATGATCGGCCAGGGTTTGCGGAAACGGGCCGCGAGAATGAGCGCGAGCAATTGCGTCTTGTCGCCGATTTCGGCAAGCGCGACGATCGCGGTGGGGACGAGCAATGATTCCAGCATCAGGATTCCTACGGGGGCGGGTCGACACGGCTATGACACGTACGACCTCCCCGCCCCGGGTAAGGTGTGCGTGTCATAGGTCTTGTCAAACCCTGGACCTGTCTGCGCAGATCGTGGGTCGCACGCGCCATGGCCTGTGGGCCAAGTGTGTTGACGCGTACCGGGCGAGCTGGGTGCTCGCGGGAGACTACTCCCCTAGGACGGAGCGGATTCTGCCTAGACGAATCGCTTTCGGCAAGCCCTGTTTTTATCCATGTGTTGCGCGGTAGATGCGAAAACCTTGTGCTTCGGCACGGATCTCACAGTTGCCCAGGGCGCCTTCGATGAGCGGTTGGTAACGAAGGAAGCTGTTGGCTACCAAACGGATTTCACCACCTTTTCGCAGATGTTCCCTGGATTTTTTCAGCAGGTTTTCCGAGGCGTGATAGTCGGTGTGTACACCGGTATGGAACGGCGGATTGCTCAGGATTACGTCCAGGTCGGTGGGGGCCGCATCGATCCCGTCACCGCTGATCACCTCGCCTTCCAGACCATTGGCGGCCAGGGTCAGGCGACTGGCCGCGACCGCGAAGGCGTCGACATCGAGCAAGGTGACCCGGCTCTGCGGATAGCGACGCTTGATCGTGGCCCCGAGCACCCCGGCACCACAGCCGAAGTCCAGGACATGGCCGCTCGGCAGGCCGTCGAGGTGTTCCAGGAGCAGGGCCGTGCCTTTGTCCAGGCGCCCGTGGCTGAACACGCCGGGCAGGCTGATCACTTGCAGCGGGCCATCTTCGAGGGGCAGTTCAAAGCGCTCGGCCAGGCTTTCCAGAGGCTTGGCCTCGGGCGCGTTGTCCACCGTCACCTGCCATAGCTGGCAGTGGCGGGCGCTGTCGAGCTTGCGCGGCCGGCCGAAGGCCTGCAATTGCTTGGCCGCGCCCTCGACGCCACCGCGTTTCTCCCCCACCAGGTACAGCGTGCGACCGGCAAGGCGCGAGGCCAGGGCGTTGAGCAGGTAGGCCGCCAGCTCGCGTGACTTGGGCAGGAACAGCACGGCGGCGTCGAAGGCTACCTCGGGCACTTCGACACCGTAGTGGCTGCGCCCGGCGAAGCGGCTCTCGAGCACGGCCAGGTCGCCGGCATGCCAGGTCCAGCCGTGGGCCCCAGGCAACTGGCCGAGCAGGCCATCGGCCTGGGCGCCGGCGACCAGCAGCGGGCCTTGGAATAGCTCTGCCTGGCGGAGCAACACTTCACTGCGCGGGTCCATGGACGACGCCTCCTGAAAAAGTGGCGCAGTGTACCAGAGGCGGGTCAGCCGACCACGCGGCGCGGCTGCCCGGCGAAGTAGGCCTGGGCGTTCTCGGCCAGCTGGCCGACGATGCGCTGGCGCGACTCCACCGCGCCCCAGGCACTGTGCGGGGTGATGATCAGGCGGGGGATGTCCGCCGCCAGCAGTGGGTTGCCGTTGACCGGCGGTTCGACGCTCAGCACATCGGTAGCTGCGCCACCCAGGTGGCCGCCGCGCAGGGCGTCGGCCAGGGCCTGTTCGTCGATCAGCCCGCCGCGGGCGGTGTTGACCACCAGGGCGCCGGGCTTGAGCAGCGCCAGCTCGCGGGCACCGATCATGTGCCGGGTCTGCTCGTTGAGCGGGCAGTGCAGGGTCAGGGCATCGACCTGTGGCAGCAATTCGTGCAGTGGTAGGCGATCGGCCCGGGGTGGACGGCCGGGGATCTGCCCGCTCAGCACGCGCATGCCGAAGGCCTCGGCCAGGCGCGCCACCGCGCCGCCCAGTTCGCCATGGCCGAGCAGGCCGAGGGTCTTGCCCTCCAACTCGACGATTGGGAAATCCAGCAGGCAGAACTGGCTGGCCTTGGCCCATTGCCCGGCCTTCACCGCCTGGTCGTAGTCGCAGAGGCGCGTGGCCAGGGCCAGCAGCAGGGCCAGGGTGTGCTGGGCCACCGACGGCGTGCCGTAGCCCTGGCAGTTGCTCACGGTGATACCCTGGGCACGGGCGGCGGCCAGGTCGACATTGTTGGTGCCGGTGGCGGCCACCAGGATCAGCTCGAGTTGCGGGTTGGCGGCCAGCGTGGCGGCATCGAGCATCACTTTGTTGCTGATGACGGCCACGGCACCTTGCAGGCGTTCGGCGACCTGCTCCGAGCGGGTCGTGGCATGCAGTTGCAACGTGTCGAACTGGGCATGCAAGGGTGAAAGGTCGAGGTCACCCAGGTCCAGTGACTGGTGATCGAGAAACACGGCGCGACGTGGGCTGGACATCAGGGGCTCCGGTGGCAGGGCAGGATGGGCTCGGCGCAGTGTCCGGCCCGGCGCCGCCGCTCGTCAACGGTCGCGCCTGCGCTCATACCCGCACGGCACAAATCATTCCTTCGGCTGATTTGACCGCTGCGTCACCGAACTACAGTTGTTGCCTGAACTGTCCTGCCCGCTTTGAAGAAAAGGGATACCCATGTTGCAGACGCGCATCATCAAGCCCGCCGAGGGCGCCTACCAGTACCCACTGCTGATCAAGCGCCTGCTGATGTCCGGCAGCCGTTACGAAAAGACCCGCGAGATCGTCTACCGCGACCAGATCCGCCTAACCTACCCGCAACTGAGCGAGCGCATCGCCCGCCTGGCCAACGTGCTGACCGAGGCAGGGGTGAAGGCCGGCGATACCGTGGCAGTGATGGACTGGGACAGCCACCGCTACCTGGAATGCATGTTCGCCATCCCGATGATCGGCGCCGTGGTGCACACCATCAACGTGCGCCTGTCGCCGGAGCAGATCCTCTACACCATGAACCACGCCGAAGACCGCTTCGTGCTGGTCAACAGTGATTTCATCGGCCTCTACCAGGCCATCGCCGGGCAACTGACCACGGTGCAAGGTACCGTGTTGCTGACCGATGGGCCGGACAAGTCTGCCGACCTGCCGGGCCTGCAAGGCGAGTACGAGCAGCTTCTGGCCGCGGCGAGCCCGCATTATGATTTCCCCGATTTCGATGAAAACTCGGTGGCCACCACCTTCTACACCACCGGCACCACGGGCAACCCCAAGGGCGTCTACTTCACCCATCGCCAGCTGGTGTTGCATACCTTGGCCGAAACCTCGGTCCTCGGCAGCCTGGACAGCGTGAGGCTGCTGAGCAGCAACGATGTCTACATGCCGATCACGCCGATGTTCCATGTGCACGCCTGGGGCATCCCCTACGCGGCGACCATGATGGGGATCAAGCAGGTTTATCCGGGGCGCTATGAGCCGGACATGCTGATCAGGCTGTGGCGTGAAGAGAAGGTGACTTTCTCCCACTGCGTGCCGACCATCCTGCAGATGCTGCTCAACTGCCCGTCGGCAGCCGGCCAGGATTTCGGTGGCTGGAAGATCATCATCGGCGGCAGCGCGCTCAACCGCGCCCTGTACCAGGCCGCACTGGCCCGTGGTATCCAGCTCACCGCCGCCTACGGCATGTCTGAAACCTGCCCGCTGATCAGCGCCGCGCACCTGAACGACGAGTTGCAGGCCGGAAGCGAGGATGAACGTACCAGCTACCGGATCAAGGCCGGCGTGCCGGTGCCCTTGGTCGAAGCCGCCATCGTCGATGGCAATGGCAACTTCCTGCCCGCCGATGGCGAAACCCAAGGCGAGCTGGTGCTGCGTGCGCCCTGGCTGACCATGGGCTACTTCCGCGAGCCGGTGAAGGGCGAGGAACTCTGGCAGGGTGGCTGGCTGCACACTGGCGATGTCGCCACGCTCGATGGCATGGGCTTCATCGATATTCGCGACCGCATCAAGGATGTGATCAAGACCGGTGGCGAATGGATCTCGTCGCTCGACCTGGAAGACCTGGTCAGCCGCCACCCGGCGGTGCGCGAGGTCGCGGTGGTCGGGGTGCCCGATCCGCAGTGGGGCGAGCGCCCGTTCGCGTTGCTGGTGGTGCGCGAGGGGCAGAGTATCGATGCACGTGCGCTCAAGGAGCACCTCAAGCCTTTCGTCGAGCAGGGGCACATCAACAAGTGGGCGATTCCCAGCCAGATCGCCCTTGTTACTGAAATTCCCAAGACCAGCGTCGGCAAGCTCGACAAGAAGCGCATCCGCCTGGATATCAGCCAGTGGCAGGCCAGTAACAGCGCATTCCTTTCCACCCTGTAACCCAGGCGCGGGTCGTGCTCCTTTCAGCGCGACCCGCAGACTAGACAGGATGCCGCCTTGTCAAACGACAGAATTGAGCCATGCTTGAGCACTGCCAGCGCGCAGGCCGGCCGATCGGGGTGGGCCACAAGCAGGACGCGCAAATCACACTTTAGAGGGATCAAGCACCTGTGACCGCTGGCTATAGTCGGGTCAGGGGATTTTCAGGAATGGGGGAGGGCGCCGCACGGCAACGCGCGGCGTCACGGGCAGGAGCCTGCTTCACCAGGCGCTCGAGCCGTTTCTGAAAGGACTCACTGCCATAACAAAAAAGTACATGGAGTAGCGTCGATGACATCTGCAAACCCGTTCTGGCGCCGGGCGAAACTGCCCCTGGCCGTCAGCCTCGCTTCCACGCTCGCAAGTCCTGCTTTCGCGGTCAGCTTCAACATCGGTGAAATCGAAGGCCAGTTCGACTCGTCGCTCTCCGTTGGCGCCAGCTGGTCGACGGCCAACCCGAACAAGAACCTCATCGGGGCCAACAACGGCGGCAGGGGCCTGTCGCAGACCTCCGACGATGGTCACCTGAACTTCAAGAAAGGCGAGACCTTCTCGAAGATCTTCAAGGGTATCCACGACCTGGAGCTCAAGTACGGCGACACGGGCGTGTTCGTCCGTGGCAAGTACTGGTACGACTTCGAGCTCAAGGATGAAAACCGCCAGTTCAAGGACATCAGCGATTCGAACCGCAAGGAGGGCGCCAAGTCCTCGGGCGCGGAACTGCTCGACGCCTTCGTCTACCACAACTACAGCATCGGCGACCTGCCCGGCAACGTACGCTTGGGCAAGCAGGTGGTGAGTTGGGGTGAGAGTACCTTCATCGGCGGCGGTATCAACGCCATCAACCCCATCGATGTCTCGGCGTTCCGTCGCCCTGGCGCGGAGATCAAGGAAGGCCTGATCCCCGTCAACATGTTCTATGTGTCGCAGAGTGTGACCGACAACCTCACCGCCGAAGGCTTCTACCAGATCGAGTGGGACCAGACCGTCGTCGACAACTGCGGTACCTTCTTCTCCCAGCCTGACGTGATCGCCGACGGTTGCAACAACAACCTGGCGGTGCTGGCCAAGCAGGCCAATGTGTCAAGGAGCCTGGCCGCGCAGATCGGCCCGTTTGCCGGGCCGGCCATGAACGCATTGACCGGGCAGGGCGTGTCCTGGGGCTCGCCAGACGAAGGCGTGATCGTGCGCCGCGGCCCCGACCGTGATGCCCGTGACAGTGGCCAGTTCGGCGTGGCCTTGCGCTACATGTACGAGCCTCTGAATACCGAGTTCGGTGGCTACTTCATGAACTACCACAGTCGGGCGCCAATCTTCAGCGGCCGCGGCGCAGCCGCTGGCTTCTACAACCCGGCCAACCTGGCTGGGGCACTGGTCAGGGCTGGTGTTCCGGGGGCCGCCGCCACCAACCCGGCCCTGCTCCAGGCCCTGATGCCGTTGTACGTGGCGGGTAACTCCAGCTACTACGTCGAGTACCCGGAAGACATCCGCCTGTACGGCCTGAGCTTCTCCACCACCTTGCCCACCGGTACCGCCTGGAGCGGTGAGATCAGCTATCGGCCGAATGCACCGGTACAGTTGAACACCACCGACATCCTGTATTCGGGGCTGACTCCGCTGGATCCCAACGCCTCGGTCCTGCGCGGCACGCCGGATGCCGACCAGCCAGGCTATCGCCGCAAGGAAATCACCCAGCTGCAAACCACGTTCACTCACTTCTTCGACCAAGTCATGGGCGCCGAGCGTCTGACCATGGTCGGCGAGGTAGGCTGGACCCACGTCGGTGGCCTGGAAAGCACCTCCAAGGCCCGCTATGGCCGCGACCCGGTCTACGGCCCAGGCCCGCTGCCCAACGGCCGCTGCCAGAGCCTCAACGCCACGACGCTGGCAGGTGTCGAGCAGAACAACCTGTCGCGCTACTGCGAAAACGACGGTTTCACTACCTCCGATTCCTGGGGTTATCGCGTTCGCGCCATCTGGGACTACAACAACGTCTTCGCCGGTGTGAACCTGCGCCCGAGCGTGGCCTGGTCCCACGACGTCGACGGCTACTCCCCGGGCCCTGGCGGCAACTTCGAGGAAGGGCGCAAGGCCATCAGCCTGGGCCTGGACGCCGAGTACCAGAACACCTACACGGCGAGCCTGTCGTACACCAACTTCTTCGATGGCAAGTACACCACCGTGGATGACCGCGACTTCGTCGCGCTCAGCTTCGGCGTGAACTTCTAAGAACATTGATCCAGGACGACAAAGAATGAAAATGACCACACGTCTGCTGCAAGCCGGTGTACTGGGCATGTCCCTGCTGGCAACCAGCGTCATGGCTGCGGTTTCCGCTGACGAGGCCGCCAAGCTGGGCGCGTCGCTCACCCCGATGGGCGCCGAGAAGGCCGGTAACGCCGATGGTTCCATCGGCCCGTGGGAGCCGCTGTCCAAGAGCGCCGGCAGTGCCGACGCCAAGGGCTTCCTCTCCGACCCTTACGCCAGCGAAAAACCGCTGTTCACCATCACCGCGCAGAACGTCGACCAGTACAAGGACAAGCTTTCGCCTGGCCAGGTGGCGATGCTCAAGCGTTACCCGGATACCTACAAGATTCCGGTGTACAAGACTCACCGCGGCTCCACGGTGCCGGACGATGTCTTCGCCGCCATCAAGGAAAACGCCACCAAGACCACCCTGGTCGGAGGTGGCAACGGCCTGGAGAACTTCAAGACAGCCGTACCGTTCCCGATTCCCAAGGATGGCGTGGAGGTGATCTGGAACCACATCACCCGCTACCGTGGCGGCAGCGTGACCCGCCTGGTCACCCAGGCCACCCCGCAGCAGAACGGCTCCTACAGCCTGGTGTACTTCCAGGACCAGTTCGTCTTCCGCGACAAGATGAAGGACTACGATCCGGCCAACCCCGGCAACATCCTGTTCTACTTCAAGCAGGAAGTGACCGCTCCGGCGCGTCTGGCCGGGACCGTGCTGCTGGTCCACGAAACCCTTGACCAGGTCAAGGAACCGCGCAAGGCCTGGATCTACAACGCCGGCCAGCGTCGTGTGCGCCAGGCGCCGCAAGTGTCGTACGACGGCCCGGGTACCGCCGCCGACGGCCTGCGCACCTCCGACAACCTGGACATGTACAACGGCGCGCCAGACCGTTACGACTGGAAGCTCGAAGGCAAGAAGGAGATGTACATCGCCTCCAACGCCTATAAGCTGGACGATCCGAAGCTCAAGTACAGCGACATCATCAAGGCCGGGCATATCAACCAGGACCTGTCGCGTTACGAGCTGCGTCGCGTCTGGCACGTGGTCGCCACGCTCAAGCCGGGCCAGCGCCACATCTATGCCAAGCGTGACTTCTATATCGACGAGGACACCTGGCAGGCCGCGGTGATCGACCAGTATGACGGCCGCAACCAGCTGTGGCGTGTTTCCGAGGCTCACGCCCAGCCGTATTACAACGTGCAGGTGCCGTGGTACACCCTGGAAGCCATCTACGACCTGCAGTCGGGTCGCTACCTGGCGCTGGGCATGAAGAACGAAGAGAAGCGCGCCTACGACTTCGGCTTCAGCGCCAGCAAGGCTGACTTCCAGCCAGCGGCATTGCGCCAGGCGGGTGTGCGTTGAGCCGTTGAACGCAAACTCCTTTGATCTCCCAGAACGCCCCGGCTTGCCGGGGCGTTTCTGTTCCAGGGGTGTCCGTCCATCAGCATTGTTTCTTTTTGTTGTAGTCTTTTTCGCTCGATGCGTTTCCATCATCTTCAAATGCGCCGCGTTTGCCGCTAGTCTCGCAACCATCCGTACTGCCGCATTACTCCAATCAGAACGAGCCGGCCATGACAGATTTGTCCCGTACGCATGGAGTCGCCAGCCAGGCCCTGGGCCTGCTGGACGGGCGTTTCTTCCGTCCACCCCTGCCGGAGGCTCACGTCCCCCGAGCGCGCTTGTGCCAGCGCTTGCAAGGCGGGCTGGGCGGGCGTCTGCTGTTGGTGAACGCACCGGCCGGGTTCGGCAAGAGCTCGCTCGCCATCGAATTCTGCCAGGAGTTGCCCGGCCATTGGCGCAGCCTCTGGCTAGGGTTGAGCCAGCGCGATGCCGACCCGGGCCGTTTTCTCGAGCGCCTGCTCGAAGGGCTGCAGCAGTTCTGCCCGGCGCTCGGCGGGCAGGCCATGGGCCTTTTGAAAATGCGCCAGCGTCATCAGCCCTTCGCCTTCGAGGAATGGCTCGATGGCCTGCTTGATGAGCTCGCGCTCTATCTGCAGCCGGACACCCCCCTGCTGCTGGTCCTGGATGACTACCATCTGGCCCAGGGCCCGGTGCTCGATCGATGCCTGCAGTTCTTCCTCAATCACCTGCCTGCCGGGCTGGTCCTGCTGGTCACCAGCCGTCAGCGGCCCGACTGGCATTTGGCACGCCTGCGCCTGTCGCGCCAGTTGGTCGAGCTCAACGAGCAGGACTTGCGCCTGACTGCCGATGAAGCGTTGGCGGTGATTGGTCGTCAGCCTACCGGTCTGCGCGGCCAGGCCTTGGATAATCTGATCCAGCGCAGCGACGGCTGGGTGGCCGGGCTGCGTTTCTGGCAGCTGGCGGCCAGCGAATCCGGCGATGACAACGCCTTGCCCCAGGCACTGCATGGCGGCGAGGGACTGATTCGTGACTACCTGCTCGAGGAGGTGATCGAAATCCTGCCGGCGCCCGTGCAGGCGTTTCTCTACGACACCGCCTGCCAGGAACGTTTCTGCGCCGAACTGTGCGATGCCCTGCGTGAGCGGCACGACAGTGCCGAGATCCTGCGCTACCTGCAGGCCCACCAGGTGTTCCTGGTGCCGCTGGATGAGCATGGGCTGTGGTTCCGCTATCACCATCTGTTTTCCGACCTGTTGCGCAGCCGGCAGGCCAGTGGCCCCCAGGCGGGGTTGCACTTGCGTGCCTGCCGCTGGTTCGAGGGGCAGGGCCTGTTGGATGAGGCGGTGGAGCAGGCCCTGCGGGCCGGCCATCTGGATGTTGCGGCGGACCTGGTACAAAGCCTGTCGGAGGAGCAACTGCTCGCCGAGCAGAATGTCGGCATGCTGCTGCGCTGGAAAATGGATCTGCCCGACAGCCTGCTGATCAGCACGCCCAGGTTGATTGTCCTGTACAGCTGGGCCCTGGGGCTTGCCTGCCAGCTGGACGCCGCCGAGGAGCTGGCGGCCTACCTGAGCCGGTTCCTGCCCGCGCCTTCGGCCACGGCGCAAAAATCGATGCTCGCCCAGTGGCTGGCCTTGAGTGGGGTCATCGCCCGCGGCCGTGGTGATCGCGAGCGAACCCTCGCCTATTGTGGCGAGGCGCTGCAGAGCTTGCCGAGCAAACGTTATGGGCAGCGCCTGGTGTGTCTGTCGACCTTGTCGAACCTGGCCATCGCCGATGGCGATTTCTGGCGGGCGCGGGGCTGGAACCGAGAGGCGCTCGAGCTGGCGCAACGGGTCGGCAATCCGCTGTTCGAGGCATTGGCCCATTACGACCGGGCGCGGGTGCTGCACGCTCGAGGCGAGATACTGCGGGCACTGGATGAAGTGCGCCAGGGGCTGCAAAGGTTGCAAGGCCTGTCGGGCCAACGCCTGTATGCGGTGCGCGCCCGCCTCACTTTGTACGAAGGCTACCTGTTGGCCACCCGCCTGCACTGTGCCCCGGGCCGTGCGCGTTTGCGCGCCGGGCTCAGCGAGGCGCGGAGCTGTCGCGATATCAGTGTCCTGATCGGGCATTGCGTGATCGCGTCGCTCGATGGGCGCGAAGGGCGGTTCGCCGAGGCATTCTCCGAGCTGGCCGAGGCCGAGCGGCTGATGCATATCTGGGATGTGCCGCCGATCTTCTACCTGGCCATGATTACCCTGGTGAAGTGCGAGCTCTGGTTGGCCCAGGGACGTACGGACCTGGCGGAGTCGTGGCTGTTGCGCCTGGGGCAGACCTACGGTGGCGAGCAGCCTGCCGCCGCGCCGGAGTTCCACCCCTTGTTGCCGCTGCATATCGAGTTGCAGCAAGCGTTGCTGGAGCGGGTGCTGGCCCGTGTCGACGATGCCGAAGCGAGGCTGCACAGGCTGATCGAGCGCGGGCAGGCCAGCGCTGGCATGACGCTGATGGTCAGCGCGCAGTGCCAGTTGATCGCGTTGCTGTTGGCCCAGGGGCGTGAGCCCGAGGCGGCCAAGCTGCTTGCGCAGGCACTGGAGGCCGCGCAGGGCGGTGCCTTGCAGGCATTCCAGCGCTTGATCGAGGAGCAGCCGCAATGGCTGCGCGAGCAGTTGGCCGGCCGTGCCGCCTGCCCCGTGCAGCGCGATCTGCTGACGCACCTGCCGCAAGCCCTCGTCGCCAGCACCTGCACCACCGAGGCCCTGAGCAGCCGCGAGTTCGCCGTGCTGGAGCTTATCGCCCAGGGTTGTTCGAACCAGCAGATCAGTGAGCGGCTGTTCATTTCCCTGCATACGGTCAAGACCCACGCCAGTCATATCAACAGCAAGCTGGGTGTGGAACGGCGTACCCAGGCGGTGGCCAGGGCCAAGTCCCTCGGGTTGCTCGTCTAGTGTCCTGTCTCGGAAATAAGCTGTTCACTTTTGGCGGCGTCTTGGGCGCCCGGCCCGCGTTGCCACTCCTCGCCAGAGCACTGCTATGACTCGTCGCGGCGCCTTGGCCGAACACCCAAGCCACTCGCCAAAAGAGAACGTATTTTTGAGACAGGACACTAGTGATCTGCGGCATGGGCGGCCGTTAACATAGCGGCACAAGGCTATCGCCGTTCCGGGCTCATCTTTCCCGATCCGCTGCCGATACACTTTTCGGCGATACGCATCGCCGTGCGCCACTTCCCCACTTCTTCCAATACAGGTCGTGTTGATGCTGCAGTATGGGCAAAAAAGCTTTCTGATCGTCGACGACTTTACCGACTTCCGCACCTCGACCCGCTCGATGCTTCGCGAGCTGGGCGTACGTGACGTGGACACCGCCGACAGTGGCGAACAGGCGCTGCGCTTGTGCGGGCAGAAACGCTACGACTTCATCCTCCAGGATTTCCACCTGGGCGATGGCAAGAAGAATGGCCAGCAGGTGCTCGAGGACCTGATTCTCGACAAGCTCATCAGCCATGAGTGCGTGTTCATCATGGTCACGGCCGAGAGCAGCCAGGCCATCGTGCTCAGCGCCATCGAGCACGAACCCGACGCCTACCTGACCAAGCCCTTCAACCGTGTGGGCCTGGCCCAGCGTCTGGAGAAACTGACCCAGCGCAAGACCTTGCTAAAGCCCATTCTCCAGGCCCTGGATCGCAGCCGCCCGGCCGAGGTACTCGCCGCCTGCGCCGAGCTGTGCAAGAAAGACCCGCGGTTTGCCCCGTTGTGCCTGCGCTATCGCGCCGACGCCCTGCGCGACCTCAATCGCTTTGATGAGCTGGAGAAGTTCCTCAAGAATATCCTGGCCAGCCGCCCGCAACCCTGGGCCTACGCGGCGCTCGGCAGCCTGTTGCACAAGCGTGGCCAGAACGCCCAGGCCCAGGGCGTCTACGAGCAAGCCCTCAAGGCCTTCCCGATCATGCCCAACCTGTACGATGGCATGGCTGATGTGCTGGTGGCCCAGGGCGAAACCAAGCGCGCCCAGCACATGCTCGAGGAGGCCGTGCGCCTGTCGCCACTCGCCGTGCGCCGCCAGGCCGCGCTGGGCAAGCTGGCGCTGGATAACGCCGACTTCGAAAGCGCGTCCAAGGCCTATCGCCATGCGGTCAACCAGGGACAGAGCTCGCGCTACAAAGACGCCGAAAGCAATCTCGGCCTGGTCCAGGCGCTGATGAGCAAGAACACCGGCAACGGTCTCGATGCGCGCACCCGGGTGGAAATCAACACCGTGCTCAGCGAGGTGGCCAAGGAGAACGTCGAGGACCAGGGCCTGCAGGTGCGCGCCCGCCTGATGAAGGCTGCCAGCCTGCAGCAGGCCGGAGACCCGGATACCGCCGCCAAGCTCACCGAGCAGGCCATGCTGCGCCTGGAAAAAATGGATCAGTTTTTCTCCGTCGAGGCGGCGCTGACGGTGGCCAAGCAATTGCAGCAACTTGGTCAGGACGCGGCGGGCACCTCTATCCTCAAGGGCTGCGTGGAAACCTACGGGGACGACCCCAAGGTCATGCAGAGCGTCGCCAAACTCACCGACGACCCGCTGGTGCTGGGAGCGGTGACCGAAGCCGTGGACCTCAACCGTCAGGGCGTGCGCAGCTACCAGGGTGGCCAGCTCAACGAGGCGCTGGGCATGTTCCGCAAGGCGCTTTCGCTGCAGCCGAAGAACATCAGTATCGCCCTGAACACCGCCCAGGCCCTGCTGCGCATCGGCGGCGAGACGCCACCGCCGGCGTTGATGCAGGAGTGCCGCGACTGTCTTACCAGCGTGGCCGGCATTCCCGCCAGCGACAGCCGCTACGACCGTTATCGCAAACTGCACATCCGGGTCTTTGGCGCATGAACCAGGACAACCAGGGGCTGGATTTTTCCACGGTGATCGCCTCCACCGTGCACGACCTGAAGAACTCCCTTTCGGCACTGACCCACGCACACAGCCAATGGCTGGCGCGCCTGCCCGAGGAGCTGCGCGGCGGTACCGAGCAGGGCGTGGTGGAGCACGAGCTCAGCCACCTGAACGGCATGCTGGTGCAGTTGCTGGGGCTCTACAAGCTGGGCGTCAACCAGTTGCCCATCTGCCCGGACTACCACGAGCTGGACGACTTCATCGAGGCCCAACTGGCGGCCCAGGAAGATGTGATCAAGCATCGCGACATCCTCGCAACCTGGCGCATCGAGACCGAAAGCCCGTTGGGTTTCTTCGACCGTGAACTGGTCGCCTCGGTGGTGGCCAACGTCCTCACCAACGCCATCCGCTATGCCGGCCACGCCTTGTTGATCAGCATCGAGGAAGAGGGCGAGCAGCTGGTGATCAGCGTCAACGACGACGGCGCCGGTTATCCACAGCGCATGCTCGAACGCCAGCATGACTACGTGCAGGGCATCGATTCGCAGAGTGGCAGTACTGGATTGGGGCTGTATTTCGCGGCGCGGATTGCCGCGTTGCACGAGCGCAATGGCGTGCGCGGGCGGATCGAGATCGCCAATGGCGGGACGCTGGGGGGCGGGTTGTTCCGGTTGTATCTGCCCTGAAGACGGTAGAAATTGTTGCCTGCATGGGCTCGTTTCCCAAGATAAAGTGAGGCATTTCCTTCTCGCTGCAGGTGGTCTTTTTTCTGCGCTGGACGAGTGGCAATGTAGATACTTGGTTTCTACATTTCACTTGCTATCGCCGGGAGGGTTTCTACTATGTATCTACCGTGGGAGATACTTATGCAGATCAAGATTCAGCAGTGGGGAAATAGCGCCGCTATTCGAATTCCCTCCACCGTCCTTAAGCAGATGCGTCTTGAAGTGGGATCAACCTTGAGTCTGGATACGGCTGGCGAGAGCATGGTGCTCAAGCCTGTCAGATCGAAGCCCAAGTACACGCTTGAAGAGTTGATGGCGCAGTGCGATCTGAATGCTCCGGAGCCGGAGGACATGGCTGCCTGGAACACGATGCGTCCGACCGGGCGTGAAGTGTGAGGCGCGCCAAGTTCGCGAGGGGAGACATCGTCAGGGTCAACCTGGACCCTACCGTTGGTCGAGAGCAGCAGGGTGCGGCACGCCCAGCACTGGTCCTTACCCCGAGCACGTTCAATATTTCCGGGCTTGCAGTGATCGCGCCGATATCGCAGGGCGAGGATTTTGCCCGACATGCGGGATTCGCGGTTACGCTTAGCGGCGCCGGTACCCAGACGCAAGGCGTATTGCTGTGCAATCAGATCCGGGTCGTTGATCTGGAGGCAAGGCAAGCCAAGCGCATCGAGTCTGTGCCTGAGGCGGTAATCCTGGATGCATTGGCGCGCGTTCAAACACTATTCGAGTAATGGGTCGTTTCATGGCAAATCCTGCGGTAACCCTCATCCGCGAAACCTTCCCCGTCGGCCCCTTGCAGTGCAACTGCACCTTGATCGGTGACCCGGTCAGCAAGCACGCCATCGTCGTCGACCCGGGCGGGGACGAGCAGAAGATCCTCGCCCGCCTGCAGCATCATAGCCTGACCCTGGTGAGCATCATCCACACTCACGCGCACTTCGACCATTTCCTCGCCTCGGGCAGGCTCAAGGAGCTGACCGGCGCCACGCTGCACCTGCACAAGGCCGACCAGCCGCTGTGGGAAAACCTGGAAATGCAGTGCCAGATGTTCGGCGTGCCCTATACGCCGGTACCGTCGCCGGACCAATGGCTGAGCGACGATGAGGCGCTGGCCTGCGGCTGCGGCGTGGCGTTGCACACCCCCGGGCACACGCCGGGCTCGATGAGTTTCTGGTTCGCTGAGCACAAGTTGCTGATCGCCGGCGATACCTTGTTCCGCCGTGGTGTCGGACGCACCGATTTGTGGGGAGGCGATCAGCGGGCTATCGTTCGTTCCATCAAGGAACGGCTGTACCGCCTGGATGAGGACGCCATCGTGGTGACCGGCCATGGCCCGGACACCCGCCTCGGCGACGAGATGCGCGAGAACCCCTTCGTGCGCGCCTGAGGTTTCATGGAATTTTTCCGCTGCGCTGCAATCCAAGGCTGGCATAGATCCGTAGTCGATCCGCTGCACTTTCGAATTTCAGTAGGAGCTTGTCCATGTTCACCATGCGTCGTCTGATTATCGTCGCTACCGCCGCCGCGCTGATGTCTGGTTGTGCCAGCCCCAACCCGTACGACAGCCAGGGCCGGGCGCAGGGCTCCACAGGGATGAGCAAGACCGCCAAATATGGTGGCCTGGGCGCGCTGGCCGGCGCCATCGCCGGTGCCGCCATCGACCACAACAACCGTGGCAAGGGGGCGTTGATCGGTGCCGCCGCGGTCGGTGCCGCCGCTGCCGGTTACGGTTACTACGCCGACAAGCAGGAAGCCGAGCTGCGGGCGCAGATGGCCAATACCGGCGTCGAAGTGCAGCGCCAGGGTGACCAGATCAAACTGATCATGCCGGGCAACATCACCTTCGCCACCGATTCGGCGAACATTGCCCCAAGCTTCTACTCGCCGCTGAACAACCTGGCCAACTCGTTCAAGCAGTTCAACCAGAACACCATCGAAGTGGTGGGCTTCACCGACAGCACCGGCAGCCGCCAGCACAACATGGACCTGTCGCAGCGCCGCGCCCAGGCAGTCAGCACCTACCTGACCTCCCAGGGCGTGGATTCGTCGCGGGTCAGCGTGCGTGGCATGGGCCCGGACCAGCCGATCGCCAGCAACGCCGATGCCAACGGCCGTGCGCAGAACCGTCGGGTCGAGGTCAACCTGAAGCCGATCCCGGGCCAGCAGTATGACCAGCAAGGGACCGTGCAGCAGTATCCATAAGCGCCGGATTGGCGATGCCGGGGCTGCGCGCCAGCCCCGGCAATTGCGCTAGATCGCCGGGCACTGGTTGGTCACGCAGTGAATCCCGCCCCCTCCCGCCGCAATGGCGTCGATGTCCAACTGCACCACCTTGCGCCCCGGGTACAGCTTCACCAGCAACGCCCGCGCCTGCTCATCGGCACTGCGGTCGCCGAACTGCGGGGCGATCACCGCTCCGTTGATCACGAAATAATTGATGTACCCCGCCGCGAAATCCGGATTGTCCTCGTTGAACTTGCTGCGCCTTGGTTTCAAAGGCGGCGACATCGTATGCACCTGTAGCTTGCGCCCGTCGGCATCGGTGGCGTTGCGCAGGATCTCGAGGTGCTTGAGTGTCACCTCGTGGTCGTAGGAGTCCGGATCGTTGTCCAGGTTCGCCACTACCACGCCGGGCGCGGCAAAGCGGGCATAGAAGTCCACGTGGGCATCAGTGATGTCCTTGCCCTTGATGCCCGGCAGCCAGATGATCTTGCGCAGCCCCAGCCGCTCCTTCAGTTCCGCCTCGACCTGGGCCTTGCTCCAGCTTGGGTTGCGGTTGCTGTTGATCCAGCTGCTCTCGGTCATGATCCCGGTGCCATGGCCGTCCACTTCGATACCGCCGCCTTCGCCCACCAGCTCGCTGCGCTGGTACTGGGCACCAGCCAACTTTGCAACGCGGGCCGCGAGCTTGGCGTCATGGCGGTGTTGCTGCTTGCCGCCCCAGCCATTGAAGTTGAAGTCCACGGCGCCCAGCGCGCCATCGTCATCGACCACGAAGTTGGCGCCGATGTCGCGCATCCAGATGTCGTCCAGCTCGGTCTCGACGTAGGTGATGTTGTGGCTGCCGCATTCCTCCTCGGCAATGTCGCTTTCGCTGGCGCGGCAGAACACTGTCACCGGCTGGTAGGCAGCGATGGCGCGGGCGATGCGCCCGAGGGCGGCCTGGACGTCTTCGGTGAAGTCTTCCCAGATGGCGTCCTGGGCGCCGAAGGCGATGTAGGCGCGCTGGTGCGGCTCACCCTCGTCGGGCATGAACCAGCGGCCTGCTTCGCTGGCGCGGGCGCTGCCGCTGGCGAAGGGTAGGCCGAAGCCGGCGGCGGCACCGAGGCCGGCGACGACGCTCATGTGTTGGAGGAAAGTGCGGCGAGTGGGCATGGGGTCAGTCCTGTGCGGTCTTGAAACGGGTCCAGACACGCATGCGCGCGCGCATGTCGGCCTGGGGGATGTCCTTGCCCGGGATCAAGCGGGTGAAGGTGGCATCGCTGAGGTAGATGTCCGGGTTGTCACGCAGGCGCGCGTCCACCTGCGACCGGGCCTTGGCACTGGCAGTGGGGTAGCCGGTGAAGTTGCTGATCGCGGCCATGTTCTCCGGGCGCATGACGAAGTTGATGAAACGATAGGCGTACTCCGGGTGCTTGGCATCGGCGGGGATGGCCATGGTGTCCATCCACACCGTGGTGCCTTCGCGAGGCACGCGGTACTGGAAGTCGATGGCCTTGCCCGCGGCTTCGGCGGTGCGCTGGGCCTGGATCACGTCGCCGCTGTAGCCCAGCGACAGGCAGGTGTTGCCATTGACCAGCTCGGTGACCGGTTGTGACTGAAGCTTGCGCACGTACGGGCGGATGCCCTTGAGCAGCTCGCTGGCGGCGGCCAGGTCCTCGCGCTTGGCGCTGCGCGGTTCGCGGCCGAGGTAGTGAAGGACCACAGCCAGCACTTCGTCGGGCGAGTCGATCATCGAGATGCCGCAGTCGGCGAACTTGGCCGCCAGCTCCGGCTTGAACAGCAGGTCGAGGCTGTCGAGCGGGGCGTCGGGCATGCGCTCGCGGATCTTCTTCGCGTCCATGGTCAGGCCGATGGTGCCCCAGGTGTAGGGCACGGTGGCCTGGCTGGCCTTGGGGTAGCGGTCGTGCAATTGGCGCAGGCCGGGCTCTATATCATCGAGCGCGCTCAGCTGCTTGCGATCCAGGGTCCGCAGGCTGCCGGCGCGCATCAGCCGTTCGGCCACGGTGTCGCCAGGGAAGACCAGGTCGTAGCCGCTGCGCCCGGACATCAGTTTGGCCTCGAGCACCTCGCTGCCGTCCATGACGTCGTAGATCACCGGGATGCCGGTTTCGGCGGTAAAGCGCTTGAGGGTGTCTTCGGCAAAATAGTCGGCCCAGTTGTACAGGCGCAGGGCGTCCTGTTCGGCCTGGGCAATACCGGCACAGGCCAGCAGGGCGGCGATGGCGAGCAGTTTCGATGGACGGCTTGGCATGGTTCAGGCCCTCGCAGTCGGTGGGGTACGGCCGTCAAGGGTCAGCAGCGGCGCATACATGTCGGGGCGGCGGTCGCGGTAGATGCCCCAGCTCAGGCGGTCTTCGCGCATGCGCGCCAGGTCCAGGTCGTGCAGCCAGACGCCGCTGTTGTCGCGGTCGGCCTCTTGCAGCATCGCGCCCTTGTGGTCGCAGATGAACGACGAGCCGTAGAAGCGCATGCTCAGGCTGTCGTCGCTGCGCGCCACTTCATGGCCGACGCGGTTGGCGGCCACCACTGGCAGCAGGTTGGCGGCGGCATGGCCACGCATGGCCATCTGCCAATGGTCGCGTGAATCCAGTTCGGCGGCGCCAGGCTCCGAGCCGATGGCAGTGGGGAACAGCAGCACTTCGGCGCCCATCAGCGCCAGGCAGCGGGCCGTCTCGGGGAACCACTGGTCCCAGCAGATGCCGATGCCCAGGCGACCGAAGGCGGTGTCCCAGACCTTGAAGCCGGTGTCGCCGGGGCTGAAGTATTCCTTTTCCTGGTAGCCGATGGCGTTGGGGATGTGGGTCTTGCGATACACACCCAACAGGCGCCCGTCGGCATCGGCCACGGTCAGCGAGTTGAAGAAGGCGTTGCCGGCCCGTTCATACCAGCTAAGTGGCAGGACCACGCCCAGTTCCTTGGCCAGCGCGGCGAAGCGCTTGAGCAGCGGGCTGTCGTGGTAGTCCTGGGCCAGGGCCTGGTGGCTGTGGCACTGCTCGATGCAGAAGTACGGGGTGGCGAACAGCTCCTGCAACAGGATCACCTGGGCACCCTTGGCAGCGGCCTGGCGCACCAGTTGTTCGGCGTGGTCGAGGTTGGCGGGCAGGTCCCAGCTGCAGGCCATCTGCGTGGTGGCGATGCGCAGCGTGCTCATGGGCGCGCTCCTTGCCAGGCCGGCTGCTGCTGGGTGATGCAATGGATGCCGCCACCGCCGTGGGCGATATGGTCGATGCGCACCGGTACCACTTCGCGACCGGGGAAGGCCAGGGCCAGTTGCTGCGCCGCGGCCTGGTCGGCGTCGATGCCATAGGCCGGCATGATCACCGCGCCGTTGGCCAGGTAGAAGTTGGTGTACGAGGCGCAGAACACCTCGGCTTCGGTGTCCACGGCCGCGGTGGCCTCGAACAGCTCGAGCAGTTCGAACGAACGGCCCTGGGCGTCCGTGGCCAGTTCCAGCGCGCGGCGGTTTTCGCGGGCCACTTCGGCATACACCGAGCCCTGGTCGTGGGTGGCGTCCACCAGTAGCACGCCGGGGCGGGCGAAGGCGCACACGCCATCGACGTGACCGTCGGTCATGTCGCCGGTGACGTACTGCGGGTCGCCCGGCAGCCAGATGGTCTTGCGGATGCCCAGCAGGCGGGCGAAGCAATCCTCGAAGTCAGCCTTGCTCAGGCCCGGGTTGCGGTTGGGGTTGAGCAGCACCGATTCGGTGGTGATCAGGGTGCCTTCACCGTCCACATGGATGGCGCCGCCTTCGTTGCACAGCGGAGTGCTCAGGCCTTCCAGGCCAAGGTGGTCGAGGATGCGCCGGGCCAGGCTGCGGTCCTTGCCGTGATCGGACTTGCCGCCCCAGGCGTTGAAACGCCAGCTCAGGCCCGCCACGCCGTGTTGCGGGTGGGTCAGGAAGGTCGGGCCGCTGTCGCGGCACCAGCTGTCGTCCACGGCCAGCTCGACCAGCTCGATACCGGCGCCGCACAGTTCGCGGGCGATGGCCATGGCCGACGGATCGACCACCATCTTCACCGGCTCGAAGCGGGCGATGGCGGAGGCCACTCGGGCGTAGTCGCGCTGCACGTCGGCCAGGGTCACGCCCCAGCCCGACTCCCACAGCGTTTGGTTGTGCGGCCAGATCATCCAGGTGGCGGCGTGGCGGGCCCATTCGGCGGGCATGCGCCAGCCGCTGTCGAGGGACAGGGTCATAGTGAACTCCGATCTATTAGGGATTGTTATCAACGAAGCCCGCCGTCGCGGGTGTTGTTGTCCATGTTATGACTGGGAATCCAGGGCGACAAACGATAGATTTAGCGTATTTCTGATCAGTCAGGCTTATCAGCATGCTCAAGCATTGGCCCCCGCTCAACGCCCTGCGCGGCTTCGAAGCCGCTGCCCGGCTGGGCAGCTTCCACAAGGCCGCCGAGGCCCTGAACCTCACCCAGTCGGCGATTAGCCAGCAGATCCGCAGCCTGGAGGGCTACCTGGAACAGCCGTTGTTCCACCGCAGTGGCCGTAGCGTCAGCCTGACCGACGCCGGGCACGATCTGCTCAGCACCACTCAGGCCTTGCTGCAACAACTGGCGGTGGGCATCCGCCGCCTGGAGCAGTACCGCAAGCCCAACCAACTGGTGGTCAACACCACCCCGGCGTTCGCCCGGCACTGGTTGCTGCCGCGCCTGGCGGACTTCCACCAGCGCTGCCCGGAAGTCGACCTGTGGCTGTTCACCAGCTTCGAGGTGCCGGACATGGCCAGCGAGACCATCGACCTGGCGATCCGCGACGATATCGGCGCCCAAGCCGAATGCAGCTTTACCGTGCTGCACCAGGACCAGTTGTATCCGGCGTGCCATCCGGACCTGCCCGAGCAGGGGCGAACCACCCTGCATGGCGAGCGGGAGATGGACTGGAGCCATTGGCAACTGGAGGGCGGGGAGGACGTGGGGCAGCAAGGCAAGGGGCTGAACTTCTCCGACCCAGGGTTGCTGCTGGAGGCGGCGGGCGAGGGGCTGGGGATCGCCCTGGTCAGTCAGTTGCTGGCGCGGCGGATGGTCGACGAAGGGCGCCTGCGGCCCTTGTCGGCACAGCGCGTGCGCGGGCCGGTGTGGAGCTGCCTGGTACATTGGGAAAGCCAGGAGGATCCGTTGGCGCGGCAGTTCCTGGGATGGTTGAAGGCGGCGCTGGCGCAGGTATAGCGTTTATCAGAGCCGCTGCGATTTTTCATTGCTCCGATCACCCCGTAATATGTGTCGGATGACTTGCGAGGGTAGTCTCACCCTCTAGATCAAACGGCAGCACCCGAATCCGGGCGCTACCACAGCCTAAACCTGACGAGGTACAGACATTGGCCATCATTCATCCCAAGGTTCGCGGTTTCATCTGCACCACGACTCACCCCAAGGGCTGCGAGCTCAACGTCCGTGACCAGATCGAAGCCACCCGCAAGCTGGGCGTGCGCGAGGATGGTCCGAAGAAAGTCCTGGTGATCGGTGCCTCCAGCGGCTACGGCCTGGCCGCCCGTATCACCGCGGCGTTTGGCTTCAAGGCCGATACCCTGGGCGTGTTCTTCGAAAAGCCGGGCACCGAGACCAAGGCCGGCACCGCCGGCTGGTACAACGCCGCCGCCTTCGACAAGTTCGCCAAGGCCGAAGGCCTGTACAGCAAGTCGATCAATGGTGATGCCTTCTCCGACGAAGCCCGCGCCAAGGTCATCGAGCTGATCAAGAACGAAATGGGCGGCCAGGTCGACCTGGTCATCTACTCCCTGGCCTCGCCGGTGCGCAAGCTGCCGCAGACCGGTGAAGTGATCCGCTCGGCCCTGAAGCCGATCGGCCAGCCGTACAAGTCGACCGCCATCGACACCAACAAGGACACCATCATCGAGGCCAGCATCGAGCCGGCCACCGAGCAGGAAATCGCCGATACCGTCACCGTGATGGGTGGCCAGGACTGGGAACTGTGGATCGACGCCCTGAATGCCGCCGGTGTTCTGGCGCCACAGGCCCGTACCGTGGCCTTCAGCTACATCGGCTCCGACATCACCTGGCCGATCTACTGGGACGGCGCGCTGGGCAAGGCCAAGCAGGACCTGGACGAAACCGCCCAGCGCCTGGCCGGCAAAGTGGGTGGCAGTGCCAACGTGGCCGTGCTCAAGTCCGTGGTTACCCAGGCCAGCTCGGCCATTCCGGTGATGCCGCTGTACCTGTCGATGGTGTTCAAGATCATGCAGGAGAAGGGTATCCACGAAGGTACCCAACACCAGCTGGATCGCATGTTCCGTGACCGCATGTACCGCGCCGATGGCGCCCCGGCGGCGCTGGACGAGAAGGGCCGTCTGCGTCTGGACGACTGGGAGCTGCGTGATGACGTGCAGAACGCCTGCCGTGAGATGTGGCCTAAAGTGACCACCGAGAACCTGTTCGAGCTGACCGACTACGCCGGCTACAAGAAGCAGTTCCTCAACCTGTTCGGCTTCGAGCGTGCTGACGTCAACTACGACGAAGACGTGGCCACCGACGTACGGTTCGACTGCGTCGAGCTGTAAGCAAGTCCTTGACCGCGCAGCCGTTCATGACGGCTGCGCGGTTCCCGCCGACGACTTGTTAATATTCTGAAACAAATCCCTCGCTGGCCCTTTGCCATGGCTACCCTCCGCCTGATCTATACCCCAGCTATTGGCTTGGCAATTTCGCTGGCGCCGAGGAGGGAGCAATGGGTGTACTGCAAAAACTACAAGAACGCATTCGCCAGAAGGGCCTCAAGCGCACCTTCAAGACTGTTTTCGAGCGCTACGTGTTTTTCCATTGGGAACTGCTGTGGATGGAGCGCGACCTGATCAGTCCGGTGCCGCCGCACAGCCTCAAGGCGCATGCGCCCGTCACCCTGGCGCAGATCACCACGGCCAATGCCGATGCCTTCGCCCGACATTTCGGCGACCGTGTCGAGACCATGCGCGAGCTAGCCGCCGAGGGCCATACCGGGCACATGTACCTGGATGAGCAGGGCGATGCCGTGGCATTCATCTGGGCCAGCGTGGTCGATTACCACGACAAGCATTACTATGGTTGCACCTTCCCGGTGAAACCCGGCGAGTTCTTCGAGTTCGGCGGCGAGATGACCCGGCCGTACTTTGGCAGCGAGTTGTCGGTGACAGCCCAGGTCGAGCTGTGGAACACCATGCGCGAAAAGGGCTGCCACAAGGTGGTGGACGTGGTGGAGACCCACAATGTGCCAGCAATGAAACTGCACCTGCGCATGGGCTACCACGAGCAGGGCCGGGTGATGCATGTGTATGGCCTGTTCGGTCGCTGGAAGCTGTTCCGCGAAACCCGCTACCACGGCTCGCGCCTGGCGGTGCTGCGCAAGCCGGGCGTGGCGCGGGCGCTGCCGACCACCTGAGCCTGTCCCGCGATTACAGGCAAGGTTTTTTTTGCTAGCGTTGGCGCACGACAACAGCCCGTCCGCCAGCATGGCGCGACGCCGCAGGGAGCGCGCCATGAGCAGCCTTACCCAACCCGCCTGTGCCTTTCGTCATGTCGCCGCCGACGGCTATGGCCTCGGCGGATTTCGCTGGCGCCACGCTAAGCCCGATCCCCTGCGTCCCCTGGTGATCATCAATGCCGCCACTTCGGTGCGTTGCCGCTATTACTCGCGTTTCGCCGACTACCTGTTCGCCCAGGGCTTTGACGTGCTCACCTACGATTATCGCGGTATCGGCGAGTCGCGCCCGGCCGCGCTGCGCGGTTTCCAGGCGTCCTGGAGCGACTGGGGCCGGCTGGACTTCGAAGCGATGTTGCAACTGGCCGCCGCCGAGCATCCGGGCCAGCCGATGCATGTGGTCGGCCACAGCTTCGGCGGCTGGGCGCTCGGGCTGGCGCCGTCGGCGGGGCAGGTGCGCCATGCACTGCTGGTGGGCGCGCAGTTCGCCTATTGGCGCGATTATGCGCCGGAGCAGCGTTGGCAGCTGTTCGGCAAATGGCACGTGGTGATGCCGCTGTTGACCCGGATGTTCGGCTATTTCCCCGGCAAGCGCCTGGGCTGGCTGGAGGATACCCCGGCCGGCGTGGTACGCGATTGGGTTGCCCGTACGCCGCGTTACGAGCAGCGGCCCAGTGGGCGTCTACTGTCGGCGACGCCATTTGCCCAGGTACAGGCGGCGACCCTGGCCATCAGCCTGACTGACGATCCGTTCGGCACGGTGGCGGCCACTGAACGATTGTTGGGGTACCTGCAAACGGGCGAGCGGCGGCATCTGCGGGTGGCGCCTGTGGATATCTCGGTCGGGGAGATCGGGCACTTCGCGTTCTTTCACGATCGGTTTCGTGAAAGTCTGTGGCCGATTGCGCTGGAGTGGTTGCACAAGGGGCGCCTTGAGGCTGGAACACCAGGCCGGCTCATCAGTTGATGTCCGGTTGGGGCCGCACAGCGGCCCCATCTGCTATCAGCCCAGGCGCGCAAGTGGCTGGGTGGTGAACTTCACCCCGGCCAGCCCATGCTTGATCAGCGCACGGATATTGCCATGGTCGCTGCCCTCGGGCGTGGCGACCACGCTGCGGTAGTGCTCACCGAAGGCCAGCAGTGCCTCCTGGTCGTTCAACCCTTCGAGCAGCGCCAGGCCCAGGGTCTTGCACGAACCTTCGTTCTGCCCGGCGGCGTTGTGCACGTCGCCATTGTCGAAGGCCTGGGGCTGGTAGCTGTAGTTCGCGGCGATGAAGGCCAGGGTGTCGGCAAAAACGTGTTCGCCGCTGGCGAGGCTGCTGCGCAGGGTATTCAGGTCAGTCACGCGGTTTTCCTTGTTCGAACGCCGCTTTCTGCTCGGCGCTGGCTTCGTTCTGGTATTGGGCTTTCCAATCGGCATAGGGCATGCCGTACACCTGCTCGCGGGCATCGTCCAGGCTCAGCTCGATCTGGCGATCATCGGCGGCGGCCTTGAGCCACTTGGACAGGCAGTTGCGGCAGAAGCCGGAAAGGTTCATCAGGTCGATGTTCTGCACGTCGGTACGTTTTTGCAGGTGGTCGACCAGGCGCCGGAACGCGGCGGCTTCGAGTTCGAGCTGTTGTTGCGGGGTCATGGGCGATCTCTTCAGGTCATGCGGTTCTTCAGATGGCGGCCACCGTTGATGACCACCTGGCTGCCGGTGCTGTACTGGCTTTGCAGCAGGAACAGCACGGCGTCGATCAACGGGCGGGCGCCGGGTTCGAATTCGAGCAGGGCCTTTTTCAGCGTCTGCTCGCGGTACTGCTCGTCGCCGCCTTCCTTGAGGATCAGCAGGCCAGGCAGGATACCGTTGACCCGCACCTTGGGCGCGTATTTTTCGGCGAACGACAGCACCATGTTCTGCAGCGCGGCCTTCGTCGCGGCATAGCCGATGTGGCTCTTGCTGCCGCGCGAGGAGGTCTCGTCGCAGATGTGGATGATGTCGGCCTTGTCCACCTTGTCCAGCAGCTCGCCGAGGGCGAGGTTGAGGTGGTAGGGCGCCTCGACGTGCAGGCGGAACATGGTGTCGAGGTTGTCCAGGCCATCGTCGAGCCACAGCGAGGCGTTATGGATGATCGCACGCAGGCCGTCGTACTCGCGTTGCAGGTACTCGATCAGGGCCTGGCGGTCTTCGCTGCGGGTCAGGTCGGCCTGGAACTGCCGGATGTTCGGGTGGGCAGCCTGCCCCTGCAAGGTGCGGCTGGCGCTGACCACCGTATGGCCGGCCTGGGCTAGCTCCATGGCCAGGGCCAGGCCGACGCGCTGGCTGGCGCCGGTGATGAGGATTGGGCTGTTCATGTTCGGGCGGTCTGTTCGTCTGTCCGTGCGTGATGCCCCAGCATACCCGAACTGCACGGCCTTGCGAGCCCGTGCCTCAGCGGCTGCGCAGCCCCTGGGAACGCTCGGTGGCGGCGCGTGGCGTGGCGTTGAGCCAGCCGGCCAACAACCGGGTGGACAGCGGGATGAACAGGTAAACCATCAATGGCGTCAGGGCCAGGGTACTGAGCAGCACTCGAGGCAGCAGGTCGAGTGGCGCCAGCCAGTGGCCGAACAGCAGGTTGAACAGTAGCGAAACCGGAAAGAACGCCAGCCAGATGGCCGTTGCCTGCTTCCAGCGTGGTGGTTTTTGCACTGTATTCGTGCCGAACCAGTCGTCGATACCGCTCACGCGCCTCTCTTTGGGGCGCTCGAACAGGCCGTTACCGCGTTCCAGCCAGGCCCTGCGCGAGGCGGAATGCTCCCAGGCGTGCATGGTCTGTTCGCTGGCGAAGCGGAAGATGATCTGGAATTCGTCGCCCTCGCTCGGCGGGGCAAGGATGCCCGAGCCCAGGTAGCCGGGAAAGTCGGTGGCCAACTGCTCGCCTTCGTGCAGCCAGGCCAGCAGGTCCTGGAAGCGGCCGCAGGCGGCACGGCGCGACACCATCAAGGTGACGGGTGGGGTAGACATCGTGTATCTCCTGACGACGGGGCTGGCGGGTAGCCGGCCCCTGGCTTGCGGCCCGGGGTGATGGGCGGCGCAGGCGGGCTTGCAAGAATCGGGCACGGATTATCGCCGATCAATCATGACCGGTCAGTTTCAATGGCTGGACGGTCGTCAGAAGGTGTTGGGTGCCTGGGCGTGCAGCTCGGGGTGGGCCTTGCGGTGGGCCTGGAGGATATATTCGCGCAGGCGCTCGACCTCTTCGGCCGGAGTGTGGGTCAGGTCGTAGGCGGCGAGGCGCGGGGTGATGCGCCGGCGCAGTGCGCCGTGCAGGCCGATCGGCGGGATGTCCTCGGCGGCGAAGCGCAGGTTGAATTGCGCAGGGGCTTCAGCCCCACCGCGCACTTCCAGCAGCACACCCTTGAAGGAAATGTCGCGTACCCACAGGTCGCTGGCCTGGCCGTGATCGTCCAGCAGCGCGGTCGGCTGCTGCAGCGAAAGGCGCCATGGCCGCCGCATGGGGCCGTCCTCGTAGATGTCCGGCGAGCCCAGTTGCAGGTGCAAGGCGTGGAACTCATCCTCGACCAGTTGCAGGGGGAAGCTCAGCTGCTGATTATTGAAGCTGGCTTGCAGCGTCACCTGCTCGTTGGCCACCAAGCGGGTGAGCAGGTCCTTGAGATGACGGTCGCCATTGACCAGCAGGCTCGACATGGGGTCAGCCAGGTTCAATTGGGGCGAATGCTGCATGTCCTGGATGAAGTCCAGTTCGTCCTGGGAGAGTAGGGCGTCTGCTTGCATGGTCTGACTCGAAGGGGCAATCGGTAACGGCGATTTTGTTCACGGCGGTGGACAGTGGCTAGTCCGTTTCGTTCCGGGCATTCGTCGGATAATTCTCAAGCTAGTGACTTTAGGCGGGGGCGGCCTTTTGCCACTGTCGAGTGCTAGTATCCTACGTTTTCACTCAGTTTCGGAATCCTCACCCGATGAAAGTCGCCATTATTTCCGGTTCGGTGTACGGCACCGCCGACGAAGTCGCCCGCCACGCCGAGTCGCTGCTCAAGGCTGCCGGCCTTGAAGCCTGGCACGCGGCACGCGCCACCCTGCAGGACATCGAGGGCTTTGGCCCCGACGCGTTGCTGGCGGTGACCTCGACCACCGGCATGGGCGAGCTGCCCGACAGCCTGATGCCGCTGTACAGCACGATCCGCGATGTGCTGCCGGCGGCCTGGCGCGGCTTGCCAGGGGCGGTGATCGGCCTGGGCGACTCCAGCTACGGCGATACCTACTGCGGCGGTGGCGAGCAGATGCGTGAGTTGTTTGCCGAGCTGGGGGTGAACGAAGTGCTGCCGATGCTGCGACTCGATGCCAGTGAGACCGTGACACCCGAGGCCGATGCCGAGCCGTGGCTGGCGGAGTTTGCGGCTGTGCTGAAAGGCTGATGTTGCCTGGACCGGCCCCGCGATAGGGCCGGTCGCCTCAATGCATGGCTGAGTCTTCACGCAACAATGCCAGCCACGCCTGCGCCGCCCGTGACAGATACGCCCCGCGCCGCCAGATGAAGGCGATATCCCAACGCAGGTACTCCGGCGCCCGCAACGGCAAGCGCACCACCCCGGGCCGTTCCAGCGCCCGTGCGACGATCGCCGGCAGCAGCACCACGCCTTGCCCGGCCGCCACCAATGCGGCAAGAAAGTCTGCCTGGCCGCTACGCCCACCCTCCTTGGGCGTGAAGCCTTCCTGCTGGCAGGCGCTGAGCAATCGATCGTTGAGCACGAAACTGCGCTGGTACAGCAGAAACGGCGTGTCGGCCAGCTGTGCCAGGGCGACGTCGACCTGCCCGGCCAGCGGATGGCCGGCGGGCAGCAAGGCCTCCAGTGGCTCATTGCAGAACGGCTGGTAGTCGAACGCCGGGTCGCTCGGGGTGAGGCTACCGCCCAACTCCAGCTCGCCACTCTTGACGGCTTGCTCGACCATGCGGCTGCCACCTTCGAGCAGTTGGATCGAGATATTCGGATGGCGCCGCCGGTACTCGGCGAACAATCCGGCGAACAGCGCATCACTGCCCAGCAGCGGCAGGCCCAGGCGCAATTCGCCGCGGGCCATCTGGCTGAGGTCGTCCAGTTCGCTCAGCAGTTCCTGGCGCTGGCGCAACAGCGCTTCGCCGCGTTCCAGGACGATGCGCCCGGCGGCAGTCAGCAGCAGCTGTGAGCCTTGGCGTTCCAGCAGCGGCTGGCCGATGTCCTGTTCCAGCTGGGCGACCTGCTTGCTCACCGCCGACTGGCTGACGTGCAGGGTGCCCGCCGCCTGGGTGAAGCCCCCTTTGTGGACGACTTCGATGAAACTGCGCAGCTGTTTGAATTCCATGTGTGCTGGATTCCGTTTTGGAATGGCTGTCAGTCTAACAATTCGCTTCTGGCCTAGGGGGCCGACTTTTACAATGGGCTCGTTGTCGAGGAACTCCCGCCCATGAATCCTGCATTATTGAAAAAGACCTTGCGCCTGCTCGCCGAGCTGACGGTGTTGCTGGCGCTGTTCCTGATCGGTGGCCAGTTGGCCGCCTGGCTTGGCTGGCCGATTCCTGGTGGTGTGATGGGCTTGGCCTTGCTGCTGGCACTGTTCGCCACCGGCCTGCTCAAACCCGCCACGCTGCAACTGGGTGCCGGCTGGCTGATGGCCGAGATGCTGCTGTTCTTCATTCCCGCGTTGATGAGCCTGCTGGACTACGGCAGCCTGCTGCGCAGCGAAGGCTGGCGCATCCTGCTGGTGATCGCGCTGAGCACCCTGCTGGTGATGGTGGTCACCGCGGTCACTGTCGAGCTGGTGTGCCGTTGGAGGCTGCGCCATGAGCCTTGAACCCATGCCGCTGTTCTGGCTGGCCCTGACCCTGGGCGCCTACCTGGGCAGCCGCTGGCTGTACCGGCGCAGCGGACGCTACCTGCTGTCGCCGCTGATCCTGGTGCCGGCCTTGCTGCTGGCGGTGGCCGTGCCGCTGCACACCGCCTACACCGAGTACGCTCGCAACACGCATTGGCTGATGGGCGTCCTCGGCCCGGTCACCGTCGCGTTCGCGGTGCCGATCTGGCAACAACGGGCACTGCTGGCGCGGCACTGGCCGGCGCTGCTGGTCGGCATGCTCGCCGGCAGCGTGGCTTCCATCGGCAGCTCCTGGGCGCTGGCGCACCTGCTCGCGCTGGACGATGCGGTCAGCCTGTCGTTGCTGCCGCGCTCGATCACCACACCGTTCGCCATGCCCGTGGCCCAGGACCTGGGCGGCGTGCCGGAGCTGACAGCGGTGTTCGTGATGTTTACCGGGGTGCTCGGGGCGATGTTCGGCGGCATTCTCCTGCGTTGGCTGCCCTTGCGCACACCGTTGGCACGGGGCGCTCTGTTCGGTGTCGGCGCCCATGGCGCGGGGGTGAGCCGCGCCCAGGAAGTCGGGCGCGAGGAAGGCTCGGTGGCCGGCCTGGTCATGGTCCTGACCGGGCTGCTCAACCTCTTGGCCGCGCCGTTGCTGGTGATGCTGGTCTGACCGTTCGTGCCACTGACTCGCACGGTCATCAGGCTGGCTGCCAAGGCGACTTATCACCTTCGTATAGGCCTCTAGACTGAGCCTCGACATAGAGAGCACATGTATGTGCCGAGGTGACATGCAATGAACGCAGCCTTGCCCTCTTCCGACACTTATCCACCGGGACGACCGTGATGCCACTGGCCGAAATTCCATTGTGCGTCTGGCGCACCCGGAGCCAGGGTTTCACTTTCCGGGGCCAGAGCATCCGCTACTGGACGGCAGGGCAAGGAGAGCCCCTGCTATTGCTTCACGGTTTCCCCACGGCCAGCTGGGATTGGCACTACCTGTGGGCACCCCTGACCCAGCGTTTTCGCGTGGTGGCCTGCGACATGCTTGGCTTCGGCGATTCGGCCAAGCCTGCGGACCACGACTACAGCCTGCTCGAGCAGGCCGACCTGCAGCAGGCCTTGCTGGCGCACCTGCATATCGACCAGCCGGTGCACCTGCTGGCCCACGACTACGGCGGCAGCGTTGCCCAGGAGCTGCTGGCCCGGCACCACGAACAGCGGCTCCAGGTGGCCAGTTGCGTGTTCCTCAACAGCGGGCTGTTCCCCGAGAGCTGCCGGGTGCTGCTGGTCCAGAAGCTGCTGCTCAGCCGCCTGGGCTGGCTGGTCGGGCGCTCGTTCGGACGCGATGACCTGGTGCGCAACGTCACCCAGGTCTATGGCCCGTGCACGCATCCCAGCGAGAGCGCCCTGGATGACTACTGGAGCCTGATCGTTTCCAACCGTGGCCCACGGATCCTGCATAAACTGGTCAGCTTCCTGCCGGAGCGCCGGGCCCAGCGCGAACGCTGGGTCGCCGCGCTGCAGCGCCCCGGCGTGCCGCTGCGCTTCATCAATGGCGCGGTCGATCCTTTGTCTGGCGCGCACATGGTCGAGCGCTACCGCGAACTGGTACCGCAGCCGGACACCGTGGTGCTGCAGGGCATCGGCCATTATCCGCACACCGAGGCGCCGGTGCAGGTGCTGCGCCATTACCTGGCGTTTCGTGAACAGCCGCTGAGCTATATCCCACTGAAGGTTGCCTGGTCCTGACTGGGCGATCATCGCCGGTCGTTATAAAGCGGCATTCGCCACGGTGCGCTTGATTGCCCGGCCCAGGCGGCTGGCGGAGACTGCGTTGCATCCCTTCATTGCCAGGAGCCTTGAGCATGAGCGAGCCGGTACGTCTGCAGGATCGAGTGGTGATCGTCACGGGGGCCGGCGGTGGCCTGGGCCGGGCCCATGCGCTGTTGTTCGCCGCGCGCGGCGCTCACGTGGTGGTCAACGACCTGGGTGGGTCGACACATGGTGAAGGCGCCAACACCTCGGCGGCCGACCGCGTGGTGGAGGAGATCCGCGCCGCGGGCGGTTCGGCGATCGCCAACCATGACTCGGTCACCGATGGCGCGCGCATCGTCGAGCAGGCCCTGGATACCTTCGGCCGGGTCGATGTGCTGGTAAACAACGCCGGCATCCTGCGCGACAAGACCTTCCACAAGATGGAAGACGGCGACTGGGAGCTGGTCTACCGCGTGCATGTCGAAGGTGCCTACAAGGTCACCCACGCCGCCTGGCCGCACCTGCGGGCGCAGAACTGGGGGCGGGTGATCTTCACTTCGTCCACTTCGGGCATCTACGGCAATTTCGGCCAGGCCAACTACGGCATGGCCAAGCTCGGCCTCTACGGGCTGACCCGGACCTTGGCCATCGAGGGCCGCAAGCACGGCATCCTGGTCAACGCCATCGCCCCGACCGGTGGCACGCGCATGACCGAGGGGCTGATCCCGCCGCAGGTGTTCGAGCGTCTGCAGCCCGAGCTGATCAGCCCGTTGGTGGTGTATCTGGGCAGCGAGCAGTGCCAGGACAGCGGCGAGCTGTTCGAGGTGGGCGGCGGCTGGGTGGGCAAGGTGCGCTGGGAGCGTAGTCAGGGCGTGGGCTTCGATCCGCGTGAAGGGTTCACCCCCGAGCAGGTGGCGGACAACTGGGCGCGGATCGGTGATTTCGAAGGCGCGCAGCACCCGCAGGACAGCTTGCAGGCGTTGCAGCAGATGATGGCGAACCTGCAGAAGTATCCGTTGGGTTGATTGGCGCCGACCTTGCAATTCTTGCAGAAATAAAAAAGGCCGCTGCAATCGCAGCGGCCAATCGAGACGTTAGATCAAGGAGCTTCAAAATCAACGTCGGTGAACCTGGGCGGGCGCGAAAAGCAGGGGGGAGAGCCCTTCGTGCCGGCCAGTGAGATCAGAATAAGCGCATGATCCCGTGGGAAAAATACCCGCTTATGACATTCACCTTTACGTTTCGAGCAAAAGTGCGAGGCGGACTATAGGCCGCTCTCGCAGGAAAAGTCCGTAATGCTTTGTAAGCCCTTTTACTGATCCGCGCCGTATCCCATTCGCCAGCTGGTGGCCTGGGTGGCGGCGAGCAGGCGCCGGGCGGCCGGGCCATGCTCGTCGGCGTGGAAGATCGAGGTCGGGCCGACCACGGTCATCACTGCGGCGACCTGGCCCATGGCGTTGAACACCGGCGCGGACAGCGCGTCCACCCCTGGCATGAGCAATCCGTGCACATGGTGCAGGCCGCGCTGGCGGATCTGTTCGAGCAAGGCGGCATAGTCGTCCGCCGTCTGGCCGAGCGCTGCCAGTTCCCGGTCGCGCAGCTCCACGGTCTCGCGCTCGGGCAGGTGCGCGGCGAACACCAGTCCGGTGGAGGAGCTGAGCAACGGCAGCACCGAGCCGATCTGGGTCACCACCGTCACCGCCCGCACCGCAGGCTCGATGCTCACCACGGTCGCCCCCTGGTTACCCCACACGGCGATGAAGCAGCTTTCGTTCAACTCGTCGCGCAATTGCGACAGTGGCAGCGCCGCCACCTTCAGCACATCGATGCTACCCAGGGCCGCCATGCCCACCCGCAACGCCTCGCGCCCCAGCCCGTAGTGGTTGGTGGCCGGGTCCTGTTCGGCGAAGCCGCTGGCGATCAGCGCCTGCAGGTAGCGGTGCACCTTGCTCGCCGGCATGTCGACATGTTCGGCCAGGCGCGACAGCGAGGTAGAGGGGGAAAGTTCGGCCAGGGCCTTGAGGATGTCGGTGCCGACTTCCGCCGAGCGGACCTTCTGTTTGCCGTTGTCGGTGCTGCTGGCTTTGGCCATGGGGGACTTCTATGCAGATTTCATGGGGTGGCGCCTTTATAGCTTGACGCCTGCGCGCGGGCAAATTACGTTATTCGTAATCTGATTACGATAAAAACAATGCAGACGCGCTGCCGCCCTTGGTGCCGGTTTCAGGATCGGGCTCCGCAGCCAGCTGCCCGAAACGGCTCCCTGTAGCCCGGAGGCACCGATGACCCGCGACACATCCCCTGAACTCCAGTACCTGAGCGGCTTCGGCAACGAATTCGCCAGCGAAGCCCTGCCCGGCGCCCTGCCGGTCGGGCAGAACTCGCCGCAGAAGGCTCCCTATGGCCTGTACGCCGAGCTGCTGTCGGGCACCGCGTTCACCATGACCCGCAGCGAACTGCGCCGTACCTGGCTGTACCGCATTCGCCCCTCGGCCCTGCACCCGCGCTTCGAGCGCCTGGAGCGCCAGCCGCTGACCGGGCCGTTGGGAGGCGTCAATCCCAACCGCCTGCGTTGGAGCCCGCAACCGATCCCGTCCGAACCGACCGACTTCATCGACGGCTGGCTGCCAATGGTGGCCAACTCGGCATCGGAAAAACCGGCCGGCGTGAGTATTTACATCTACCGCGCCAACCGTTCCATGGAGCGGGTCTTCTTCAACGCCGACGGCGAGTTGCTGCTGGTGCCCGAGCAAGGCCGCCTGCGCATCGCCACCGAACTGGGCGTGCTTGAGGTCGAGCCGCTGGAGATTGCGGTGATCCCGCGTGGCATGAAGTTCCGGGTCGAACTGCTCGATGCCCAGGCCCGGGGCTACATTGCCGAGAACCACGGCGCGCCGCTGCGCATCCCTGACCTTGGCCCGATCGGCAGCAATGGCCTGGCCAACCCGCGTGACTTCCTTGCCCCGGTTGCCCATTACGAAGAGAGCACCGGCCCTGTGCAGCTGGTGCAGAAGTTCCTCGGCGAACATTGGGCCTGCGAGCTGCAGCACTCGCCCCTGGACGTGGTCGCCTGGCACGGCAGCAACGTGCCGTACAAATACGACCTGCGCCGCTTCAACACCATCGGCACGGTCAGCTTCGACCACCCCGATCCGTCGATCTTCACCGTGCTGACCTCGCCTACCAGCGTGCATGGCATGGCCAACATGGACTTCGTGATCTTCCCGCCGCGCTGGATGGTGGCCGAGAACACCTTCCGTCCACCATGGTTCCACCGCAACCTGATGAACGAGTTCATGGGCCTGATCCAGGGCGCCTACGATGCCAAGGCCGAAGGCTTCCTGCCCGGCGGCGCTTCGCTGCACGGGGTGATGAGCGCCCACGGCCCCGACGCCGAGACCTGCGACAAGGCCATCTCGGTGGACCTGGCGCCGCACAAGATCGACAACACCATGGCCTTCATGTTCGAGACCAGCCAGGTGCTGCGCCCGAGCCGCCAGGCCCTCGAAAGCCCGCAGTTGCAGGCCGACTACGATAGTTGCTGGGCCACCTTGCCGAGCACCTTCAACCCGAACCGGAGATAACCGATGAACCACACCGCCATTGCCCGTAGCTGGGTCGAGCACGCCAACGGGCACCGCGACTTCCCGTTGCAGAACCTGCCCTTGGGCATCTTCAGCCGCCCAGGGCAGGCGCCACGTTGCGGCGTGGCCATCGGCGACGCGATCCTCGACCTCGAGGCCGTGCTGGCCGCCGGGTTGTTCGAGGGGGCGGCCAAGGCTGCCGTCGAAGCCACCGTCGGTGGTGCGCTGAATGACTTCTTCGCCCTTGGCCGCGAGGCCCGTGTCGCCTTGCGCGAGCGCCTGCTGGCACTGCTGGGCGAGGGCAGCGAGCACCAGGCGGCCCTGAAGGCCGCGCTGTACCCGGCTGATGAATGCCAGCTGCACCTGCCGGCGAAGATCGGTGACTACACCGACTTCTACGTCGGCATCGAGCACGCCAAGAACGTCGGCAAGCTGTTCCGCCCGGACAATCCGCTGCTGCCCAACTACAAGCATGTGCCGATCGGCTACCACGGCCGCGCCTCGACCATCCGCCCGTCCGGCACCGACGTACGCCGCCCCAAGGGCCAGACCCTGCCGGTGGGCCAGACCGAGCCGAGCTTCGGCCCTTGCGCGCGCCTGGACTACGAGCTGGAACTGGGCATCTGGATTGGCCAGGGCAATGACATGGGCCAGCCGATCCCGATCGGTGACGCCGCCGAACACGTGGCCGGCTTCTGCCTGCTCAACGACTGGTCGGCGCGCGACATCCAGGCCTGGGAATACCAGCCGCTGGGCCCGTTCCTGTCCAAGAGCTTCATCACCACGGTGTCGCCGTGGGTGGTCACCGCCGAAGCCCTTGAGCCGTTCCGCTGCGCCCAACCAGCCCGTCCGGAGGGTGACCCGCAGCCGCTGTCGTACCTGCTGGACAAGCGCGACCAAGCCGCCGGCGCCTTCGACATCGAACTGGAAGTGCTGCTGCTGACCGAACGCATGCGCGAGCAGAACCTGCCGGCGCATCGCCTCACCTTGAGCAGCACCCGCAGCATGTACTGGACCGTGGCACAGATGGTCGCCCACCACAGCGTCAACGGCTGCCAGCTGCAACCGGGCGACCTGTTCGGCTCGGGCACCCTGTCGGGCGCGGCGCCAGGCTCGTTCGGCAGCCTGCTGGAGATCACCGAAGGCGGCAAGCACCCGGTGGAACTGGCCAGTGGCGAAGTGCGCAAGTTCCTCGAGGACGGCGACGAGATCATCCTGCGCGCCCGTTGCGTGCGCGATGGCGTGGCCAGCATCGGCTTCGGCGAATGCCGTGGCACCATCGTCGCGGCTGGCTGAGGAGGGCAGGGCGATGCAACTGTTCAGCTACTACCGCTCCACATCTTCGTATCGGGTGCGCATCGCCCTGGCGCTCAAGGGCCTGGAATACCAGGCCGAGCCTGTGAACCTGCTCAAGGGCGAGCAGCGCGGCACGGACTACCTGGCGCTCAATCCGCAAGGGCGGGTGCCGGCCCTGCGTACTGACGCTGGCGAGTTGCTGGTGCAGTCGCCGGCGATCATCGAATACCTGGAGGAAGCCTTCCCGCAAACGCCACTGCTGCCCCGTGAGCCCGAAGCCCGGGCCAGGGTGCGTGGCGTGGCGGCGATCATCGGTTGCGATATCCACCCGTTGCACAACGTCAGCGTGCTCAACCAGCTGCGTCAGTTGGGGCACGACGAGGCCCAGGTCAACCAGTGGATCGGTCACTGGATCAGCCAGGGGCTGGCGGCGGTGGAGCAACTGATCGGCGATGACGGCTTCTGCTTCGGGGCGACGCCGGGCCTGGCCGACGTCTACCTGATCCCGCAGCTGTACGCGGCCGAACGTTTCAACATCGACCTTGGTGGTTACCCGCGCATTCGCCGGGTGGCCGCCCTGGCCGAGCAGCACCCGGCCTTCCAGCAGGCCCACCCGGCGAGGCAGCCCGACACGCCCGACTGATCGCCACCGCCCGCACCTGCACTCATAACAACAAAAGACAGGGACCTTGCGATGCACAACCAGATAGCCAGCTTTCGCGCGGCGCTAGACGCGCGCCCGGTGTCACCCTACCAGTGGCGCCTGCTGCTGCTGTTGATCCTGCTGTTGGTCACCGATGGTTATGACGCCCAGGTGCTGGGCTATGTGATCCCCGCGCTGGCCCAGGACTGGGGCCTGGAAAAGGCCGCTTTCGGGCCGGTGTTCAGCGCCAACCTGCTGGGGCTGACGGTCGGTTCGCTGGCGGTCACGCCACTGGCCGACCGCTTCGGGGTGCGCCGGGTGCTGCTGTGCTGCGTGCTGCTGTACGCCAGCCTGACGCTGCTGATGGTATTCGCCACTTCCCTCGACAGCCTGATGCTGGCGCGCTTTCTCTGCGGTATCGGCATGGGCGGCGCGATGCCCAGCGCCATGGCGCTGATGGCCGACTACGCGCCGCCCCGACTGCGCACCTTGATGGTCACCCTGGCGGCCTGCGGTTTCTCGCTGGGTGGCGCTGCGGGGGGCTTCGTCGCCGCGGGCTTCATCGATCATTACGGCTGGCAGGCGGTGTTCCTCGCCGGCGGCGTGGCGCCCTTGCTGCTGTTCCCGTTCCTGGCGCTGTTCCTGCCCGAGTCACTGCCGCGCCTGCTGCGCGACGCCCCGCCCTATGCACGGTTGCAGCGGGTCACCGTTCGCCTGCTGCCGGGCTGGCAGGTACCGGCGGCGCGCATCGCCACCGACGAGCCGGCGGACAGCAAGCTCACCGTGGTGGCGCTGTTTCGCGAGGGGTTCGCCCGGCCCACGCTGCTGCTGTGGAGCACCTTCTTTGTCAGCCTGATCCTGTTGTACTTCATGATCAGCTGGCTGCCGTCGCTGCTGCAGGAAAGCGGGCTGGCGCTGAACCAGGCCAACCTGGTGACTTCGCTGTTCCTGTTCGCCGGCACCTTCGGCGCGGTGTGCTTGGCCTGGTGCGCCGACCGCATGGCCAACAAGGCCCATTTGTTGGCGGGCGTGCTTTTGGGGGCAGCGCTGTTCAGCGTGCTGGTCGGCATTAACCATGATGATCCGCGCTGGCTGGTGCCCAGTGTGTTCGCCGCCGGGTTCTGCATCATTGGCGGGCAGTTGACGCTCAATGCCTTCGTCAGCAACTTCTACCCGGCCCAGGTGCGCGCCACCGGTACCGGCTGGGCCTTGGGGGTCGGGCGCTTCGGCTCGATCCTCGGACCTTTGCTTGGCAGTCTGCTGCTGACCTTGCACATGCCTGTGGAGCAGATCTTCTTCTTCTGCGCCGTGCCGGCGCTGCTCGGCGCGCTGCTGATCAGCCGGGTACGCGCACCGCAGCAGCGCGAAGCGACGGTGAAGGGCGAGGCTTTAGTGGATTGAGCGTTTGCCGTTGGGCAACTGGCCAAGGCGTTCCGTGAGTTTCAGGCGCTGCACCGGGTCGTCGGTCAGCAGCAGTGCGTGCTCCAGGTCGAAGCGCTCTGCCTGGGGGCAGTCCAGGCGTTGGTACAACGTGGCCCGCGCCAGGTAGTCGCCGACCTGCACCGGGCCCAGTTGCATGACCCGCTCGGCGTCGATAAGCGCCGCGAGGTCGTTGTCGTTGCTGATATGCAACTGGCGAAGGTTGCGCGACAGGCGCTGGAGCATCTGCGTCGGCGAGGCGCTGCGCAGGTGCTCGGCGGTCAGCGGCAGCTGTGGGCCGAACTGACGGGCGAGCAGCTCGCGGCAGTCGTTGGGGTACAGGCGCCGGCCGCCGCAAGGGTCGAGCAGGTGGTCGGCACCGGGCACGCGCAGCAGGAAGTGGCCGGGAAAGTTCACGCCCTCCAGGGGAATCGACAGGCGGCGGGCCAGCTCCAGAGCAAGGATCGCCAGCAGCAGAGGTTGGCCACGCCGGCGTTGCAGCACTTTGTCCATCAAGGCCACGTGTGGACGCAACGGGTGGTACTCGTCCTGCTGGTAGCCCAGTGCGTTGAGCTGACGCAGCAAAGGCTGGGCCAGTTCGTTGACCGGCAGCATCGGCAGGCTGGTGCTGACTTCGCGTTGCAGCTCGTGCAGCCTGGCCAGGCTGGCCGCGGGCTCGACAGTGCGGTCATGCTCGGCAGCGATCCACAGCGAGGCTTCCAGCAGGGCGACCGGCTCGCGTTCCAGGCAGGCCAGGCAGGCTTGGCGTGGGTTCATGGGGCTTCTCCATCACGCTTAACTTGTAGCCCTGGCGCGGCTTTTCGTCCAGTGGTCCGCCCGCGCGGTGTGCGGCCTTGACCTGTTTATACTGGTAGGAGCACCTCTCGGGGGAGCCCGTCGATGTTCGCGCTCATGCAAAGCACCCGCACCCAGTCACTGCACCTGTTCATCGACCCGCCCACGGGTTTGAAGGCCGTGGTGGCGATTCACAGCGAACAACTCGGCCCGGCCATGGGCGGCTGTCGCTACTTGCCCTATGCCGACGACGAGAGCGCCATGACCGATGCCATCCGCCTGGCCCAGGGCATGAGCTACAAGGCGGCCTTGGCTGGCCTGCCGATGGGCGGCGGCAAGGCGGTGATCGTGCGCAATCCGCATGTGGAAAACCGTGCAGCGTTGTTCGAAGCGTTCGGGCGCTTCGTCGACACGCTTCAGGGGCGTTTCATCACCGCCGTGGACAGCGGCACCTCGACCCTCGACATGGACTGCATTGCCCAGGCCACCCCCTACGTCACCAGTACCACCGCCTCGGGCGATCCTTCGCCCCATGCGGCGCTGGGCGTGTTCGCCGGCATCCGCGCCACCTCGATGGCAAGGCTTGGCAGTGACAACCTGGAGGGGCTGCGAGTGGCGGTGCAAGGGTTGGGCAACGTCGGCTATGCGCTGGCCGAGCAACTCCATGCGGCGGGTGCCGAATTGCTGGTCAGCGACCTGGATGCAGGCAAGGTGCGGCTGGCCGTGGAGCAGCTAAATGCCCACCCGGTGGCCCATGAGGCCTTGCTCAGCACGCCGTGCGACATCTTTGCGCCGTGTGGCGTCGGGCCGGTGTTGAACGGGCAGAGCGTGATGCAACTGCGTTGCGCGGCAGTGGCGGGGTCGGCGAACAACCAGTTGACCACGCTGCAGGTGGCCGACCAGTTGGAGAGCCGGGGCATCCTGTATGCGCCGGATTATGTGATCAATGCCGGTGGGTTGATCTATGTGGCGCTTACCCATCGGGGCGAAGGGCTGGGGACCATTACCGCACACCTGGCGCGGATACCGTCGCGGCTGACCGAAGTGTTCGCCCATGCCCAGGCGGAGAAGCGTTCTCCGGCACGGGTGGCGCAGATGCTGGCGGAAAGATTGCTGTACGGCTGAAAGCCATTTCGCGGGGCAAGCCCGCTCCCACGAGATTTTCCATGGATGCGGGCCTTGCGGGCTTGCCCCGCGATGGCGTCATTCTACCGCGCCGCCTTCAAGCAGCTCCGCCAGCGCATCGGGCTGGCTCTTGAATGCCCGGGCGAACACATCGCGGTTCTTGGCCATGTAGATGCCGGCTTCCTCTACCTGCTGCTCGCTCATCGAAGGCACCGCCTTGTGCAGTACCTCGGCCAGGCGTTCGGCCAGCTCGAGCATCTTGTCGTGACGGTCTGCTTCGGCCTTATCCATGAACAAGCGCTCCGGGTCGCGGCTGCTGCGGTACACCACTTCGACGGCCATTCATCACCTCTGTGCCTTTTTGCTGATTGGGTTGCGGACAACTGTATTTTTATACAGTACATCGCCAGGCCATCACCCTGCAACTGCAATGATGGCCAGGCAAACTGAAAATCAGCGTAGCCCACAGGTGCCCTGCGGCAATCGACCGCCTTCCAAGACATGAGCCATGGCCCTTTAACTGCATGGCACCAGACCTTCAGTATCAGGAATCGAACATCGTGAACATCAAATGGGCAGAAAAGCTGCGCAAGGGCCTGCACGGCTCCGCCGACTCGCTGGGCAACCTGTGTGTGGAGGCCTTCCACTACCTGGCGCTGTTCGGTATCGGCGCGATCACCGCCTATGCGGCGGTGGTGACCTTCCTGGACATGCTGGGCAAGGGCGGGGTGAGCGTCGATGACATCCTGCTGCTGTTCATCTACCTGGAGCTGGGGGCGATGGTGGGGATCTACTTCAAGACCAACCACATGCCGATCCGCTTCCTGCTCTACGTGGCGATCACCGCGCTCACGCGCCTGCTGATCGGCGACGTCTCGCACCACAAGGCGCCGGATGTCGGGCTGCTGTACGTGTGCGGTGGCATCCTGCTGCTGGCCTTCGCCATCCTGGTGGTGCGCTACGCCTCGTACCGCTACCCGTCGACCAAGGCGCTGGATGCCAGTGGCAAGGAAGTGGACGAGGGCAAATAGCCCTCAGTTGGCCAGGCCGGCGGCAGGGAAGCGGCGCTCGCCGTGCGCGGGGCGGGTCAGCGCGGCAAGCACTTCCAGCGGGTTCTGCCCCAGCTCGATGGCCAGGCCCAGGCGGATGCTGTCGATGACCCGCTGCAGGCGTACCGGGTCGTTGCGCTGGGCCTGGCTGATCAGGCGCTTGGCAACCACGCCACTGTCGTCGGAGAGGGTCAGCATGATGCTGCCGTCCAGGCGCTCGATGCTCAGGTTGACCCGGTACTCCGGGGCGAAGGCGGCGCTGATCTGATCAAAGGGATTGTTCATGGTCGGGGTCTGCAGTGAATGATTGCAGAAGTTGACCGGGCTCGGCCAAGGTTGGTTCAGGCCCGCTGATCGGCGAACAACGAAAACGCCCGGCGCAAGGCCGGGCGTTCTTGTCTGACCCGTTGCCGGTCAGGCGTCTGGGTCACTCAGTTCCAGGGCGCCGCGCTTGCTGCGCAACTTGCCGTAGAAGTGTTCCAGGGCGTGATTCAGTTTGCTGGCGGCGCCATCGACGGCATGTTCCAGCGAAGTGGCGGTGTGGGTCACGGAAATCGGCTGGTGACCCTTCGGGCGAGCCTCCATCTGGCAGCGTTTGTCGTGGGGACCGGGCTTGGCGCCGTTTTCGTCACGCAGGTGGACTTCAATGCGGGTGAGGTCGTCCTCGTAACGTTCGAGGCTGCTTTGCAGGGTACTGCGGACCCATTGGTCGAGACGGATGTTGCCTTCGATATGGTTGCTGCTGTTGACCTGGATTTGCATGATTCAATCCTTATTCAGCTTGCTCGCGAGAGGCGCGCCTAGGCCACTGAGGGCGTTGGTTTTCCTGCGCCTCTTGACTCTAAAGTCAGGCAAGCGCCGGACGAATTCAAGCCCTTTCTGAAAATAAATTTCCTGTTGCAATTCGCTCCGCTCACAACGATGACGGCCGATCACTGCAATCAATAATGCTGGGCCATCCGCCAGGCGACCCCTAAGCTCAGGTGCATTCCTCACCCGTCGGGAGCGCCGCATGTCCAGCAACCCTCTGTTCCAGCCCTTTACCCTCGGCACCCTCGATCTGCCGACCCGCGTGGTCATGGCACCGATGACCCGTACCTTCTGCCCCGGAGGCGTACCCCATGACGCAGTGGTCGACTATTACCGTCGCCGCGCCGCCGCCGGTGTCGGGTTGATCATCACCGAGGGCACCACGGTCGGGCACAAGGCCGCCAATGGCTACCCCAATGTGCCGCGCTTCCATGGCGAAGATGCCCTGGCCGGTTGGAAGCGTGTGGTCGACGCGGTCCATGCCGAAGGCGGGCGCATCGTGCCGCAATTGTGGCACGTGGGCAGTGTGCGCCGACTGGGCACCGAGCCGGATGCCGACGTGCCGGGTTATGGCCCGAGCGGCAAGGAGAAGGATGGCCAGGTACTGGTCCAGGAGATGAGCCACGACGACATTCGCGAGGTGATCGCCGCCTTCGCCCAGGCCGCGCGAGATGCCCAGGCCATCGGCATGGACGGTGTGGAAATCCACGGCGCCCACGGTTACCTGATCGACCAGTTCTTTTGGGAGGCCAGCAACCGTCGCGATGACGAATACGGCGGTGACCTGGCCGGACGCTCGCGTTTCGCCATCGAGCTTATCCAGGCCGTGCGCGCAGCCGTCGGCCCGGACTTCCCAATCATCCTGCGCTTTTCGCAGTGGAAGCAGCAGGACTACAACGCACGCCTGGTACAGACCCCGGAGGCCCTGGCGGCATTCCTCAACCCCTTGTGCGAAGCGGGTGTGGATATCTTCCACTGCTCTACCCGGCGCTTCTGGGAGCCGGAATTCGAGGGCAGCGAGCTGAACCTGGCCGGCTGGACCCGCCAGCTCACCGGCAAGCCGACCATCACCGTGGGCAGTGTCGGCCTGGATGGCGAGTTCCTGCAGTTCATGGTCGCAACCGACAAGGTGGCCAAGCCGGCCAGCCTCGAAGGCTTGCTGCAACGCTTGCAGGACCAGGAGTTCGACCTGGTGGCCGTGGGACGCGCCTTGCTGGTGGATGCCGAATGGGCGCGCAAGGTTCGCGAGGGACGTGAGGCTGATGTGCTGCCGTTCAGCCGTGAGGCGCTGACGACCCTGGCTTGATCACCAGGGGCGGCGACTGTTCGCGGGTAGCCTGCAACCCGCGGCAGGCATCGTACAGGTAACCCTCGAACTGCTCGATGATCGCCGACCAGCCCTGGCGGCTTGCGTGCTGGCGGGCATTGAGGCGCACCCGGCGCAGGGTTTCGCTTTCCTCCAGCAACCAGCAGGCGGCGTCGATGAACGCCGCCTGATCACCCGGCATGGCCAGCGCGCCGCTGTGGCCGTGGCGGATGTGCTGGGCGGCCGCGGCTTCATCGTAGGCGACCACGGCAAGACCCGAGGCGAGCGCCTCGAGCACCACGTTGCCAAAGGTCTCGGTCAGGCTCGGGAACAGGAACAGGTCGCCGCTGGCATAGTGCTCGGCCAGCACCTCGCCGCGCTGCGCACCGCAGAACACCGCATCGGGCAGCTGTTGTTCGAGCTGGCCGCGCAGTGGGCCATCGCCGACGATCACCAAGCGCAGCCGCCGGTGCGGGTAGGCCCTGCGCAGGGCTTCCATGCAGGGGCGCAGCAAGGCCAGGTTCTTCTCCGCGGCCAGGCGCCCGACGTGCAGCACAGCCAGGTCATCCACGGCCAGCCCCCACTGCTCGCGCAGGGCCTGGCTGCGCCTTGCCGGGTTGAACAGGCCGGCATCGACCCCGCGGGCCATCAGGCCAAGGCGTTCGAAGCCGCGGCGTTGCAGTTCCAGGCGCTGGCTGATGCTGGGCACCAGGGTGATGGCGGTACGCCGATGGAACCAGCGCAGGTAGTGGGTCAGCAGCCGCGACAGCAGCCCCAGGCCATACTGCCCAGAATACTGCGCAAAGTTGGTATGAAAGCCACTGACCACCGCCACGCCCAGGCGCCGGGCGGCGCGCAGGGCGCTCAGGCCCAAGGGACCTTCGGTGGCGATGTACAGCACGTCCGGACGCTGCCGGCGCCAGCGGCGCCAAAGCTTGTGCATCGACACTTCGCCCCACTGCAGGCCGGGGTAGCCGGGCAGTGGCCAGCCGCGGCACAGCAGCAGTTCGTCATCGTTGCCCGTTTCGCTGTCGGCAGCCTGTCGCGGGCGGATCAGTTCGACCTGATGCCCGCGCTGGCGCAGCCCCTCGCTGAGGCGGCCGAGGGTGTTGGCCACGCCATTGATCTCGGGTGGGAAGGTTTCGCTGACCAGGGTGATGCGCAAGGACGGTGTGTTCATGGCAAAAAGTGTCCGACGCCCCCATTGCGGTCATATGACGTCTTTGTGACGTGCGGATGACGCCTGATTTCCGGCAGTTCCATCCGTTTGAATATTTCCTTGCAACGCACTCAAGAACTCTCGGGACGCAGCCGATGCAGATGCATTCGACTACGGGAATACGCTCCGGGAGAGCGGCCATGTTCAACAGCAAACTGAAGAAAGAAATCCAGCAACTGCGCGAAGAACTGATGTCCATCGAGCAGGTCAAGAACAGCCTCGACAGCGAGATGCTGGTGCTCCAGCTGGACCCGCAGGGGCGCATCGAGTCGGTCAATGGCAACTTCGAGGCCGAAATGGGCTACCGCGCCGAGCAGCTCATCGGGCGCAACATCGAGGAGATCGTCCCGGCCCATGTGAAGAAGCTCGATTTCTATCAGCGCATGAAGCACGCCATCACCCGGGGCGAGCACCTCAACGGCGCCTTCCGCCTGCTGCGTGGCAACGGCGAAGAGGCCTGGCTGCGCTCGATCCTGCAACCGGTCAAGGACAGCGACGGGCGCATCAAATACTTCTCCCTGCATTCCAGCGACCTGACCCGCACCATCGAGACGTCTCGCGAGCATGAGAGCCTGATCAAGGCCCTGATGCGCTCCACCGCGGTGATCGAGTTCAACCTCGAAGGCCAGGTGCTGACCGCCAACGACCGCTTCCTGCAGACCATGGGCTACACCCTCGAACAGATCCGCGGCAAGTCGCACCGCATGTTCTGCGAGCCGGAAGAAGCCAATTCAGCGGGCTACCAGGAGTTCTGGAACAGGCTGCGCCGCGGCGAATTCGTTGCCGAGCGCTTCAAGCGCATCGATGCCCATGGCCGCGTGGTGTGGCTGGAGGCCTCGTACAACCCGATCATCGACGCCCACGACGTGCTCTACAAAGTGGTCAAGTTCGCCACCGTGATCACCGACCAGGTCAACCAGGAACTGGCCGTGGCCCAGGCCGCCGACATCGCCTACACCACCTCGCTGGAAACCGACGGCAGCGCGCGCAAGGCCACCGACGTGGTGACCCAGACCGTCGAGGTGATGCGTGGGCTGGAAGGCTCGATGCAGGACGCCGCCGAGGGTATCCAGGCGCTGGACAAGCAGTCGAAGGTGATCGGCGCGATCATCAAGACCATCAGCGACATCGCCGGGCAGACCAACCTGCTGGCGCTCAACGCCGCCATCGAAGCCGCCCGCGCCGGCGAACAGGGCCGTGGTTTCGCCGTGGTCGCCGACGAAGTGCGCCAACTGGCCTCGCGCACCAGCAGCGCCACCGAGGAAATCGCCAAGGTGGTGCAGCAGAACGAACAGCTGGCCCAGGCCGCGGTGGACATCATCGACACCAGCAAGCGCCAGGCCGAGCAGGGCCTGGCCTTGGCCGCCGATACCGGCGGGGTGATCGTCGAGATCCAGGAAGGAGCGAAGAAGGTGGTGGATGCGGTGGGGCAGTTTTCCAGCCAGTTGAACCACTGACCGAACTCAAGCCATCGCGGGGCAAGCGCGCTCCTACAGATCTAGTGGGAGCGCGCTTGCCCCGCGATGGCGTTCATTCAGCCGCGTTCACGTACCCAGAACAACGTTGCCCCGGCCACCGCCGCCGGCATCATCAGCACGTTGACCCCCGGAATCATCAGCGCCAGGTAGGTGATCCCGCCAAAGCCCATCGATTGCCAGCGCTTGGCGCGCAGCCAGGCGAGCATGTCCTGCCAGCTCATCTTGTTGTTGTCCGCCGGGTAGTCGATGTACTGGATAGCCATCATCCAGATACCGAACACCAGCCACAGTGGCGCGGCGATCACGTTCACCACCGGGATGAACGACAGGATGAACAAGCCGATGGCCCGTGGCAGGAAGTAGGAAAGCTTGCGCATCTCGCGGCTGAGGGTGCGTGGCACCATGGCCACCAGCTCGCCCCAGCTGAAGGGTGGGAAGTTGTCCTGGCCGCGCACCACCACTTCGACCTTTTCCGCCAGGAAACCGTTGAATGGCGCGGCGATGATGTTGGCCAGCAGGGTGAAGGTGAAGAACACCATCAACAGCACCAGGGCGACGAACAGCGGCCACAGGATGTAGGTGAGAAAACCCAGCCAGTCGGGCAGGGTGGGCATCAGCGCATCTACCCACAGGCTGAACTGGTGGCCGGCAAAGTAGATCAGGCCGCCGAACAGCAGCAGGTTGACCGCCAGGGGCAACAGCACGAACAGGCGCAGGCTGGGGCTCAGGACCAGTTTCAGGCCTTCGCGCAGGTACTGCGGGCCGGACAGGACGGGGGCTTGCATCGGAATGCTCCGCTTGAGGAAAACGCGCTGACCTTACCGAGTTTGGCGCGCCGACGAAAGGCGCCGCGCCTTCGGGAAACGGCGTGTAACAAAGCGCTGGCATAATGCCTGTCGGTTTCCTCGGCGGATAGAGACTGTCTATAAGGTGGATTGTCGAAGGATATTTCCTTAATCTCTGCGGCCTCGCTACAGTGCGCTCAACTTTTTTGGTTTTGGACCAACGCGTTGTAGCCTTCCCCAAGTGCTGCGTGGGTCCCTTTTAATTCCAGCTGGCGCAACCGGCGCACCGACGCCGGCCCCGTGCGGCCCGCTCGACAGGAGTTCGACATGTCCGAAGTACGTCATTCGCGCGTCATCATTCTCGGTTCCGGCCCTGCCGGTTACAGCGCCGCGGTGTATGCCGCCCGCGCCAACCTCAAGCCGCTGCTGATCACCGGCATGCAGGCGGGCGGCCAGCTGACCACCACCACCGAAGTCGACAACTGGCCGGGCGACCCCCACGGCCTGACCGGCCCGGCCCTGATGCAGCGCATGCAGGAACACGCCGAGCGCTTCGAGACCGAGATCGTCTTCGACCACATCAACGCCGTCGACCTGGCCAACAAGCCGTTCACCCTGCGCGGTGACAGCGGCACCTACACCTGCGACGCGCTGATCATTGCCACTGGCGCCAGCGCCCGCTACCTGGGCCTGCCGTCGGAAGAAACCTTCATGGGCAAGGGCGTGTCGGCCTGCGCCACCTGCGACGGCTTCTTCTACCGCAACAAGCCGGTGGCGGTCGTCGGCGGCGGCAACACCGCCGTGGAAGAGGCGCTGTACCTGGCCAACATCGCCAGCAAGGTGACTCTGGTACACCGTCGCGACACCTTCCGCGCCGAGAAGATCCTGATCGACAAGCTGCACGCCCGTGTCGCCGAAGGCAAGATCGAACTCAAGCTCGACGCCACCCTGGACGAAGTGCTGGGTGACAACATGGGCGTGACCGGTGCGCGCCTGAAGAACAACGACGGCAGCTTCGACGAAATCAAGGTCGACGGTGTGTTCATCGCCATCGGCCACACCCCGAACACCTCGCTGTTCGAAGGCCAGCTGACCCTCAAGGACGGCTATCTGGTGGTCCACGGCGGCCGTGAAGGCAACGCCACCGCCACCAACGTCGAGGGCGTGTTCGCCGCCGGCGACGTGGCCGACCACGTCTACCGCCAGGCCATCACTTCCGCCGGTGCCGGCTGCATGGCGGCCCTGGACGTCGAGCGTTACCTGGACGGCCTGGCCAACGCCGCGCACTGATCCAGCCTTTGCGGGCCAGCCCGCTCCTGCACAGAACGTGGGAGCGGGTTGGCCCGGCGATAAAAAAACCGGCCATCTGGCCGGTTTTTTTGTACCTGCGATTCAGCTCACAGACTGAGCCGCATCGACAGGTCCACCGCCTTCACATCCTTGGTCATCGCACCGATCGAGATGTAGTCCACACCGGTGTCGGCGATCACTCGCAGGGTGGTTTCGTTGACCCCGCCGCTGGCCTCAAGCTTGGCCTTGCCCGCGGTGATGCGTACCGCTTCGCGCATTTCATCCAGGCTCAGTTCGTCAAGCATGACGATATCGGCGCCCGCCACCAGCGCCTGGCGCAGCTCGTCCAGGCTTTCCACCTCGATCTCCACCGGCTTGCCCGGGGCGATGCGGTGCGCCGCCGCCACTGCCTCGGCCACGCCGCCACTGGCGGCGATGTGGTTTTCCTTGATCAGGAAGGCGTCATACAGGCCGATGCGGTGGTTGTGGCAGCCGCCGCAGGTAACCGCGTACTTCTGCGCCAGGCGCAGGCCCGGCAGGGTCTTTCGGGTATCGAGCAGGCGCACCTGGGTGCCCTCGACCAGGTCGGCCAGGAAGCGTGCGCGGGTTGCCACGCCCGAGAGCAGTTGCAGGAAATTCAATGCCGAGCGTTCACCACTGAGCAGCGAGCGCGCCGGGCCTTCGAGGTGGAACAGGGCTTGGTTGGCGGTGGCGCGCTCGCCATCGGCAACCTGCCAGTGCACCGCTACCCGCGGATCGAGTTGGCGGAAAACCGCATCGACCCATGCGGTGCCGGCGATCACGCAGTCCTCGCGGGTAATGATGGTCGCCTTGGCCAGGCGCTCGGCTGGGATCAGCTGGGCGGTGATGTCGCCGCTGCCGATGTCCTCGAGCAGCGCGCGGCGCACGTTGGCTTCGATTTCGGCGGTCAGGTCGGCGAGGCGTAGGTTCGGCATGGTCGGCTCCACAAGCTAGGTGCCGGCGATTATAGGGCAGGGGGGCGGCGTGTACAGCTGCCGTGCCGATGACCTTTGGTCAGGCGGTTTGAGCAATTGTGCAAATGCATTGTCCGTTGAGGCGTGCGAAAGGCGTGCTAGCAGCTGTCAGAATTTTCACCGATAATAGCGCCTTGTAATTGGCGTCATAGCTTTGACGACCACCCTTCCAATCGAACAACGCAACATCCACCAAGGAGTCCGGGATGCATGATGAAGGCAAGGTGGTGCCCTTGGCGGCTGCCATCGACCGGGGCGCGCGTGCGCCCTCGCCATGCCTTCCGGTCTTGCTCCTGCAAGTGCGCGACAAGGCTGCGCTGCAATTGCGCCAAGGCTTGCAGGCGCTGTTCGACAATGCCGACGACACCCTCTTCGAAATGGCCGATAAGGCCAGTGGCCGCCTCGACCAGAACCTCTACTTCGAGGCCATGCGTGATCTGCGCCTCAAGCGCAAGAGTATCGAGCGCGGGTTCCTCGACACCTTCTACGACGCCTTCGCGCGTATCGGCCAGGGCGGTGGGCTCGAGGCCCTGGTCAGGTCACAGACCCAGGACAGGTCGGCTCTGAAGCGAACCGTGGCCGTGCAGGCCATGGTCGATCGGGTGCTGTCGCGTGACGGGTTTCTGCTCGATCAACTGAACCTGCGCTTCACCACGTTGCTGGAAGTGCCGCTGGAAACCGCGCACAACCCACTCGGCCCAGGCAACCTCTGCGGTTACTTCCTGGATGCCGGGCGCAACCTGGGCGTCGGCGCCAGCGTCAAGATGGTGCTGGTCAAATTATTCGAGCGCTACGTGCTGCGCGACCTCGACCTGCTCTACGGCGAGGCCAGCCAGTTGCTCGCCAGTGCCGGCGTGCTGCCGGACCTGCTGCCCGCGCCACGGCGTCGTGCCGAGGACCGGCGCGGCATTGCCAGGCGCGTGCCGGCCAGCGCCATGCCGGGCGGCCTGCCCGACTCCGCTGGCCAGGCGTTCTTCGCCTCGGTGCAGGCGCTGCTGGCACCGGTGCGCGGGCGGGTCACGCCGCGTTTGCAGGCGGCCGGCGCGGCCCAGCCGACCAGTACCGGCGACCTGCTGCGCCTGCTCACCCACTTGCAGCACTATGTGCCGGCCCCTGGCGAGCCGGATGACTTCAACCTTGGCCAGCAGCTGGAGCAACTGCTGTTGCGGGTCAGCGTGCGCAGCGGCACGCGGCGGCGTATTGCCACCGACGACGAAGACACGATCAATCTGGTCGACCTGCTGTTCGCCTTCATCCAGGGTGACCACAACCTGCCGGCCAGCCTGCGCGCGTTGATCGTGCGCCTGCATATCCCTGTGCTCAAGGTGGCGCTGATCGACAAGGGCATGTTCAGCCGTGGCAGCCACCCGGCGCGCCGCCTGCTCAACGAAATCGCCGCTGCGGCCATTGGCTGGGAGACCGAGGCCGAGGGGCTGCGCGACAGCTTGCACCTGCGCGTCGAACGTATCGTGCAGCGCCTGCTCAATGACTTTTCCGACGATTGCGCCCTGTTCGACGAGCTGCTCGATGAGTTTCTCGCGTTCAGCCAGGATGAACGTCGGCGCAACGAACTGCTCGAGCAGCGCACCCGTGACGCCGAGGAGGGCCGCGCCCGTACGCTGCTGGCCCGCCAGCGTGTGCAGCAGGAGCTGAACGACCGCCTGCATGGCCGGGTGCTGCCGCAGGTGGTGGTGCAGATGCTGGTGCAATCCTGGAGCCAGGTGCTGCTGCTGGCCTGGCTGAAGCAGGGTGAGGCTTCGCCAGCCTGGGCCGAGGCCCTGGCGACAGTGGACGACCTGCTGGTCAGCATTGCCCCGTACCGTGAGCCACAACGCCTCTTGGAGCAGGTGCCGGGCCTGCTCAAGGCGCTGCGCGATGGTCTGGCGGGGGTGGCGCTGGACTCCGCAGCCACCCGTGATTTCTTCCTGCAACTAGAGAAGCTGCATCAGCGTGCCTGTGGCGGCACGCCGGAGGCGGATTCCGCGCTGGACGAAGTGTGGGTGGAGGACGATATCGTGCTGGTCGTCAGTGATGAGTCCGAGTTGGACGCTGGCCTGCCGCTCGACGAGCATGACCCTGCCGTTCATCAGGTACAGCGGTTGCAGGTCGGCACCTGGGTCGAGGTGATGGACGACGACGAGGCGCTGCGCTGCAAGCTGGTGGCGCGTGTCGACAGCAACGACCGGCTGGTCTTCAGCAACCGCACCGGCATGAAGGTGCGCGAATGGAACCGCATGGGCCTGGCCATGGCCCTGCGTCGTGGCGAGGTACGCCTGTTGGACAATGGCCTGCTGTTCGAGCGGGCACTGGAGGCGGTGCTGGAGCAGTTGGGTGGGCTGCAGGCGCAGCAAAGCTGAAGCTTCCTACACAATCATTTACATGCAAGCACTGGCCGCCCACGGCATACTGACCATCTGTCTCGGGCGTCATTTCAGGATCTGCACCATGCAATTGGACCGCGCGACCGGCTGGTTCACCGGCGTCAGCCACTGCCCCTCGCCGAACTTCAACGCCCGCCCCGAAGGTGAGGCCATTGCGCTGCTGGTCATCCACAACATCAGCCTGCCTCCGGCCTGCTTCGGCACCGGCAAGGTGCAACAGTTCTTCCAGAACCGCCTGGACCCGGACGAGCACCCGTATTTCGCGACCATCAACCACCTGACCGTCTCGGCGCACCTGTTCGTCGAGCGCGATGGCGCGGTGACCCAGTTCGTCTCGTTGCTCGACCGTGCCTGGCATGCCGGCGTGTCGCGCTTCGGCGAGCGCGAGGGCTGCAACGATTTTTCCATCGGCATCGAGCTGGAAGGCACCGACGAGCTGCCCTACACCGATGCCCAGTATGCCACCCTGGAGCGGCTGACCCGCGAGATCCGCGCGGCTTGGCCGGTGATCGACGCCCAGCGCATCTGTGGCCACAACGATATCGCTCCGCAGCGCAAGACCGACCCGGGCCCGGCCTTCGACTGGCCGCGCTACCGCGCCGCGCTGCAACGCAACGAGGACAAGGCATGAGTTTTCTGGTGTTGGTGCTGGCGCTGTGGGTCGAGAAGTTCTCGGCCCTGCGCCAGCGGTTGCAGCGCGACGGTTTCTACCTGGGCGAGCTGGTGCGCCTGGAGCGCAGCGGCAAGGTCCACCCGTGGTGGACGCTGAGCATCCTGATCCTGGCGCCGGTGGCGCTGCTCGTGCTGCTTTTGCATGTGCTGGAGCCGGTGGCCTACGGCTTGCTGGCGCTGCCGGTGCATTTGCTGGTGTTGGTCTACAGCCTGGGGCGCGGCGATGTGAAGGCGGCGCTGGGGCCGTTTCGCGACGCCTGGCGCCGGGGTGACGAACAGGCGGCGCTGCATGTGGCCGAGCGCGACCTGGGGCTGGCCGCCGACGACGCCCAGAGCTTGATCAAGCGGGTTCAGGGCCACCTGCTGTGGCAGGCCTACCAGAGCTTTTTCGCGGTGATCTTCTGGTACTTCCTGCTCGGCCCGGCGGCGGCGCTGGCCTACCGCCTGCTGGCGCTGACCATGGACAACAGCCGCCAGCCGGCCTTGCAGAGCCTGGCCGGGCAACTACGCCACGCCATGGACTGGCTGCCGGTACGAGTGATGACGGTGAGTTTCGCCCTGGTCGGCAACTTCGTCGCGGTGACCCGCGTGATGCTGCACGAACTGCTCGACTGGCACATCAGCGCCGGACACCTGGTGGCCAAGGTTGGTCGGGTGGCCGACGACATCCCTGAGGAGGAGGACCGCCAGCGCGGCCTGGAGCGGCTGGACAGCCTGTGGGATCTGCTGCTGCGCTGCGCGGTGCTGTGGTATGCCTGCTTTGCCCTGTGGACCGTGCTGGTCTGAAAGACTTCTAGCACCTCCCTGTAGGAGCGGCTTCAGCCGCGATCACCCGCGAAGCGGGTGCCAGGCTCCGCGGTGTCTGCATCGCGGTTAAAGCCGCTCCTACCGAATCGCGCTTAACCATAAGTTACAAACCTTGATTCCAATCTGCGCTATACAAAGCCACTGGCCCTAGATGGCCTAGTGCTACCCCGCAGAACAACAAGAATTCAAGGAGGTGACCTGTGAAGCGTCTGCTCTATCCGGCCATCGCACTGATGAACCGGCTGAGCTTCGGCATGAAGTTCAGCCTGATCAGCGTCCTGTTCTTCCTGCCCATGCTGGTCACCAGTTTTTATCTGGTACGCGACGCCTACAACCAGCTCCAGGCCACCCGTGGTGAATTGCAGGGGCTGGCGCCGTTGTCCGAGAGCCTGACGTTGCGCGGCGACCTGGAGACCCTCGGCAACCTGCTGCAGATCAACGCCGTGCTGGGCCAGTCGGGCCAGGCCGGCGATGTGGAAAGCCGTATCGCGGCGCTGCAGGACAAGGTTCAGGCCCGGCTCGATGGCCTCAAGGGTAGCGACCCTGCGTTCGAGGCCAAGCGTGCAGAGCTGGCCGAGGCCTTCGCCAGTGCCCGTGACGAAAGTTCGCTGCAGAACAAGGCGGCGCTGTTCGACAAGTTGCTGGCCCAGGCCCAGGTGCTGGGCAAGCTGGTGGCCAGCCAGTCGGGCCTCAGCCAGGACAGCCAGGCCTCGGTGCGTCAGTTGAGCGAGTTGCTCGGCAATGCCACGGCCCAGGTGACCCAGGCCATCGGTGAGGGGCGGGCAATGGGCGCGGTGGCCCTGGGCCGCGGCTTCATGGACTCCTCGGGCAGCGCGCGTTTCGAAGACCTGCTGCAGCGCCTGGAGCGCTTGTCCGCCGATTACGCCATTCGCCTGGATGACGCCCTGGCAACCGATGCCGGGCTCAAGCTTGCGCTCGCCAGCAGCGCCCAGGCCAGCCAGGCCACCGTCAAGCAGGCGGCGACCCTGTTCGAGGACCAGGTGGTAGTGGCCGAGAGCCTGGACGCGCCGTGGGCCGGTTTCTACCAGCAGACCAGCGACCTGATGGCGCAAACCTACCGCTTGAACGATGCCGTGCTGGCCCATCTGCACGGGCAACTGGAAGAGCGCCTCGGCCAGCACCGCCTGCGCACGGTCGCGCTGGTGGCGGCCTTGGCCAGCGTCTTCGCATTGATCATCTACCTCTACAGCGGCTTCTACGTATCCACCCGGGAAACCCTCGGCAACCTGGGCACCGCCATGGACAAGGTGGCCGCAGGCGACATGACTATCAGCTTCCAGGCCAGCAGCCGAGACGAGCTGGGCGAGTTGGGGCGTGGTTTCAACGAGACCGTGCGGCGCATTCGCGGGCTGATCGAGCAGGTCGGCAAGACCGTGACCACGGTCGAGGAACAGGCCGGCCAGGTGCTGTCGGTGTCGAGCCGCAGCAACCAGGCGGTCAGTGGCCAGCGCGAGCAGATCGAGCAGGTGGCCACGGCCATGAACCAGATGAGCGCCACCGCGCTGGAGGTCGCCCGCAGCGCGGCCCTGGCCGCCGAAGGCGCGCAGCGGGTCAACCATGAGAGTGCCTCGGGCCGCGACCTGGTGGCGAGCCAGCAGGGCAGCATCGCCCGCCTGGCTGGCGAGATTGACCAGAGCGTGGCGGCGGTGAACCAGCTGGCGGGGGACAGCCAGGCCATCGGCCGAGTGCTGGAAGTGATCCGTAGCATCGCCGAGCAGACCAACCTGCTGGCCCTCAACGCCGCCATCGAAGCGGCCCGAGCCGGCGAGCAGGGCAGGGGGTTTGCCGTGGTTGCCGATGAGGTACGCACCCTGGCCAGGCGCACCCAGGACTCCACCGAAGAGATTGCGCAGATGATCCAGCGCCTGCGCGAAGGCGTGGGCGCGGCGGTGCGGGTGATGGGCAGCAGCCACCAGATGGCCGCCGGCACCGTGGACGAAGCGCGCCAGGTGCAGCAGGCGCTGGGCAATATCCTTGGCGCGGTCGGTGGGATCGTCGAGCAGAACCAGCAGATCGCCGCCGCCGTCGAACAGCAGACCGCCGTGGCCCACGACATCGACCAGAACATCGTGGCGATCAACCGTGCGGCGCAGGACACTACCGAAGGCGCTTGTCAGACCGAAGATGCTAGCCGCGCATTGTCGGCGCAGGTGGTGGAGCTCAAGCGGCTGATCGGGGCGTTTCGGGTCTAGTGACTAGGCTCTGTACGGAATGTATCTGCACTCGCCCATACTGCGTTGAAACGGGGCTCGGAATGCTCATGTACTCCAGTACAGTCGGGCGCGACCTCGGCCGTTCCTCCCCCCGTTTCGCCTTGTCTGGCCTTCGCGCAGACACATTTCGTACAGACCCTAGTGTTGCGGGGCTGAATGGACGAGGCGATTCGAATGGTTGGAGCAGCGGTTTCAGGAGTTGGTTTGCCTGGCTTCGTAATGGCGGGTCTGGTAAGGCAGCAGGGCTTGCGCTTTCAAACCGAGCCCTTCATCAAGCCCCCAGGATGCTGCCAGTTCATCACGGCGCTTGCGTACAGCGGTCGGTGACTGGGCAATTGGCATGGCGTGGGGAAACAGCTCAAGTGCGTGGCGGGTATCCATGACACGGTGGACCGAAGCACAGGAGAAGCGCGTCAATTTCTCCAACAAGTAACCCACTCGACGGACCTGAAGTTCATCGGGATGACACCTCAGAAACGCTCGCGCAGCGCTGACCAGGTCGACATCCGAATACCAGACAGCCTGCGCTACGTGGACAAGGGTTGAGTCATCCGCTTCATTCAAGGGAGATCTGGCCAGCTTGTCCAGCGCGGATGTGAAGAGGTTGCCGTCAAGACGCTTCGCCATCTTCGGGCTCCAGGAAGTCTTGCAAGAGATTGGTCAGTACGGTGGTCGGTGGTTCCTTGGACCCAACATACACATCGATTGCCTCCAGTGCCAGCCTCCGTAAGTCAGCGGTCAGGATGAGACCCGAACGGAGCAATGCGTGAATGTCACTCAAGTCTTGTTCGCTTGCCCTGGCCAGCTTCGATATGGCGATGTCGACAGGCGCTGCGATACGAATATGCAAGGGGGAGGTTTCCGGGAACTCTGCCAATGGCAGGCTGCGCTCCAGATAGTCTTCGTGGATCGGCCCGAAAGTTGTGGTGTAATGCAGGTCGTAGTGCAACTCCAGCATGCGTCCGGATTGGGCATCGAAGAAGGCTTGAGGGACTTCGGCGAGTAGAGCTTGCAAGTCGAACGGCTCGGCGAGGCTGTTCTCGTAACATTCGGCATCGACATCCACGGAAACGCGATGATGAGTATAGAGGTGGACAGCACACCCTCCGAGTATGATGATTTTCAATGCGCCTGGCCCTGCTTGCTCTTGCACCATTTCCGCTTCCACTGACTTGAACATGGAAATCAGGGCTTGTCCCAGATCGCTCTGGGTGTTCAGGGGTGGAGGAGTTGCATTCAGACGGTCCATTGCCAACCTCGATATCCTTGTGACCAGCTCGTAGGCGTACTTGAGCAAGATTCACCCAAGCGCGTTCGGGGCATCAATCTAGTTGGACGGTCGAGGTGTCGGAAACAGGAAAGTAGCTTCTGGGTGTTGTGTATGGACCGGACACATGGTGGACACGTGTGCGGAGACATGGTTGACACTTTTCGGCAAGCAATCTGCCGGGAATACGACCATGCCTTGGAACGCGAGAGATGCCATGAGCTTAAGAGAAGAGTTCGTTAGCCTGGCCAATCACCCGGACGCCAACATGAGGGAGCTATGCCGTCGGTTCGGCATTAGCCCTCAGACGGGTTACAAATGGCTCAATCGATTTCGACAGGACGGCTTGCTCGGCTTGCAGGAGCGCTCTCGAAAGCCGGCCGTCAGCCCTCGCAAGACTCAGCCTGGGCTGGAAGAGGAAGTGATTGCCATCCGTAAGGAGCACTCCACGTGGGGTGGCCGAAAGATTAGTCACCTGCTTGATCAGCGCATCTGTGCCAGTACCGTAACCAATGTCCTGCATCGGCATGGATTGATCACCGCGGAGGCTTCCGAGGCTGCTAAACCATGGACACGCTTTGAGCGCGAAGCCCCGAATGATCTGTGGCAGATCGATTTTAAAGGTTTCTTCCAAACGGCTCAGGGACCTTGTTATCCGCTGACGCTGATTGATGACCACTCACGCTTTAACCTTGTGATACAGGCCTGCGCACATCAGCGCACAGGGTTGGTCATGGAGCACCTGACCGATCTGTTCAGCCGGTATGGGCTGCCCGTGCAGATCAATGCGGATAATGGCTCGCCCTGGGGGGCGCCAAGAAATCCCGGAGAACTCACACCGCTAGGTATCTGGTTGGTTCGCCTGGGAATTCGACTGACTTTCAGCAGGCCAGGCCACCCACAAACCAATGGTAAGGATGAGCGATTCCACCGGACGCTCAAGGCCGAGGTACTAACCGGGCGCAGTTTTCGGGATCTGCGAGAAGCGCAGGAAGCTTTCGACCTCTGGCGGGGCATTTACAACTACAAGCGTCCTCATCAGCAACTGGGCTACAAAGTACCGGCAGATCGCTATCAGATGAGCAGGCGGGCTTTCCCAAGCCGTCTACCGCCCGTTGAATACGGTCCCGATGATATTTTGGTGAAACCCTACAGCAGTCAGTTCCGCTTCAAGAAACGCTCATTTCGGATAGCCAAGGCGCTAGCAGGCTATGTGTTGGCGCTCCGCCGCAGCGATCAAGGGCCTGACCATTTTGATGTTTACTTTTGCCAGCACAAGCTGCGAACCATCGACTTCAACAACCCCGACGGTAAGCGATAATGTGTCCACCATGTCCCCGCACATGTGTCAGCGATGTCTCAAGTCCATACAGTGTTGCCAAAGTGCAGGCTGGGACAGCGGTGATTTACCAGCCAAACAGTGCGCAGGCATTGTGGGTGCTGGTCTTCGCCAGTTGCTCGACATCGACACCTATTACTTCAGCCAGTGCCTGTGCAATCTCTGGTAAATATTCCGGGCTGTTGCGCTGCCCCGGGAACATCGCCGGCGCCATGTCCGGCGCGTCGGTCTCCAGCACCACGCTGTCCAGGGGCAACCGCGGCAGGGTCTTGCGCAGGCGCAATGCCTGGGGCCAGGTGCCGGCGCCGCCCAATCCCAGCTTGAAGCCGAGCTTGATGTACTCCCGCGCCTCTTCGTAGCTGCCGGCAAAGGCATGGATGATCCCCGCCCGCACCGGCTTGTAGCGCTTGAGCGTGGCGATCACCTGGGCGTGGCTGCGGCGAACATGCAGCAGTGACGGCAGCTCGAAGTCGCAGGCCAGTTGCAGTTGGGCCTCGAACAACGCCTGCTGGCGCGTCGGGTCCAGTTCGGGCAGGTAGAAGTCCAGGCCGAACTCACCCACCGCGCACAGCCGCGGGTTGCCGCGCAGGCGTTCGAGCCAGTCGCGCAACTGCGCCAGGTGCTCAGGAAGGTGCTGCTCGAGGTAGATCGGGTGCAGCCCCAGCGCCGCGTACACGCCTTCGTTGGCGCAGGCCAGGTCCCAGACTCGCTGGAAGTTGTCCTGGTACACCCCCAGCACCACCATGCGCTCCACCCCGCGCGCCGCCGCGTTGGCCAGAAGGCGCGGGCGGTCGGCGTCGAAATCGGCGAAGTCGAGGTGGGTGTGGGTGTCGATCAGGCGCATGCTCAGGCCTTGGCGATCCGCTGCTTGAAGGTGCGGCCGATGGCGTGCACGCCGGGCTCGTAGCGCTTGTCCTCGATGGCGGCCAGGGCCAGCTCCAGCGCGGTGGCGGCAATCAGGCCGTGCTGCTGGGCCATGGCGTTTACCGGCAGCGGCAGGAAGTCGAGCAACTGGTTGTCGCCGAAGGTGCCCAACTGCAGCTGGCGTGAGTCCTCGGGGCGCGCCTGAAGCGTGTCGAACACGCCTTGCAGCAGCACGTAGGACGTGGTCACCAATGCATCCGGCAGGCCACCCAGTTCATCGATCAGCTGTTGCATCAGGCGTTGGCCGCACTCGCGGCTGAAGGCTTCGCCCTGGCAGCGGCGCACTTCGCCGGCGAAACCTTGCAGGGCTTCGTCGAAACCACCGGCACGGGCCTGGCTGACCGACAGCTCGGGGCGGGCGCCGATCAGGGCGATGCTGCGCGGGCGGGTTTTCAACAGGCTCTGGGCCAGCTGGCGGCTGGCGTCGCGGTCATCGCTGATCACCGAGCAGAAGTGCGCCGGGTCCAGGCGCCGGTCGATGGCGATCACCGGCAGGCCCTTGGCCTGCAGTTCGCGGTAGCTCTCGTCTTCCGGCGGCAGGCAACTGGCGACGAACAGCGCGTCGCAGCGCCGGGCACGGAACAGCTGCTGCAACTGGCGTTCGCTGTCGGGCTGGTCGTCACTGCTGGCGATCAGCAGCTGGTAGCCACGGGCACGGGCGCCTTGCTCCAGTTGCTTGGCAATGCGGGCGTAGCTGGGGTTCTCCAGATCCGGGAGAATGAAGCCCAGGGTGCGGGTGTGGCGGCTGCGCAGGCCGGCGGCCTGGGGGTTCGGGGTGAAGCCGTGGGCCTCGACCACCGCACGCACGCGCTCGACGGTGCTGCTGCTGATGCGCTGCTGTTCGGCCTTGCCATTGATGACGTAGCTGGCGGTGGTCACGGACACACCGGCCAGACGGGCGATATCGCTGAGTTTCACCGAATTTTCCTTGTTGTTTCCGGGACTGCCTGCGGGGCTTGACCGGCTAGTTTCACCCATCGACGGGCCCGCGCGCAGACGACCATTGTCGCAATTGTCCGACAGGATGGGGCTTTTTCGTTGGCAGATTATCGAGTAACGTGGCCGCTTGGTCAGATTAAACGTTTCAGCAAGGCGAATTTTCCTGCCTGAAAATCAGTCTTCGCCCGTTGTGCTGATCGTTTCGGCGGCTTTTGTCGTCGAATTCCACAACAATACCTCGGTAGCCGACGGGGCTGCCGCAAAAGGAGAGGGTCATGCTCGAGCTTGCCGTTGAGCAGATTGCCATGGGCCAGCGTGCCGCCGACAAGGGCGAGGCACTGGCGCTGCTGGCCGATCGACTGGTTGCCGATGGTCTGGTCGCTGAGGGTTACCTGGCGGGGCTGCAGGCCCGGGAGACGCAAGGCTCGACCTTCCTCGGCCAAGGCATCGCCATCCCCCACGGCACGCCGCAGACCCGCGAGCTGGTGTTCGCCACGGGCGTACGCCTGCTGCAGTTTCCCGACGGCGTGGACTGGGGCGACGGCCAGATCGTCTACCTGGCCATCGGCATCGCCGCCCGCTCAGATGAACATTTGCGCCTGCTGCAACTGCTGACCCGCGCCCTCGGTGAAACCGACCTGGCCGAGGCGCTGCGTCGCTCCGGCAGTGCCGAGGCACTGCTCAAGTTACTGCAAGGGGCGCCACGCGAGCTGGCGCTGGATGCCCAGCTGGTCGGCCTCAACCTGGCGGCGGAAGACTTCGACGAACTGGCCTGGCGTGGCGCTCGTCTGTTGCAACGCGCCGGTTGTGCCGACAGCGGCTTTGCCGCCTTGCTGCAGCAGACCGAGCCGCTGCCGCTAGGTGAAGGCCTGTGGTGGCTGCACAGCGAACGTGAGGTGCGCCAACCGGGGCTGGCCTTCGTCACCCCGCAGCAACCGTTGCGCTACCGCGATCAACCGCTCAATGGCCTGTTCTGCCTGGCCAGCCTAGGAGCGGCGCATCAAGCCCTGCTCGAGCGCCTGTGCGAGGTATTGATCGAGGGCCGTGGGCAGATGCTCTACCAGGCCACCAGCAGCCGCGCCGTGCTCGAAGTGCTCGGCGGCGAGGCGCCCGCCGACTGGCCCAGCGCCCGGATAGTATTGGCCAACGCCCATGGCCTGCATGCTCGCCCTGCAAAGGTACTGGCGCAGCTGGCCAAGGGTTTCGAGGGCGAGATCCGCATACGGCGGCACGACAGCGGCCAGCCCGCCGTCTCGGTGAAGAGCCTGAGCAAGCTGCTGAGCCTCGGCATCCGTCGTGGCCAAGTTCTAGAATTGATCGCTGAACCTGGCATCGCCGCCGATGCCTTGCCGGCGTTGCTGGCGGCTATCGAGCAGGGCCTCGGCGAGGAGGTCGAGCCCTTGCCGCAAACGGCAGCAGTGGAGCAGCCGCAGGTCGAAACCCTCCAGGCCCCGCCGCCCGGCAGCACCCTGCAGGGTGTCGCGGCCGCGCCGGGTATCGCCAGTGGCCCGGCCCATGTCTGCGTCGAGCGCGATATCGACTACCCGCTGCGCGGCGAGTCGCCCGCCCAGGAGCGGGCCAGGCTGCGCCAGGCCATCGACACAGTGCACGCCGATCTTCAGGCCCTGGTGCAACGCAGCGACAAGGCCATCGGCGAAATTTTCGTCACCCATCAGGAAATGCTCGCCGACCCGGCCCTGACCGACGACGTCGAGCTGCGCCTGGCCCAGGGCGAAAGCGCCGCAGCTGCATGGATGGCGGTGATCGAAGCCGCCGCCCGTCAGCAGGAGGCCCTGCACGATGCGCTGCTGGCCGAGCGGGCCGCCGATCTGCGCGATATCGGTCGTCGGGTGCTGGCGCAACTGTGCGGCGTCAAGGACAGCGCCGAGCCAGAGCAGCCCTATGTGCTGGTGATGGCCGAGGTCGGCCCTTCGGACGTGGCGCGCCTGGACCCGGCACGGGTCGCCGGCATCGTCACCGCCCAGGGCGGCGCCACCGCACACAGCGCCATCGTCGCTCGCGCCCTGGGCATCCCGGCGGTGGTCGGGGCCGGGGCGGCCGTGCTGTTGCTGGATAGCGGCACGCCGCTGCTGCTCGATGGTCAGCGCGGGCGGGTCGTGGTTGCGCCAGCCGAGGCCGAGTTGCAACGAGCCCTGGCAGAGCGTGATGCCCGCGAGCGTCGGCTACAGATCGCCTGGGCCAACCGCCATGAGCCCGCGCGGACGCGCGACGGCCATGCCGTCGAAGTGTTCGCCAACATCGGCCAGAGCAACGGCATCGACAAGGTGGTGGAGCAAGGTGCCGAAGGCATCGGCCTGTTGCGCACCGAACTGATCTTCATGGCCCATCCGCAGTTGCCCGATGTGGCGACCCAGGAAGCCGAGTACCGTCGGGTGCTCGATGGCCTGGACGGACGGCCACTGGTGGTGCGCACGCTCGACGTCGGGGGCGACAAGCCCTTGCCGTACTGGCCGATCGCGGCTGAGGAAAACCCCTTCCTCGGCGTGCGCGGCGTGCGCCTGACCCTGCAACGCCCGCAGGTGATGGAGGACCAGCTGCGCGCATTGCTGCGTGCCGCGGACAACCGCCCGCTGCGCATCATGTTCCCCATGGTCGGCCAGCTCCATGAATGGCGCGCCGCCAAGGCCATGGTCGAGCGCCTGCGCCAGGAGATCCCGGTGGCCGACTTGCAGGTAGGCATCATGGTCGAGGTACCGTCGGCCGCCTTGCTGGCACCGCAGCTGGCCCGTGAAGTGGACTTTTTCAGTATCGGTACCAACGACCTCACCCAGTACACCCTGGCCATCGACCGCGGTCACCCGAGCCTGTCGGCCCAGGCCGACGGCCTGCACCCGGCAGTGCTCAACCTGATCGACATGACCGTGCGCGCCGCCCATGCCCAGGGCAAGTGGGTGGGCGTGTGCGGCGAACTGGCGGCCGACCCGCAGGCGGTCGCCGTGCTGCTGGGCCTGGAGGTGGACGAACTGAGTGTCGCCGCCCGCAGCATTCCTGAAGTCAAGGCACTGGTGCGCCAGACCGACCTTTCGACGGCCCGCGCCCTGGCGCGCGAGGCCCTGCAACAAGACAGCGCCGAGGCAGTTCGGGCGCTGGTGGAGCGTTTTTGATGGCCAAGATCCTCACCCTCACCCTCAACCCGGCGCTGGATATCACCATCAGCCTCGACCGCCTGCGACCCGGCGCGGTCAACCGCAGCCAGGCCCAGCACAGCCATGCCGCCGGCAAGGGGCTGAACGTCGCCCAGGTGCTGGCCGACCTGGGTCACAGCGTCACTGTCGGCGGTTTCCTGGGGCAGGATAACCTGGCGCCGTTCGAGGCGCTGATTGCCTGGCGCGGGTTCGCCGATTGCTTCGTGCGCGTCCCGGGCGAGACCCGCAGCAACATCAAGCTGGTCGAGGCCGATGGCCAGGTCACCGATATCAACGGGCCAGGGCCGCAGGTCGACGAGGCCGCCCGCGACGCCTTGCTGCAACGTCTGGCACTCGTGGCCCCGGGGCATGACGCCGTGGTGGTGGCCGGGAGCCTGCCACGGGGGATCAGCCCCGAGTGGTTGCGCGAGCTGCTGCTGGTGCTCAAGTCCCAGGGCCTGAAGGTGGCCCTGGACAGCAGCGGCGAAGCCTTGCGCGCAGGCCTGCAGGCCGCGCCCTGGCTGGTCAAGCCCAACACCGAGGAGCTGGGTGAAGTCCTCGGGCTGCCGGTGCAGGCTGCGGACGAGCAACGCGCGGCCGCACGGCGGCTGCTCGCCACTGGCGTCGAGCATGTGGTGGTGTCCCAGGGCGAGCAGGGCGTGAACTGGTTCGCCGCTGGCCTGGCGCTGCATGCGCAACCGTCGAAAGTGCGCATCGCCAGTACCGTCGGCGCCGGTGATTCGCTGGTTGCCGGCATGGTCCATGGCCTGCTCCTGGCCGAAGCGCCCGCCGCTACCTTGCGCCGCGCCACCGCCATCGCCGCCCAGGCAGTCACCCAGGTCGGCTTCGGCATTCACGACCGTGAGCAACTGGAGCGTCTGGAAGCCGCCGTGCGCCTTACAGAACAACAAGAAGAGGGCTGCTGATGAACATTGCCATTGTCACCGCCTGCCCCAACGGTCAGGTGTCCAGCGTGCTCAGCGCCCGCCTGTTGGCCGCCGCGGCCCAGCGTCGGGGCTGGAAAACCTGCGTCGAGGTGCACGACGCCGAACATCCGGAGCTGCGCCTGACGCCAACGCAGATCGCCGAGGCCGACTGGGTGCTGGTGGTCAGCACCGGGCCGGTGGACCTGGCGCGCTTTGCGGGCAAGCGCCTGTACCAGAGCACGCCGGCCCAGGCCCTGGCCGACCGTGAAGGCTTCCTCGACGAGGCCGCTGCTGGCGCCCAGGTGCAAGTGGCGCAAACCCCGGTGCAGGGTGCGCCGAAGATTGTCGCTGTGACCGCCTGTCCTACCGGCGTGGCCCACACCTTCATGGCCGCCGAAGCCCTGCAACAGGCGGCGCAGGCCATGGGCTACCAGCTCACCGTGGAAACCCAGGGCTCGGTCGGCGCGCGCAATCCGCTGCCGGCCGAGGCCATCGCTGCAGCCGATGTGGTGTTGCTGGCTGCCGATATCGAAGTACCGGCTGCGCGCTTTGCCGGCAAGCGTATCTACCGCTGCGGCACCGGCATCGCCCTCAAGCAGGCCCGTGCCACGCTGGACAAGGCCCTGGCCGAGGGCAAGGTAGAGGCGGCGGGAACGACCGGCGCGGTTTCTCCGGCCGAGAAGACCGGTGTCTACAAGCACCTGTTGACCGGGGTTTCGTTCATGCTGCCGATGGTGGTGGCCGGCGGTTTGCTGATCGCCTTGTCGTTTGTGTTTGGCATCGAGGCTTACAAGGAACCCGGCACGCTGCCCGCCGCCTTGATGCAGATCGGCGGCGAGGCGGCGTTCAAGCTGATGGTGCCGCTGCTTGCCGGCTATATCGCCTGGTCCATTGCCGACCGCCCGGGCCTGGCGCCCGGGATGATCGGCGGCCTGTTGGCCAGCACGCTCGGGGCGGGGTTCATCGGCGGCATCGTCGCCGGCTTCCTGGCCGGCTACAGCGCCAAGGGCATCGCCCGCTGGGTGCGCCTGCCCAGCAGCCTCGACGCGCTCAAGCCGATCCTCATCATCCCGCTGCTGGCCAGCCTGTTCACTGGCCTGGTGATGATCTACGTGGTCGGCCAGCCCGTGGCGGCCATGCTCGCGGGACTGACCCATTTCCTCGACAGCATGGGCACCGCCAACGCCGTGCTGCTTGGGCTGCTGCTCGGCGGCATGATGTGCGTCGACCTCGGCGGGCCGATCAACAAGGCCGCCTATGCCTTCTCGGTGGGGCTGCTGGCCTCGTCGAGCTACGCGCCGATGGCCGCGACCATGGCCGCCGGCATGGTGCCGCCGATCGGCCTGGGCATCGCCACCTTCCTGGCCCGGCGCAAGTTCGCCCAGAGTGAGCGCGAGGCCGGCAAGGCGGCGCTGGCGCTGGGCCTGTGCTTCATCTCCGAGGGCGCGATCCCGTTCGCCGCCAAGGACCCGCTGCGGGTGATTCCGGCGAGCATCGCCGGGGGCGCGCTGACCGGGGCCTTGTCGATGTATTTTGGCTGCAAGCTGATGGCGCCCCATGGCGGGTTGTTCGTGCTGCTGATCCCCAACGCGATCAACCTTGCGCTGTTGTACCTGCTGGCCATCGTCGCCGGCAGCCTGCTGACGGCGGTGGTGTACGCGCTGATCAAGAAGAGCGAGCAGGTGGAGATGGTCGTGGCGCCGGCCAAGGGCTAGGCCCGCGATTGCTCCATCAAATGCTTCAACCCCTGGTCTTGCCCCGCAACGGTTTCAGCAGATCGCCCAACCCGTTGTGGTCGATCTCGTGCATCAGCGCCAGCAACCCGCCAAGCTCCCCGGGCGGGAAGCCTTTACGGGCAAACCATGCCAGGTAGTCCCCGGGCAGGTCGGCGATGATCCGCCCCTGGTACTTGCCAAAAGGCATGGTGCGGGTGACCAGCAGTTGCAGGGTTTCGGGTTTCATCGGGCGGTGGCCTGTGGCGGTTGAAGCGCGACCTTACTGCAAACTGCACGACGACCCAAGCGGCGATCATGCAGAACGCCCTTGAACGGCATGTTTGTGAAATCTTCAAGTTACTGATTTTAATGAATTATTTTTATTTTCTGGGTTTGGCACGAAGCCTGCTCCGATCAAGGTGACTATGACCTGCCAAGGAGTTTTTGCCATGAGTAATCCCAACAAAGACACGATCGACGTACTCAACGACCTGATCGAGTACAGCAAGGATGGTGAGAAAGGCTTCAAGACTTCTGCCGAGGATGTGAAGAACCCTGAACTGAAAGCATTCTTCGTGCAGCGTGCCAGCGAGTGCGCCAGTGCCGCCGCAGAGTTGCAGGGCGAAGTGCGGCGCCTGGGCGGCGACCCGGAAACCAGCACCAGCATCAGCGGTGACCTGCACCGTGGCTGGGTCAACCTCAAGTCGATGGTCACCGGCAAGGATGAAGAAGCGGTGCTCAATGAAGTGGAGCGTGGGGAAGACCATGCGCTGAAGGCCTACAAGGAAGCCCGCGAGAAGCTGGTCAAACTGGGGCGTTCGGCCAATGACACTTCGTATGCCTTGGTAGAGAAACAGCTGCAGGGCGTGCAGCGCAATCATGATCAGGTGAAGGCTCTGCGTAACGCAGCCCGCGCTCGGTCCTGATCAGCATGGGGCCGTTTAACGGCCCCATGACTCACTCCTCGGGTCCTTCCACCCGATTCCGCCCATTGGCCTTGGCCCGATACAACGCCTCGTCAGCATCACCCAGCAGCGCCGCCAGGTCCTGATGGGTGCCGGGGATATGCAGGCCAATCCCCACGCTGACCGTCACCGACCGCTCGTCATCGCCGAACGGCGGCATCGCCTCGACACTGGCGCGAATCCGCTCGGCCAGCAACCGGGCGCCGGCCAGCTCGGTTTCCGGCAGCACCACCTGGAACTCTTCCCCGCCGTAACGCGCCGCCAGGTCCGCCGGGCGGCGGATGCACAGCTCGATAGTGGTGGCCACCTCGCGCAGTACATGGTCGCCACCGGCATGGCCATGGCGCTGGTTGAAGGCCTTGAAGTGGTCCACATCCACCATCAGCACTGCCAGCGGCTTGCGGTTGCGCTGGGCGCGCGCCCATTCCTGGCGCAGCACCTGGTCGAGGCGGCGGCGGTTGGCAAGGCCGGTGAGGCTGTCGGTGGCGGCGAGGGTGGCCAGGCCCATTTCGGCATCGTGGCGCCGACGTAGCTCGCGGCCCAGCAGCAAGGTCAGCCAGAGGATGCCGATGCACAACACGCCGGTGGCCACGCTGACCACGATCGCGGTACGCCGCCACGACTGGAACACTTCATCGGCCGAGTGGGCCACCAGCACGATCAACGGCAGGTCGGCGACCCGGGCGAAGGTGTAGAGGCGCTGGCCCTCATAGGCCGTCGAGCGGGCGGTGAAGCTGCCACTGCGCTCGCTGAGGATGCGCTTGAAGTTGGGGCGCTCGCTGAAGCTGGTGCCGATCAGTGGATCCTGCGGCCGGGTCGGCTGGCGCGCCAGTAGCTGGCCGTCGGTGTTGAGCAGGTTGATGCTGCTGTCCACGCCGATGTCCAGGCGCTGGAACAGTTCGTTGAAATAGGACAGGCGCAAGGCCCCGGCGGCCAGGCCCTGGAACTCGCCGTTGGCGCCGGAGATGCGCCGGCTGAAGCTGATGCACCAGTCCAGGTTGCCCAGCCGCGCCTTGAACGGCGGACTGATCAGCAGGCCCAGGCCCGGGCGGTCTCGGTGCGCCTGGAAGGCCACGGTGTCGGCGAAGTTGGCCTGGCGCGGCACCGCGCTGGTGGAGTCGCCGAGCACGTCGCCCTTGGCGTCGAGCCAGAGAATGTCGCCGCGCACCGGCGCGGAGAAGGCCTGGTTGAACAGGATCTGCTGGCGCAGCTTGGTCGGTACGTTGAGCAGCTCGGGGTGCTGCACGGCCCAGATCAGGCCCTTGAGCGACTGGTCGTAGAGTTCGACGTTGCGCAGGATGTCGCTTTCGATCAACTGCACGATGTTGCTCGACGAGCGCATTTCCGATTGCTCGACGCTGTCGCGCTCGCGTGCCAGCAGGTAGCCGACGATAGCCACTATGGCGAGCACGGCAAGGCAGCTGCCCAGGTTGAGGACCAGCTCGGGGTGTGACTTGTACAGGGCGGATCGTGGTGATCGGGTGGGCAACGTCATGCTCGCAACTGCATAAGCCCCGGGATCCATGGGGAGTGGGCCGGAAAGCGGCGGCGGTATTTTAGGCAAGGCGCGATTGTCGGACAAGATCAAAGGTGTTTTGCCCGACGGAATTGATTCAGTAGGCCTGCGATGGGATGTACGACATTTCCGAATCTGAAACCAAATGCTTCAGTTGGGCTGTGCTTGGGACCTATCCTACGCGCTTGCCGGAAGGGTCTGGATAGGCCGGGAAATGCATCAGGGCTAACGTCGTCGGGTCGCCAAATTCGGTGACCGGGCGTGAGAACCTGATGATATGTCTTTCGGCCACTTCAATGGCAGCCGTGTTCGGGCAGACCTCTGGTCTGGCCGGGTTTCATGTCCTCGGTTTCTCACCCCGTACACGGTTGCCACCTAATCCCGTGAGAAAGGTTCAAGTGGCGATTTTCTTCAATCGACATGAGCGATTTGAAATGAAAAAGCTAGTACCTGACCCACCCATCCCCTACATCTCCATCATCGACCATCTGCCCCTCGCCGAAGTCTGGGAGCATGCCGCTGTCCTGATGACCATGATGACCCGCACCTGCGACGTCTACATGGCCTTTCCCGTGGATGAGCGTCCCGAGATCCTGGTGGAGAACATTTCCATCCTCAGCCGGCTGCTGAGCTGCCTGATGGCCCACGCCAGGTCGCTGGAGGTGCAGCCATGAGCGAGCAGCCCGAACGTTTTGCCACTGCCGGCGTTTCGACATTCCTGGAGTGTTTTCGTGTTGAGCCCGATGTGCCTTTCAGCCTGGCGTTCAACGAGCTGTCGGTGCTGCAGGGTTGCATCCTGCACCTGACCACGGAGGCGGAAATGGAAGGGGATTTGAAAGCAGGGAGTGCAGCGCGGATCCTCAGTGCCATGGCCAAGGCGCTGATCAATGACCTGGAGATTGGGTTGAACCGTACCCGTTGAAGTCCATCGCAGGGCAAGCCCGCTCCCACGCCTGATAATCCGCCTGGCGTGGGAGCGGGCTTGCCCTGCGATCGGTTTCAGATCAGAACACGTTCAACGGATAATCCACGATCATGCGGAATTCGTTGTTGTCCTGAATCGTCGAGTAGGCCGCGTTGGCCCGGTGCGTGGCATAGCGCAGCAGCACCGACAGGTCCTTCATCTGACCTTCCTGGAACACATACTTCACGTCGAAGTCGCGCTCCCAGTGCCGGGCATTTTCGCCTTCGGCGTTGTAGAAATCGTAGTACTGGGTGTCTTGGCTGGCCTTGGTCAGGTCGGCCTTGCCGCGCGAGTACGACAGCGAGGTGCTCAGGCCTGGGATGCCGAGGCCGGCGAAGTCGTAGTCGTACTGCAGCTTCCACGAGCGCTCGTTCGGCGCGTTGAAGTCCGAGTACATGCGCGAGTTGTCGAGGAAGATGCTGTCGCCCAGGTTGATGTAGTCGAACGGCGTGTCGCCATTGACCCGCTGGTAGGCGGCGGTGACGCTGTGGTACCCGGCGGCGACGGTGAAGTGCACGCTCCAGGTGTTGTTGTCGATGCTGCCCAGCTTCGACTGGCCGGTGTCCTGGGTGTGATAGAAGTGCACGCCTGGGTTCAGGCTGACCAGGTCGTTGACCGCGTAGGTGTAGTCGAAGTCGGCGTAGTACTGGTTCCAGATGTCCTTCAGCTCGGCGGCGTAGAGGTTGGCGGTGACGCCCTCGGTGCCGCTCCACGACGCGCCGGCCCAGCTCAGGTTCTGGCTGTCCTGCTCGCGTGTCTGGTTGCTGTAGTAGGTGTTGATGCGGCGGTGGCCGCTCTGGTTGTACGGCTTGGTGAAGCTGACCTTGCCGCCTTCGAGCATCAGCCCGTCGATGCTGTTGTTGGTCAGCGCGACGCCGCGGAAGGTCTGCGGCAGCATGCGGCTTTCGCCACCGGCGATCACCGGGTTGGTGAGGAACAGGTCACCGGCCTTGAACTCGGTGTCGAAGCCCTTGAGCTTGATCGCGCCGCCGGCAGTGGAGAAGGCGTGGCGCGCCTTGTCTTCCGGTGCGCTCGGCAGGATCGAGGTGCCGGCACGGCCATCACCGCCGTCGAGCTTCAGGCCGACCATGGCGTGGGCGTCGAGGCCGAAGCCGATTACGCCAGGCGTGTAGCCGGACTCGAAGCGTGCGACGGCGCCCTGGCCCCACTCGCGTTTGTCCTTGATCGAGGCATTCTTTTCGTTGCGGTTGAAGTAGGCATTACGCAAATGCAGGTTCAGCGTGGAGCCCTCGATGAAGCCATCAGCCTTGGCTTCATCGGCCTGTGCGGCCACGGGCATCGTTGCGGCCAATGCAACGAACAACGGGGTGAAACGAAACGCGAAAGACACCGGTACAAACTCCTTTGGTCAAGCGATGGGGCAGTTTTTTATTGTCGTGTCTGCAAGTTCTTATTAGAGACGTAACAGCCAGGCTGAGATTTTCGACGCATAAAAAAAGCCGCTGAAAGGCAGCGGCTTTGAAAGGCTAACATATCGTCACAGGCAGTGCCCATGGTGTAGCCCAGGGAAAACTGGAAACAGCTGGCGTGGCCGGTCAGCTATCGGCATCGGTATCGACAGATACCTTGGAAGCGGTCTGCTGTGCGTCTTTAGCCGCAGCGGACTGCTGCGCGGCGTAGGCGTCACGCGCCTCCTGGTGAACCGCGGCGAGTTCGGCGTTGCGGGCGACGAAGGCCGGGGATTCTTCCGCCATGGCCAGGGGCGACAACAACAGGGAAGACAGGACGAAGACGCTGGCAATACCCATACTGTTGGACATTTGGAACAACCTTCTTGCGGGGCAAGTGCTAATGGAGACAGGGCTAAAGTTAGTCCTGTAAACAGCGGGGAAACAGAGGCTGTTCAGATAAGCACTGTTGCGCAAAAAGTAATGATCGCGGCAAAAATACTCAGACTTTTACCGCAAACCCGCGTAGTTGAGCGCTCGGCAAGTTGATACCGAAGGTATTGGCCCCGGCCTCGCTGTGCACGAAAACACTGCCGCCGTGCATCAGGGCGATTGCCTTGACGATGGCCAGGCCCAGTCCGTGGTTGCCGCCGCCGCTGTTGGCGCGGGCCGCATCCACCCGATAGAAGCGCTCGAACAGCATCGGCAGGTGTTCGTCGTCGATCGCCGGCCCCGGGTTGCTCACCGCGATGCTGACTTGCTCCTCAGTAGCCTCGATGCGCACCTGGATCGCCTGGTGCGGTGCGGTGTGCTGCACGGCGTTGTTCAGCAGGTTGATCAGCGCCCGGCGCAACTGGGCCTTTTCGATGCAGGCCTGGGCATCGCCGCTGACGGTGACGCTGACGTGGGCGTCTTCGAGGATGTAGTCGAGGTAGTCGAGGGTGGTGGCCACTTCCTCGGCCAGCGAGGCCTGGGTAAGGGCGGTGGCCTTGCTGCCCTGGTCGGCGCTGGCCAGGAACAGCATGTCGTTGATGATGCTGCGCAGGCGCTCGAGTTCTTCGAGGTTCGATTGCAGCACCTCGAAGTAGTGCTCGGCGCTGCGCCCGCGGGTGAGGGCGACCTGGGTCTGGCCGATCAGGTTGGTCAGCGGCGAGCGCAGTTCGTGGGCGACGTCGGCGTTGAAGGCTTCCAGTTGCGAATAGGCCTGGCTGACTCGGTCGAGGGCGGCATTGAAGGTGCCGGCGAAGCGCGCCAGTTCCGGCGGCAGGTCGCGGGTCTGCAGGCGACCGTCCAGGCGTGGCGGCGCCAGGGCCTGGGCTTCTTCGGAGAGGGCGAGCAGGGGTCGCAGACCAATACGGGCGACCCAGTAACCAAGCAGCGAAGCCAGCAGCACGCCGAAAGCCGCCAGGCCAACGATGGCCACCAGCAGGCTGTGCTGGGCCTGCCAGAAGGTTTCAGTGTCGATGCCGATCAGAAAACGCAGGGGCGGGCGCTCACCCTGCGCGGGCAGCTCGCTGACCAGCACCTTGTAGGGATAGGGGCTGTCGGACAGGCGCAGCTCGCGCATGCCCACAGGGCCCTTGGCGAAGCCGCGCACCTGTTCGCTGGGCTGGCCGTACTCGAAGGCCGGGTCGCTGCTCACCACCCAGAAGCGGATGCGTCGGTCTTCTTCGCTCAGCAGGTTGAGTTTGTTGTTGATCTTGGCCCAGTGCTCGGAGGTGCCGAAGCGGTTGAGGGTGGATTCGAGCACGCTGAAGCGTGCGTCCAGTTCGGCCGCTGGCAGCAGATCGAGGCTGTGGTCGACCTGGCGGTACAGCGCGCTGCCGATCAGTACGAACACCGCCAGGGCGACCATGGCGAACAGCGCCGCCAGGCGCAGGGCGATGGAGTTGCGCCAAGGATTCATGGGGCGCTACCTGCGGCCGATTCATGGGGGCGGGTAGTGCAGGTATCAGCCACGATGTTCCAGGACATAGCCCATGCCTCGAATGGTATGCAGCAGCTTGTGGTCGAACGGCCCGTCGAGCTTGGCGCGCAGGCGCTTGATCGCCACTTCGACGACATTGGCGTCACTGTCGAAATTGATGTCCCAGACCAGCTCGGCGATGGCGGTCTTGGACAGGATCTCGCCCTGGCGCCGGGCCAGCACGCTGAGCAGCGAGAACTCCTTGGCGGTCAGGTCCAGGCGCTGGCCGGCCCGGCTGGCCTTGCGCGCCATCAGGTCGATCCACAGGTCCGCCACCTGGATCTGCAGCGGCTCATGAATGGCGCTGCGCCGGGTCAGGGCCTGCAGCCTGGCCACCAGTTCGAGGAACGAGAACGGCTTGCCCAGGTAGTCGTCGGCGCCTTCGCGCAGGCCGTGGATGCGGTCCTCGACCCGCTCGCGGGCGGTGAGCATGATCACCGGCGTCTGCTTGCGCGCCCGCAGTGCGCGCAGCACGCCGTAGCCATCCAGGCCAGGCAGCATCACGTCGAGAACGATCACCGCGTAGTCGCCTTCGAGGGCCAGGTGCAGGCCGTCGATGCCGTCGCGGGCCAGGTCGACGGTGAAGCCCTGCTCGGTGAGGCCACGATGCAGGTAGTCGGCGGTTTTTTCTTCGTCTTCGATGATCAGCACACGCATGGTCTTGTCTCAACTGGCGGTCGGCGCGGGGGCGACGGTGGCCCGGCGGCGGTGGAACAGACGCTCCAGGGCCAAGTATATGACCGGGGTGGTGAACAGCGTCAGTGCCTGGCTCACCAGCAGGCCGCCGACCACGGCGATGCCCAGTGGCTGACGCAGTTCGGCGCCGGCGCCGAAGCCGAACATCAGTGGCAGCGCGCCGAGCAATGCGGCCAGGGTGGTCATGAAGATCGGGCGAAAGCGCACCAGGCACGCCTGGTGGATCGCCTGCTCGGGCGTCATGCCGTGGTTGCGCTGGGCTTCGAGGGCGAAGTCGATGAGCAGGATGCCGTTCTTCTTGACGATGCCGATCAGCAGCACCACGCCGATCAGGCCCATGATGGTGAAGTCCTGGCCCATGGCCCAGAGCAGGATCAGCGCGCCCAGGCCCGCCGAGGGCAGGGTGGAGATGATGGTCAGCGGGTGCACGAAGCTCTCGTAGAGCACGCCGAGGATGATGTACACCGCCACCAGCGCGGCGAGGATCAGGTAGGGCTGGCTCGACAGTGAACTCTGGAAGGCCTGGGCGGCGCCCTGGAAGTTGCCGGCGATGGAGTCGGGCATGCCCAGTTCGCGCTGGGTGCGTTCGAGGATCTGCACCGCATCGCCCAGGGCCACGCCGGGGGCCAGGTTGAACGACAGGTTGGCCGCCGGGAACAGGCCGTCGTGGCTGATCGACAAAGGGCCGGTGCTGGGCGGCGCGACATGGGCCAGGGCCGACAGCGGCACCATCTCGCCCGACAGTGGCGAGCGCAGGTAGAAGTAGTTGAGGCTCTCGGCCTTGCCGCGCTGGCGGGCGTCCAGCTCGAGGATCACCTTGTACTGGTTGGTCTCGGTCTGGAACTCGCTGATCTGCCGCTGGCCGAAGGCATCGTACAGCGCCTGGTCGACGTCGGTGGTGGTCAGGCCGAAGCGCGCGGCGGCCTGGCGGTCGATGTCGATGCGGGTGACGCTGGCGCCCAGTTGCAGGTCGTTGGACAGGTCGCGGAACGCCGGATTTTCGCGCAGGCGTTCGGTCAGGCGCTGGGTCCACAGGTTCAGCGCAACGCCGTCGTTGCTCTTGAGCACGTACTGGTACTGGGTGCGCGACGGCCCGGAACTGAGGTTGATGTCTTGCCCTGCGCGCAGGTACAGGACGATGCCGGGAACCTGCGCCAGTTTTGCGCGCATGCGGTCGATCCATTCGCTGGCCGACACGTCGCGCTCGCCACGGGGCTTGAGGGAGATCCAGAAGCGCCCGTTGGCGATGGTCTGGTTGCTGCCGGTGACACCGACCGAATGGGAGAAGGCGCGCACCGCCGGGTCGGCTTCGATGATCTTCGCCAGGGCCTTGTGCTTCTCGATCATCGCGGGGTAGGACACATCGGCCGCCGCCTCGCTGGTGCCGAGGATGAACCCGGTGTCCTGCAGCGGGAAGAAGCCCTTGGGGATGGCCACGTAGCCGACCACCGCCAATGCCAGGGTCAGGCCGAACACGCCGAGGGTGACACGCTGGTGCGCCAGGGCCCGGTCCAGGCCCTTCTCGTACCAGCGCACCAGGCGCTGGCCGAAGCCGCCATGCTGCGTCTCGGGCGGGCGGCGCATGCACAGCGCGGCGAGGGTCGGTGCCAGGGTCAGCGAGACCACCACCGAAATCAGGATGGTCGCGGTGGCGGTCAGGGCGAATTCCTTGAACAGCCGGCCGACCACGCCGCCCATGAACAGCAGCGGAATGAACGCGGCGATCAGCGAGAAGCTGATCGACACCACGGTGAAGCCGATCTCGCCGGCGCCCTTGAGCGCGGCCGTGCGGCTGTCGTCGCCGGCCTCCAGGTGGCGGTGGATGTTTTCCACCACGACGATGGCATCGTCCACCACGAAGCCCACGGCGATGACGATGGCCACCAGGGTGAGGTTGTTGAGGCTGAAGCCGAACACGTACATCAATGCGCAACTGGCGATCAGCGACACGCCGAGCACGCTGGAAACGATGAAGGTCGCCGACCACTGGCGCAGGAACAGCGCCATCACCCCGATCACCAGGGCCACGGCGATCAGCAGGGTCAGCTCGACCTCATGCAGCGAGGCGCGGATGGTCTGCGTGCGGTCCTGCAGCACCGACACCTCGACCGCTGCCGGCAGCATTTCCTGCAGGCGGGGCAGGGCAGCCATCACCCGGTCCACGGTGTCGACGATGTTTGCCCCGGGTTGGCGGAAGATAACCAGGTTCAACCCCGGCTGTTCGCCGGACCAGGCCCTGACGTAGGCGTTCTCGGCGCCGTCGATCACCTTGGCGACGTCGGCCAGGTGCACCGGGGCGCCGTTGCGGTAGCTGACGATCAGCTTCGCGTAGTCGTCGGGGTGGAACAGCTGGTCGTTGGCGGCGAGGGTCGACACGCTGTGCTCGCCGTACAGCGCGCCCTTGGCCAGGTTGAGACTGGTCTGCTGGATGGCCTGGCGGATATCGGCCAGGGTCAGGCCGATGGCGGCGAGCTTTTCGGGCTGGGCCTGCACGCGGATGGCCGGGCGTAGTTGCCCGGTGATGTTGATCAGGCCGACCCCGTCGATCTGGCTGAGCTGGCGGGCCAGCAGGGTCTCGGCATAGTCGCTCAGTTGGTTGCCAGGCATCTGCGCCGAGCTGACGGTGAGGATCAGCACCGGGCTGTCGGCCGGGTTGACCTTGCGCCAGGTGGGCGGGCTGGGCAGGTCCTGGGGCAGGCGCGCGGTGGCGGTGTTGATCGCCGCCTGGACCTCCTGAGCGGCGGTGTCGATGTTCTTGTCGAGGGTGAACTGCAGGATCAGGTTGGTCGAGCCCAGCGCGCTGCTGCTGGTCATCTGGGTCATGCCGGGGATGGCGCTGAACTGCACCTCCAGGGGCGTGGCGACCGACGAGGCCATGGTTTCCGGGCTGGCACCGGGCAACTGGGCGGTAACCTGGATGGTCGGGAAGTCGGCCTCGGGCAGCGGCGCCACCGGCAGGCGCGGGAAGGCGATGGCACCGAGCAGCACCAGGGCGAAGGTCAGCAGCAGGGTGGCGATGGGGTGGTCGATGCACCAGGCCGAGACGCCGTTGCGGGTGTTCATGGCTGGCTCCTGCTTTCGGCCATTTGCGCCGGGGCAGGGGTGTCGGGGGTGACTTCCACGGTGCTGCCGGGCTTGAGCCGCGACTGACCGTCCAGCACCAGGCGATCGCCGGCCTTGACCCCGGCAATGACGTTCAGCGTGCTGTCCTGGTACACCACCTTGACCGGTACGGCGCTGACCTTGTTGCCGTCCAGGCGGTAGACGAAGTGGCCGTCGATGCTGCGCTGCACCACCGGAGGCGGTACCACCAGGGCGTCCTCGTCCACCGCCGTGCGCAGGCGCACGGTGACCAGCTGGCCCGGCCACAGGCGTGCGTCCCGGTTGTCGAACTCGGCCTTGACCCGCACCGTGCCGGTGGTGGCCGAAACCTGGTTGTCGATCAGCATCAAGTGCCCCTTGGCGAGCAGGCTGCGTTCGCCGTCGGCGTCCAGGTAGGTCTCCACTTCGGCGGGTGTGGCCGAGTTGAGCAGGCCCTGCAGGACTGGCAGCTGCTGTTGGGGCAGGGCGAACTCCACGGCGATCGGGTCGATCTGGGTGACGCTGAACAGGCTCTGAGTGTCGCTGGTGCGTACCAGGTTGCCAGGGTCGACGTTGCGAATGCCGACGCGCCCGCTCACCGGCGAGCGGATCTGGGTGTAGCTGAGCTGCACCGCGGCATTGTCGATGGCCGCCTGGTTGCCCTTGATCGTCGCCTGCAACTGGTTCACCAGCGCCTGCTGCTGGTCGAGGGTCTGCTTGGACACTCCGTCGTCGCTGCTGAGCAACTGGTAGCGCTTGAGGTTGACGTTACCCACCTGCAACTGCGCCTGGGTCTGGCCGAGCTGGGCGCGGGCCTGATCGAGGTTGGCGCGGATCGCCCGGTCATCGAGGGTGGCCAGCAGGTCGCCCTGTTTGACCCACTGGCCTTCCTTGACCAGCACCTGGGTCAGCACGCCCTCCACCTGCGGGCGCACCTCGACGCTATGCAGCGACAGCACCGAGCCGATGGCGCTCAGGTAGCGCGGCACGTCCTGCTGGGCCACGGCGACCACGCGCACCGGTATCGCGCTGGCGGCGCGGTTGGCCGGGGCTTCGCGGCGCAATCCCTGCCAGGCGCCGATGGCGACCAGCAGGGCGAGGGCCAGGGCGGCGAGTACGAGGTAGCGGGACGGACGTCGCATCGGGGCAGGCACCTTGGCCAAGGGGCTGGGAAATGGATTGGACTATTGCAGGGTTATAGCGCGCCGTCCGGGTCGGCAGCGTGACGCCTGGCTGTCATGGCTGTCAGTTTCGGTGGGTTGATGGCCAAGTGCCAATACCCTGCCATGGATCAATGTTACGTTGGCGTTTGCCCCTAGAGTCGTACGCCCTGCCGATTTCACGTACAACAACGAGAGCCTCCGATGAAGTGCAATATGCCTGTTACCGGTCGCGAAGTGGATTACCCCGGCGACGCCAATATCCTGTCCACCACCGATCTGGACAGCCGCATCACCTATGCCAACGACGATTTCCTGCGGGTCAGCGGGTTCTCGCGCGAGGAGCTGCTGGGCAATCCCCACCACATCGTCCGCCACCCCGACATGCCGCCCCAGGCCTTCGCCCAGATGTGGCAGGCGCTCAAGGCCGGTCGCTCGTGGATGGGGCTGGTGAAGAACCGTTGCAAGAACGGTGACCACTACTGGGTGAGTGCTTTCGTCTCGCCGATCAGCAGCGGCGGGCAGGTGCTGGAGTACCAGTCGGTGCGGACCAAGCCTGGGGTCGAGCAGGTCGCGGCGGCCGAGCGGTGCTATGCAAGGTTGCGCGAAGGCCGGCGTGGCTGGCGCGAGCGCTTGCCGGTACTGCAGTTGGGCACACGCTTGTCGCTGGCGGTCGGTGTGGTACTGGCGCTGGTGATAGGCGCGGGTCAATGGTGGCTGGGGGCACCGCTGCTGGAATCGCTGGTGGAGATGGTGGCGGCTGGGGGCTTGAGCAGCTTGGCGATCCTGGTGCTGCTGCGCCCATACGAGCGGCTACGTCGGCAGGCCCAGACGATCGCCGACAATCCGCTCAGCCAGCACCTGTACACCGGCCGGCGTGACGGCCTGGGGCAGATCGAGTTCGCCATGCGCATGCTCAAGGCGCAGCTGGGGGCGGTGGTCGGGCGTATCGGCGACACCTCCTCGCGCCTGGCCGGGCACTCGGGCTCGCTGGTCGAGGCCTTGCACAGCAGTCACGCCAACAGCCTCGAGCAGCAGAGCGAAGCCGACCAGGTGGCCACGGCGATCCACCAGATGAGCGCCAGTGTCGCCCAGGTCGCCAGCAGCGCGCAGATGGCGGCGATGGCGGCCGACCAGGCCGAGGACGAGACCCAGTCAGGCCACCAGCTGGTCGATCGCAACCGCTGCGCGATCCAGGACCTGGCCGGCTCGCTGGTGGAAGCCAGCGAGGTGATCCAGCAACTGGAGAACCACAGCAGCGAGATTTCCGGGGTGCTCGACGTGATCCGTGGCATCGCCGAGCAGACCAACCTGCTGGCGCTCAACGCCGCCATCGAGGCGGCGCGCGCAGGCGACCAGGGGCGGGGGTTCGCGGTGGTCGCCGACGAGGTGCGTGGCCTGGCCCAGCGCACCGCGCAGTCGACCCACGATATCCAGCGCATGATCGGTGCCCTGCAGGACGGTGCCCGCGCGGCGGTGCAGGTGATGCAGCAGAGCAGTGCCCATGCCGGGCACAGCGTCGAGCAGGCGCAACTGGCCAGCGACGCGCTGGACAGCATCAGCGTGCGGGTCAACCAGATCAATGAGATGAGCCTGCAGATCGCCGCGGCGGTGGAGCAGCAGAGCCAGGTCAGCGAGAACATCAACCGCAACATCACCAGCATCCGCCAGGCCAGCGAGGCGACGGTCAGCGTCGGGCAGCGCAGCCACAGCAGCGCCAGTGACGTGGCGGACCTGGCCAAGGACCTGCGGCGGCTGGCGGATGAGTTCTGGCGGCGCTGTCAGTGATTGACTGAGTTGTCTGTGCCGGATCTATCTAGAAACCGATGAACGCATAGTAGACCGGCGCTTCGCCCGTCACCTGTAGGCGATGACCCTGCAGATCGGCCGCAAGTGTCTCGTCCTGCACATGCACCACCCACGGTCCATCGACCGCCTGTGGCGCCTGCTCCAGCACCGAGGCAAACGCCGCCATGTCCGGCAGCCACGCGGTAAACCCATTGCCCTTCAGCGCACTGGTGGTCATCCCCAGCGCCTGACAGATCGCCACCTTGGCCGCGATATCATCGCGGTCGGCCTGGCGTGAGGCTTCGATCAGGGCACGCAGCGCCTCATCCACCGGCAGGTTGCCGTGAATCAGTTCCGGCCCTTGCGTCCAGGCCTCGGGCGGGCAGTCCTTGTTTTCCGGGCGCAGCGGCAGGTGCGGGTTGATCTCCGCCGGGTAGATGCGACAGACCAGCGGACGGCTTTCATAGATACCGCACAGGTCGTTGTCATCGAGGTTGCGGCAGCGCCCTGGATTGAACGCGGCGAAGGTCACCGATACCTGCAACTGCGCGTCACCGCATGGCACCGGGTGCGAACGGCGCAGCACATGCTCGCGCTGGTCTGCCGGCATGCCGGGGCCATCGGCGAGAAAACCTTCGATCAGCACTACCACCTGACCACCAGAGATCGCCCACTGGTGGGCCTCGGCAAGCGTCAGCGGCACATGATGGCCCGTGCAGCATTTGCCGCAGCCGGTGCAGGCGAAGCGAATACTGTCGCTCATCGTTTGCCGGCTTCCCATTCCGTGGTAAAGGCTTGCTGGCGTTGGCGGTCGTAGAGGCACAGCTCGGTACCGGTGCGGTTCTGCATGTGCTTCTGGGGGTAGATGCCCTCGATCAGCAGCGCGCTGTAACCGATCTGGTCGTCGAACTCGGCGGGTTTGCCCAGGGCGTGGGCGTCCTTGAACTGGCTGGCGGCCAGACAGGCTTTGAGCATGTGCTGGCGTTGGTCGCTCCAGGCTTGGTTGCTCGAAGCGTGTACTGCGCCGCTGGCGAAGGCGCAGAGAATCAGGAACGAATTGAGTAATTTCATACGCGACACCGGCAATGAACCTGCGAAGGGCGCGAATTATGCCCGAACGTTTTCCTTCATCAAGTCAGGAAAGTCCTGACTTGATGTGTCAGTGCTCCTCGAACACCACCGCCCGCGCCGCCGTCACCAGGCAGTTGGTCAGCTCCGGCGAGGAGAACTTGGTGAGAATGGCATTGGCCCCGGCCAGCTTGGCCTTGTCACCGCTCATCGCGCTGTCCAGCGAGGTGTGCAGCAGGATGTACAAGTGCTGGAAGTCCGGGGTTTCGCGCAGGGTGCGGGTGAAGGCGAAACCATCCATCTCGGACATCTCGATGTCCGAGACGATGATGTTGATCTCCCTTTCGGTGCCTTGCAGCTCCAGCAGCACATTGATCGCATCCTTGGCGCTGCGCGCGGTATGGCACTCGATGCCAAGGTTGCGCAGGGTGTGCACCGACTGCTGCAACGCAACCTGGCTGTCGTCTACCACCAGGATGTTGGCGGCGGCCAGCAGGCTTGCATCTTCTTCGCTGACTTCCCCCGGGTGCGGTTCGTGGGGCGGCGGGGCGATGCCGTGGATGACCTTCTCGATATCCAGCACCTGCACCAGGGTGTTGTCGACCCGAGTGACGCCGGTAATGAACGAGCGATTGCCCGAGCCGTAGGGCGGCGGTTTGATGTCGGTGCTCAGGCAATGGACGATACGACTCACCGCTTGCACGTGCAGGCCCTGGCGCGAGCGGCTGATCTCGGTGACGATCAGGCAGCCGCCGTCGGGGTCGGCCAGGGGCATTTCGCCGATGGCGCGTGACAGGTCGATCACCGACAACGAGTTGCCGCGCAGGGTGGCGACGCCTTTGACGTGCGGGTGGGACTCCGGCAGCTTGGTCAACGGCGGGCAGGGGATGATCTCGCTGACCTTGAGCAGGTTGATAGCCATCAGCTTGCCGCTGCGCAGGGTGAACAGCAGCAGGGACAGTGAGTCCGCGCGGGCTTTTTGCGTGGCCATGGACAACCTTCGCTATGAATGAGGGGGAGGATGCCGGGTTATCGGCTTTCTGGCGCCAGGCTTTAGCTTAGTTTGCTATTCGCTCTGTATGAGGCTGCTTCGCAGCCCCATCAGCGCAGCCCCAAGCGTTTGGCCAACCGGCTCAGGTTGGCCCGATCCAGCCCCAGCTCCCGGGCTGCGGCTGCCCAGTTGTCCTGGTGACGATCCAGGCACGCTTCGACGATCTGCCGTTGATAATCATCCACCGCCTCGCGCAGCCCCCCCTCGGGCAGCGGCGCGTCAGCCGACGGTGCCTCGGTTTCTGCCAGTATGCTCGGCGCCACGTTGCGCAGATCGAGGTCAGCCGCTTCCAGGGTGAGGATCTTCGGCCGCCGTCCTTGCTGCCCCAATGCCTTGAGCGCCGAGCGACCGATCAGGTGTTCCAGTTCGCGGACGTTGCCCGGCCAGCCGTACGCCAGCAGGGCGGCCTGGGCGTCGGTGGACAGCCGCAGGCTCCCCAGCCCCAGGCGCGCGCGGTTCTGTTCGAGGAAAAAGCCAGCCAGCAACAGCACGTCGCGGCCTCGCTCGCGCAGGGGCGGAACTTGCAGCGGGTAGACGCTCAGCCGGTGGTAGAAGTCGGCGCGGAAGTTGCCATTGCGCACCTCTTCGGCCAGGTCGCGGTTGGTCGCGGCGATCAGGCGTACATCGACCTGATGGTCGCGGTCCGAACCCAGGCGTTGCAACTGCCCGCTCTGCAACACCCGCAGCAACTTGGCCTGCACCGCCAACGGCAGCTCGCCGACCTCGTCGAGGAACAATGTGCCGCCGTTGGCCAGCTCGAACTTGCCGCGGCGTTCACCATGGGCGCCGGTAAAGGCGCCGCGCACATGGCCGAACAGTTCGCTCTCCACCAAGGTGTCGGGCAGGGCGGCGCAGTTGAGGCTGATCATCGGCTTGCCGGCACGCTGGCTGGCATGGTGCAGGGCCTGGGCCACCAGTTCCTTGCCGACGCCGGTCTCGCCAGTGATAAGCACGGTCAGGTCGCTGCCACCGACCAGGCGGATCTCCTCGACCAGGCGCTTGTGCGCCTTGCTCTGGCCGATCAGTTCGCGGTCCTGGCCGCTGGCCTGGCGATATACCTCGGCGCGCTGGTGTTCATCCTCGGCGCGCAGGGCCAGGTGCTCGATGCGCTCGGCCACGGTTACCGTGGCGGCGGCCAGGCTGGCGAAGGCTTGCAGGGCGTCGAGCTCGAGGCTCTGGAACTGGCCGGCGGTGAGCGCGTCGAGGGTCAGCAGGCCCCACGGGCGTTCGTCGACCATCAGCGGGCAACCCATGCAGTCGTGCACCTCGAGATCCACATGGGCGGCGTCGACCAGGCCGTCGTAAGGGTCGGGCAGCGGGCTGTCGCTAGGGAAGCGGGTGGGCTCGGGGCGGCTGAGCAGGGCCTGGAAGCGCGGGTGCTCGCTGACTCGGAAGCGTCGACCCAGGGTGTCCGCTGACAAGCCATCCACCGCCAGCGGCACCAGCCACTCGCCATCCAGGCGCAGCAGCGCCGCGGCATCGCACGGCAGCAGACCGCGCATGGCCTGCAGCAGCCGACGGTAGCGTTCCTGGTCGGGGAGGTCGCGGGACAAGTCGCTCACCAGGGGGAGGAGGGCGGTGAGCAGGGGCTTTGCAGTCATATGGACTCCTGTTGGTCGGAGTGACTATACGCCTGAGTGTGTCCTTTTGACATCGATCAATGAAAACCCCCGGTTTTACTGACGATCAAAGTTGGCACGATTGCTGAAATGGTCTACGCAACCATTCGAAGCCACAGGCTCAGGAGTTGTCGTAATGCTCAATGCCGAACAACGTGCAATCATCAAAGCCACCGTGCCCCTGCTGGAAAGTGGTGGCGAGGCCCTGACCACTCACTTCTACAAGCTGATGCTCAGCGAGTACCCCGAGGTACGCCCGCTGTTCAACCAGGCCCACCAGGCCAGCGGCGATCAGCCGCGTGCCCTGGCCAACGGCGTACTGATGTACGCCCGGCATATCGACCAGCTCGAGCAGCTGGGCGGCCTGGTAGGCCAGATCATCAACAAGCACGTCGCCTTGCAGATTCTCCCTGAACACTACCCGATCGTCGGCAGCTGCCTGCTGCGCGCCATCGAGGAAGTGCTGGGCAAGGAGATCGCTACCGCCGAGGTGATCGCTGCCTGGGCGGCGGCCTACGGCCAGCTTGCCGACATCCTCATCGGCGCCGAGGAGAACCTGTACAAACAGAAGGAAGAGGCTGCCGGCGGCTGGCGCGGCACCCGCGAATTCCGCCTGGTGCGCCGCGAGCAGGAAAGCCGCGAGATCGTCTCGTTCTACTTCGCTCCGGTCGATGGCAAGCCGGTGCTCAAGGCCGAGCCGGGCCAGTACATCGGCCTGAAGCTGGAAATCGATGGCCAGGAGCAGCGTCGCAACTATTCGCTGTCGGCCCTGTGCGACGGTGAGCAGTACCGCATCAGCGTCAAGCGTGAGGCGGGCGGCAAGGTCTCCAACTACCTGCATGATGGCTTGATGGTCGGCGATACCCTGCAACTGTTCCCGCCTTCCGGTGATTTCACCCTGGTCGCCAGCGCCAAGCCGCTGGTGCTGATCAGCGGCGGCGTGGGCATCACCCCGACCCTGGCCATGCTTGAGGCGGCCCTCGAGACCGAACGCCCGGTGCACTTCATCCATTGCGCGCGCAACGGCGCGGTGCATGCCTTCCGCGACTGGATCGATGGCCTGGCGGCGCGCCACCCGCAACTCAAGCGCTTCTACTGCTACGCCGAAGAAGATGGCAGCCAGGCTGCCGACGCAGTGGGCCTGCTGGACCAGGACCTGCTGGCCGAATGGCTGCCGCGTGAGCGTGATATCGACGCCTACTTCCTCGGGCCCAAGGGCTTCATGGCGGCGATCAAGCGTCAGCTCAAGGGCCTGGGTGTGCCGGAAGGGCAGAGCCGCTACGAGTTCTTCGGCCCGGCTGCGGCGCTGGAGTAAGCGATAGGCCTGGCTGGCCCCATCGCCGGCAAGCCGGCTCCCACAGGTATCGCTGAACCCTGTGGGAGCCGGCTTGCCGGCGATGGGGCCGGGACAGGCTACGAGTAATTCATCCCAATCGCTGCGGTTCGGCGTTCTGTCGGGCCGCCAGCACACGGATGCTCCCGGCCGTGGGTAATCGAGAACAAAGCGGACGATGACATTCGACGCTGTCGGCCTGGCCGAGCGCCGAACCGCAGCGATTGGGCCTAACCGGTCTTCTATATAAGGAAGAGGTAAACGCGGTTACACCCGCTTTCATCTTTAATCCTCCTTTAATCACTGTATCCTTCACTCTCAGGTGTCGAGGGGCCTGCTCCTGCCCGGCACCTGGGCTGGCGCATTTTTCACGTGCGTCAGTGAACCGAAACCGACCCGCTCGGTCCTAGGTCATCAGTGGATAGCCGCGCACGCCCCCGCTCGATGCATTCAAAGGTCATCTTCAGCGTGTAGACTGGGCGCCCCTCGGGCAGCCCGCGCTGTCACTCTCCATCGAAGGAATCGGCAATGAACGAACTCTCATCGCGCCTGAATCGGGAACGGCGCTTTCTGGTGCTCCTCGGCGTGATCTGCCTGGCGCTGATCGGCGGCGCCCTGTACATGCAGGTGGTGCTGGGCGAGGCACCTTGCCCGCTGTGCATCCTGCAGCGCTATGCCCTGCTGTTCATCGCGATCTTCGCCTTCATCGCCGCCGCCATGCCCGGGCGCCGCAGCCTGACCTTCTTCGAGGCGCTGGTGGTGCTCAGCGCCATCGGTGGCATCGTTGCCGCCGGCAACCATGTGTATATACTCGCCAACCCCATGGTCAGCTGCGGTATCGACACCTTGCAGCCCATCGTCGACGACCTGCCGCTGGCCAAGCTCTGGCCGCTGGCGTTCCAGGTCGATGGGTTCTGCTCCACCCCATACCCACCGATCCTCGGCCTGTCCCTCGCGCAATGGGCGCTGGTGGCGTTCGTGCTGACGGCGGTGCTGGTGCCCTTGGGCATCTACCGAAACCGTCGCCGCGCTTAGACCAAAGTCCCGAATTGACCTGGGTCTATTGCGCGGCGAGATAAGCTGCAAATGGCCCCCGATGATTGATCCAGGTCAGCCACCAGCCCTTGCGCGGCAAGGGTTTCAGGGCTACTGCGCGGGGTGCGACAAACTGTCGCGAAGTTGATTTTTTGACCAGTATTGTTACGCATTCTGTAAAAGACTGTTGCTCAATAAGTCATAGTCATCGTGGGGCGACCTATCTACAATCGCCCCCAATTTCCGTTCGGCACTGCTTGCGAGTCGCAGGATTGATGGGAGCCGCAGCGCTTTCCATTTGCTGACTTCGACAAGTTTCGCCCAACGGCGATACCGGGCGGACACCCCTCCGCGTTTTCCCGCACCAAATGGACTTGGTCTGAAGTACAGGCCTGTTGCCTACGAAACCATAAGCACCGCCAACCCGCTTGACGCCAAGATCCAGCAGTCGGATCCCTGGCAGGGGCGGGTACGGGCGCCAATTGCCGCACTTGGCAGGACGAAGTGTTGGCTACCAAACACAAATTGCATTGAAGCAAGCTGATCTAGAGGTCGTGAGATGAGTAAAAAGCGTTACCCCAGACTGTTTGGCATATTGCCCTTTTTAGGCATGCTTTTACTCAGTGGGTGCAACTGGACCCTGCTCGATCCGAAGGGCCAGGTCGGCATTGAGCAGAAGAACCTGATCCTGATCGCCACCGGCTTGATGCTGCTGGTGGTCGTGCCCGTGATCATCATGACCCTGGCGTTCGCCTGGAAGTATCGTGCGTCCAACAAGGCCGCCACCTACACCCCCGACTGGTCGCACTCGACCAAGATCGAGGCCGCGGTGTGGATCATCCCGATCCTGATCATCATCGCCCTGGGTTACTTCACCTACCACTCCACCCACAAGCTGGACCCGTACCGTCCACTGGATTCCGATGTGAAGCCGGTGCAGATCGACGTGGTCGCGCTGGACTGGAAATGGCTGTTCATCTACCCGGAACAGGGCATTGCCACGGTCAACAAGATCGTCTTCCCGGCCAATACCCCGGTCAACTTCCGCGTGACCTCCGACGCCGTGATGAACTCCTTCTTCATCCCGGGCCTGGGTGGCCAGATCTACGCCATGGCTGGCATGACCACCAAACTGCACCTGATCGCCAACGAGAACGGTGAGTTCGACGGTATCTCCGCCAACTACAGCGGTGCCGGCTTCACCGGTATGAAATTCAAGGCTGTTGCCACCTCCCAGGCCGACTTCGATGCATGGGTCGCCGAGGTGAAGGCTTCGCCGAAGAAACTGGACCAGGCCGAATATGACGCCTTGGCCAAAGCAAGCGAAAACAACCCAGTCGCGCTGTACAGCGAGGCTCAGGCTGACCAGTTCCAGCGCATCGTCGACAAGTACGAAGGCATGAACCGCGGTCGTCCGAACCACGAAGAAGCAGGCAGCAAAGACCTGGCCACTACCAAGGGTGTGGAATCGAGTATGCAACCAGCTGCCGGTGCAGAGGAGTAAGAGATGTTCGGTAAATTAACTCTGGAGGCGATACCGTATCACGAGCCGATAGTCATGGTGACGCTTGCCATGATCGCGCTCGGTGGTATCGCTGTCGTTGGTGCCATCACCTATTTCCGCAAGTGGACCTACTTGTGGACCGAGTGGCTGACCACGGTCGACCACAAGAAGATCGGCGTGATGTACATCATCGTCGCGATGGTCATGCTGCTGCGCGGCTTCGCCGACGCCATCATGATGCGTACCCAGCTGGCTGCCGCCACCGGTGGCTCCGAAGGCTACCTGCCGCCTGAACACTATGACCAGATCTTCACCGCCCACGGTGTGATCATGATCATCTTCATGGCGATGCCGTTCTTCACCGGCCTGATGAACCTTGCGGTTCCTCTGCAGATCGGTGCACGTGACGTTGCCTTCCCGTTCCTGAACTCCCTGAGCTTCTACCTGCTGCTGGCAGGCGTGCTGCTGGTCAACATCTCGCTGGGCGTTGGTGAATTCGCCAAGACCGGCTGGGTTGCCTATCCGCCGCTCGCGGGTATCCAGTACAGCCCTGGGGTGGGTGTCGACTACTACATCTGGGCACTACAGCTATCAGGTCTGGGTACGACGCTTACCGGCGTGAACTTCCTCGTCACCGTGATGAAGATGCGCGCCCCTGGCATGAAGCTGATGGACATGCCGATCTTCACCTGGACCTGCACCTGGGCCAACGTACTGATCGTCGCTTCCTTCCCGATCCTGACCGCCGCACTCGCGCTGCTGACTGTTGACCGTTATCTGGACTTCCACATCTTCACCAACGAGCTTGGTGGGAACCCGATGATGTACGTCAACCTGTTCTGGGCGTGGGGTCACCCTGAGGTCTACATCCTGATCCTGCCGGCCTTCGGCGTGTTCTCGGAAGTCACCTCGACCTTCGCAGGCAAGCGCCTGTTCGGTCACCACTCGATGATCTACGCATCGGGCGCAATCGCCATCCTCGGCTTTGCGGTCTGGCTGCACCACTTCTTCACCATGGGTGCCGGCGCCAGCGTCAACACCTTCTTCGGCCTGGCGACGATGCTGATCTCCATTCCGACCGGTGTGAAGCTGTTCAACTGGCTGTTCACCATCTACCAGGGCCGTCTGCGCTTCACCGCGCCGATCATGTGGACCCTGGGCTTCATGGTCACCTTCTCCATCGGTGGCATGACCGGCGTCCTGCTGGCTGTTCCAGGTGCCGACTTCGTTCTGCACAACAGCCTGTTCGTGATCGCCCACTTCCACAACGTGATCATCGGTGGCGCGGTATTCGGCTACATCGCCGGCTTCGCCTTCTGGTTCCCGAAAGCCTTCGGTTTCACCCTGAACGAGAAGTGGGGCAAGGCTGCCTTCTGGTTCTGGATCTCCGGCTTCTACGTAGCGTTCATGCCGCTGTACGCCCTGGGCTTCATGGGCATGACCCGTCGTCTGAACCACTCCGACAACCCGCTGTGGGAACCCTACCTGTACGTAGCCGTAGTCGGCGCCGTGCTGATCCTGTTCGGTATCGCCTGCCAGCTGATCCAGATCTACGTCTCGGTTCGCGATCGCAAGGACAACATGGACGTCACCGGCGACCCATGGGGCGGCCGTACCCTGGAATGGTCGACTTCGTCGCCACCTCCGTTCTACAACTTCGCCCACATGCCTGAGCACGTTGGCCTGGACGCCTGGCACGAAGCCAAGCAAGCCGGCGCCGCCTACAAGGCTCCGGCCAAGTACGAAGCGATCCACATGCCGAGCAACACTTCCACCGGTCTGTTCATGGGTCTGTTGCTGACCGTGTTCGGCTTCGCCTTCATCTGGCACATCTGGTGGCTGGTGGGTGCGAGCCTGGTTGCGACCATCGCTGTCTTTGTTCGCCACGCCGCGCGTGACGACCAGGGCTACATGGTGCCGGCCGAAGAAGTGGCGCGCATCGAAGGCGAGCGCATGAAAGCGCTGGCCAACGCTGGTGCACTGCCTGCTGGCGGCGCACGTGTCGAATCGTTTGAACGGGTGTAATCAATGTCCAGTCAAGTAATCCACGGTGGCGCGCATGGTCATGACCATGCGCACGATGACCACCACCACGACTCGGGCCAGATGACCGTACTCGGTTTCTGGCTGTACCTGATGACCGACTGCATCCTGTTTGCGTCGCTCTTCGCCACCTACGCGGTGCTGTCCGGCGGTTTCGCCGGCGGCCCGTCGGGTCACGACATCTTCCAGCTCGACTTCGTGCTGGTCGAAACCGCGTTTCTGCTGCTGTCCTCGATCACCTTCGGCTTCGCCATGCTGAAGATGTTCGCCGGCAACAAGGCAGGTGTACTGGGCTGGTTGGCTGTGACCTTCCTGTTCGGTGCAGGCTTCATCGCGATGGAAATCTATGAGTTCCATCACCTGATCGCCGAAGGCTACGGCCCGCAGCGCAGTGGCTTCCTGTCGGCGTTCTTCGCGCTGGTCGGTACCCACGGCCTGCACGTGACTGCCGGTCTGATCTGGATGGCAATCATGATGTACCAGATCAACAAGCACGGCATCACGCCGACCGCCAAGACCCGCATGAGCTGCCTGAGCCTGTTCTGGCACTTCCTCGACGTGGTCTGGATCTGCGTGTTCACCGTCGTCTACCTGCTGGGGGTTCTGTAATGGCTAGCGCACACGACACTCATCACGAAGGCAATCACGGTAGCGTGAAGTCCTACATGATCGGCTTTGTACTGTCGATCATCCTGACCGCGATCCCGTTCGGCCTGGTGATGTACCCAAGCCTGCCGAAGAACCTGACCGTCCTGATCGTGGTGGCCATGGCCGTCATCCAGGTGGTGGTGCACCTCGTGTACTTCCTGCACATGGACCGCTCGAAAGAGCAGCGCTCCAACGTGTCGACGTTCCTGTTCACCGTTCTGGTAATTGCACTGCTGGTCGGCCTGTCGCTGTGGATCATGTTCAGCATCCACTTCGAAATGCTGGCCAAGTGAGGTAAGACTGCATGTCCGTGAAGCACTTTATCCAAATCACCAAACCGGGGATCATTTTCGGTAACGTGCTTTCCGTGGCAGGCGGTTTCTTCCTTGCCGCCAAGGGGCATGTGGATTTCGCCCTGTTCCTGGCGGTGGTGATCGGTACGTCCCTGGTGGTCGCGTCCGGATGCGTGTTCAACAACTGCATCGACCGTGACATCGACCACAAGATGGAGCGCACCAAGAACCGCGTCATGGTCCAGGGCGGCATGTCGCTGCCCCTGGCGCTGATCTACGCCACCCTGCTCGGGGTGGCGGGTTTCAGCTTGCTGTATGTCCAGGCCAACCCGCTGTCGGCGTTCTGCGCCCTGGTTGGCTTCGTGGTCTACGTCGGCTTCTACAGCCTGTGGCTCAAGCGCAAATCGGTGCACGGCACCCTGGTCGGCAGCCTGTCCGGTGCCATGCCTCCGGTGATCGGCTACTGCGCGGTGAGCAACAGCTTCGACCTGGCCGCGTTCACCCTGCTGGTGATGTTCAGCCTGTGGCAGATGCCGCACAGCTTCGCCATCGCCATCTTCCGCTTCAAGGACTACAGCGCCGCCAACATCCCGGTCCTGCCGGTGGCGCGCGGTATCCTCGCGGCGAAGAAGCAGATCGTGCTGTACGTGCTGGCCTTCGTCCTCGCCACCCTGATGCTGACCCTCGGCGGCTACGCCGGCCTGGGTTACCTCGCCGTGGCGGCCGCCATGGGCCTGTACTGGCTGTACATGGCCTGGGGCGGCTACAAGGCAGAGGACGACAGCAAGTGGGCGCGCAAGGTATTCGGCTTCTCCATCCTCACCGTCACTGCCCTGAGCGTGATGATGGGCGTGGACAGCCAGACCGCGGCCGACGTGCTGATGACCTACGCACGCTGAAACACCCCAGCTGCACAAGACGCCCCGGCTTGCCGGGGCGTTTTTTTGCCTCGGAAAATTCATTCGAAGGGCAGTTGACAGCGCCATGCCCTTTGCCGGATGTTATGCGCCGCAGGTCAGGACGACCTGCAGGCCAGGGTAGGCCGCGATCCATTCGGATCGATCCACATGACAAGGACTGTTCCATGACCGAATCGAGCTCCGCTCCTTCGGCGTGCGCGGCTTCGCTGCGCCAACGCCATGCCTCTGCCAGCACCGCTACCGCGCTGGCCATCCTCGAATGCCTGTTTCGTCGACGCAGCCTGGCCACTGGGCAGGATGACGCGCTGGATGATGCCGTGCTCGCCCCGCACCTGCCCAAGGTGCTGCAGGCCGTCGAGCGCGGGCTGCCGGTGGAGATGGTCCTCCCGGCCTTCCCCGGCAAGTCGCCCAACCGCCAGAAGACCCTCGGCCCGCTCCCGGACCTGGCAGAGCACCATGCCATCGACGAGCTGAACCGCCTGGCTGAGGAAATCCGCGCATTCCATGCCCCCGGTGCAGTCATTCACATCTGCTCGGACGGCTATGTCTTCGCCGACCTGGTGCGGGTGCCCGATGCCCATGTCCAGGCCTACACCGACGATATCCAGCGCTATGCCGGCCAGCACTATCCCGGCCGTTTCACCTTGTTCGACCTCAAGGATGCCTATCCGCAACTGGGCTGCCTGGACTCCATGCGCGAAGAGCTGATGATCGAGCATGGCCAGTCGCTGCGCGTCCTGCAGCAGCGCTTCGAGGACGAGGAGCACATGCGGTTGATGTACTGCGGCATCCATCGTTTCCTCGCCGAGGACTACGCCGGACTGGTGGAGTTCGAAGGCATGAGCATGAACGCGGTTAAGAAGGCCGCCAAGCCCGCCTCCCAGCGGGTGATCCAGCGTAGCGAGGCCTGGAGTGCGTTGCTGCAAGCGCGCTATCCGCATTGCCTGCGCCTGTCGATCCACCCGCAGTTGGCGGTGTCGAGCAAGATCGGTATCCGCCTGGTGCCGACCAGCGACCTGTGGCGCACCCCCTGGCATTCGGTGGCGATCAAGCGTCGTGGCGTGGTGACCCTCGACCGGCGCAGCAATGTCGATGAGCGTTACAGCCGGCTGGTATTCCGCCGTGGCCGGCCTTGCCACTACGCCAGCGCGCAGTGAGGGTGGCGCCAATGGACATACGCGCGGTTCTGTTCGACCTGGACGGCACCCTGGTCGATACCCTGCCGGATATCGCCTGGAGCCTGAATCATGTGCTGAGCCTGCACGGGCTGCGCACGCTGCAGCCGGATGAGGTGCGCGGGATGATCGGCGGCGGTGTGGCGGCGATGCTCGAAAGGGCCGCCGTCGGCCTCGACGCCGAGCAACGTCAACGCCTGCATGACGACTACAGCAGCTGCTATCACGACAACCTGGTCCGGCGTTCCCGAGTCTTCCCAGGTTGTATCGGCCTGATCGAGAGGATTGCCGACAAAGGGCTGCCCATGGCTGTCGTCACCAACAAGGCCCACACCCTCGCCGAGCGTGTCGTACAAGGGCTGCTGCCCGCGCAGCGATTTGCCGCGGTGCTCGGTCATCGCCCCGGCGAGCGGCTCAAGCCGGCACCGGACATCGCGCTGCAGGCTGCCGAACGGCTGGGCATCGACCCAGGCCACTGCCTGTTTGTCGGCGATACCCCGGTCGACCTGTTGACCGCCAAGGCCGCGGGCATGCCCGCCGCCGCCGTCGGTTGGGGCTACGGCGAGTGGCAAGCGTTGCTCGAGCAGCGGCCACAGTTCCATTGCCAGCAACCCTTGCAGCTGCTCCGGGCCCTGCGCCCGGAGCAAGTGCGCCACTGTGCAAGCCAATCCGCAACGCCAATCGGTTCGCTGTAGCCGTTCTCAAGGAAGACACGACATGCAAGACAAAGACAGCTGGATGGAAGCCGTCGGCCAGGTGCTGGACGCTTACCTGCTCAAGGCCCAGGACGACCGCTTCGACCAAGCGGGCAGGGCGCACCTGGCCCACGACCTGGCGCGCTGCTTCGACAGTGGCGAGCCGCTGCGCATGGTGCTGCCGGGTTTCCCGTGCAAGTCGCCGAATGATCACGACAAGACCTTCGGCGTACTGCCCGACCATGGCGAGGTGATCGCCATCGAGCGCCTCGAGCGCCTCGCCCAGGAGCTCGCCGAGCTCCACGCCCCTGGCTGCGAGATCGCGATCCTCAGCGACGGCACCACCTTCAACGATATCGTCGGCGTGCCGGACGACGTGCGCCGCGCCTACAACCAGGCGCTGCGCACCCTGTGCACCACCCATTGCATCCGCTGGGTGAGCATGGAGGACCTGTTCCCCCAGGCCAGCAGTGCCGAAGCCCTGCGTGCCACCCTGGTCAAGCAGGCCCGTCTGCCGTGGAAGAACGTCGAGGCACTGATCGAGCAGTGCCAGCACGACGAGGCCCTGGGCCGGACCCACGACAAGTTGTGCAGCCACCTCTACAACGACCTGCGCCTGTGCCGCCAGGCCGGGCAGGACGAAGACGAGCACCTGCGCCAGATCAGCTACAAGGCCTACCAGATGATGCTGCGCGGCCAGGCCTTGAATGCGGCGGTCGAGCGGTTTTTCCCCGGGCACGTGCGCCTGTCGGTGCACCAGTACGACAACGCCGGCCCCAAGTTCACCGTGGCCCTGGCCGAGGGGCTCGATCATGTAGTCAGCCCCTGGCATGCAGTGCCGGTGCGCCAGCTTGACGGTCACCAGACCCTGCGCGGCCGCGCGCAGATCGACGCCGCGCGGCATGTGCTGGTGACCTGGCAGGGGCAGCCATGGCTGTTCCATGAAACAGCGGGCGAGGCGCTCGAGGGCTTCAACTTCACATTGCAGAAGCTCCCCCTGTTCGGGTTGCTGGTCAGCGACCCGCTGGGGCTGGGTTTCCAGCGACTGTCTACCGAGACCTTGCAAGCCCTGGTGCGCAGTTTCGGTTTTGTCTGCCTCAGAGGCTGTGAATTCACCGACCAGCAGGCATTCGCCACCGACTGTGAGCGTTTCGGCACCATCTACCGTTGGTCCTTTGGCGAGGTGCATGTGGTCAAGCCGGCCGACCAGCCCCAAGGCGTGGTGCATTCGCTGGAGAAGACGCCCTTGCACTGGGACCTCAACATGCTGCCCGACAGCGATCCGCTGGTGCAGCGCGATGCCAAGTTCTGCGCCCACACCTTCATGCTGTATTGCAAGACGCCGCCGCAGCCGGGGGAAGGGCAGACCACGGTCGTCGACAGCCGCAACGCCTTGCGCAAGGTGGGCCTGCGCACCGCCCGCCAGTGGCAGGGCATCGATTTGACCTACTACACGCGCATGACCTATTTCGGCGGTTCGCCGCGCAGCTACTCGCTGGTCGACCTCGATCCGCGCAGCGGCGAGCGGGTACTGCGCTACCAGGAGGGCTGCCAGTCGTCGTTGCAGACCCTCGAACAGAAGGTGCAGGGGCATGACGAAGCCTTCCAGCAGGCATTGATCAGCCAGCTCGATGAACTGGTCTACGACCCCGAATGCCTGATTGCCCATGAGTGGCAGGCGGGTGACCTGGTGCTGATCGACAACTACCAGACCTTGCACGGGCGCCTGCCGATGAGCGCGGCCTCGGCCGCGCGCGAACTGTGGCGGGTGCAGGTCTACTGAGCCCTTTGACGGCGGCGCTTGCCGGTGTTTCGGCAAGCTCCGCCTGCTGAGGGTGGTTCTGTAATTACGATTTTTTTCAAATGAAGTGGCTGAAAAAATCTAATAAAACAGGAAATTATCCTTTACTAAGTGATCATGGCGGGATTATGTTGTTTGTCGGCCGCCGCAGCGGCCAGCGTCGCTCGGACGGTTCCGGGCGCTTACGTCTCTCGAGGAACACATGGCCAACCCAGGTTCGCCGCGCCGCTTTGCGCGCATCGATCGTCTCCCCCCTTACGTCTTCAACATTACTGCCGAGCTCAAGATGGCCGCCCGCCGCCGTGGCGAGGACATCATTGACCTGAGCATGGGCAACCCTGATGGCGCCACGCCGCCACACATCGTCGAGAAACTGGTGCAGGTTGCCCAGCGCGAAGACACCCATGGCTATTCCACCTCCCGTGGCATCCCGCGCCTGCGCCGCGCCATCTCCAACTGGTACAAGGAACGCTACGAGGTCGACATCGACCCGGAAAGCGAAGCCATTGTCACCATTGGCTCGAAGGAAGGCCTGGCGCACCTGATGCTCGGCACCCTCGACCACGGCGACACGGTCCTGGTGCCCAACCCCAGCTACCCTATCCACATCTACGGCGCGGTGATCGCCGGCGCCCAGGTACGTTCGGTGCCGCTGGTACCGGGCGTGGACTTCTTCAACGAGCTGGAACGGGCGATCCGCGAATCGATCCCCAAGCCGAAGATGATGATCCTCGGCTTCCCGTCCAACCCCACCGCGCAGTGCGTGGAGCTGGATTTCTTCGAGCGTGTGGTGGCCCTGGCCAAGCAGTACGATGTGCTGGTGGTGCACGACCTGGCCTACGCCGACATCGTCTACGACGGCTGGAAAGCGCCGTCGATCATGCAGGTGCCGGGGGCCAAGGACATTGCGGTGGAGTTTTTCACCCTGTCCAAGAGCTACAACATGGCTGGCTGGCGGATCGGCTTCATGGTCGGCAACCCTGAGCTGGTCAGTGCCCTGGCGCGGATCAAGAGTTACCACGACTACGGCACCTTCACTCCGCTGCAGGTGGCCGCCATCGCCGCCCTGGAAGGCGACCAGCAGTGCGTGCGCGATATCGCCGAGCAGTACCGCCAGCGCCGCAACCTGCTGGTGAAGGGCTTGCACGAGTTAGGCTGGATGGTCGAGAACCCCAAGGCCTCGATGTACGTGTGGGCTAAGATCCCTGAGCAGTACGCTCACCTGGGGTCGCTGGAGTTTTCCAAGAAGCTGCTGGCCGAGGCCAAGGTTTGCGTGTCGCCGGGGATCGGCTTTGGCGACTACGGCGATGATCATGTGCGTTTTGCCCTGATCGAGAACCAGGACCGTATCCGCCAGGCCATTCGCGGGATCCGCCAGATGTTCCGCGCCGATGGTTTGACCAGCAAGTAAACAGGTCCGACCTCATCGCCGGCAAGCCGGCTCCCACAGGATGGCACTGGACCTTGTGGGAGCCGGCTAGCCGGCGATGGGCCGGTACAGGCGATATCGATCACGACTTTCAGATCGCCGATCAGCGGCGATCTTTTTTTGCATTCCCCCTCTTCTCAGCCGCCCGCGCCTGGATTACAAATAGCGCCGCGGGCGCCCGCCCCGATAACAACAACCTCCCTCCCTGGCCATCATGTCCGAACAGAACCCTTGCCTGACCTGCGGCGCCTGCTGCGGCTACTTTCGTGTGTCTTTCTTCTGGGGTGAGTGCCAGTCCGCCGGTGGCCTGGTGCCCGACGACCTGGTCGTGCAGATCAACCCGACCCGCGTCGCCATGATTGGCACCGACGCCAAGCCCTGCCGTTGCGTCAGCCTCGGCGGCGAGATCGGCACGCAGGTGGCGTGCTCCATCTACGAGAACCGCTCCAGCCCCTGCCGCGAGTTCGAAGCGTCGTGGGAAAACGGCGTGCACAATCCGAGCTGTGACGACGCTCGGGCAGCCTATGGCCTGCCACCGCTGACGCCGCCGGGCGCCAACGAGCCGCATTGGCCGGACGACGGGGCGGAGGTCGCCTGAACCTGCTCGGGTCAAGCCTGCTCCTCGCGGAGCAGGCACTACCGTTCGTCGGTTGGATCCAATGAGCGCATCGCTGAAACCCGCGAAACACGTGCCGCCTCGACAAAGTATTAACACCATTTGACCGGCATCGACGGCAAGCCGCCCGCCCCTGAGCGGCTACACATTCCTTCAAAGGATGTTCGTAGCCATAGATCAGGTATTTCGGCCGTCGCGTGTGTCACTGCTCCTGCCCACCCTGCTGTACACGCTTTCAAGGACTGAATCGCCTGATCCACGAAGGAGCTTTCCGTGGACAGTCGCGCCGCCCCCCGTTCGCCCGCCCGTTTCTCCCAACTGTCGCTGGCCGTCAGCCTGGCCGTGACTGCCATGGCCTTTGGTCTGCACGGCGAACAGGCGCTGGCCGCCTGCAGCCTGGCCGGTTCCACGGTGACCTGCAGCGGCGCGGCCAACCCGCTCGCGCCGAGCTATTCCAACAGTGGCAACGGCCTGACCGTCAATGTCAACACCGGTGCCTCGCTGGGCGTGCTGCTGGGCGTGGGCGGCACCGCGCTGTCGCTCACCGGCAACAACATCACGTTGAACAACTCCGGTACCGTCAACCCGTCGTTGCTGGGGATCCTTAGCATCCAGTCCACTGGCGCCGTGATCGGCAACACCAGCACTGCCAGTACCATCAACATCACCAACAATGCCACGGGTGTGATTCGAGGAACCGGGGCGGTGCTGGGCGCGAGCCTGTTGAACCTTACCGGCATGGCAATGGACGTGCGTAACGCTGCCGGAGGTGTCACTACCATCAACAACGCAGGCAGCATCGGCTCCACGGCATTGGCCAGCTTGACGATCATCAGCGAGGACACCCCGGTCATCGCCGTGAGCGGTGGCGGGTCGGTGGACTTCACCAACACCGGCACCGTGCTGGGTCGTACAGCATTTCAGGCGTCGGCAGGCGGCAACACCTTCACCAACGCCGGGAGCCTGACCGGCAGCCTGTCCATGGGCGCGGGCAGTACCAACCGCTTCAACGCCATCACCGGCTCCAGCCTCAGCGCGGGAGCCGGTGTCGGTGTTTCGCTGCTGGTCACCAGTAACCCCAACCTGGCCTTCGCGCCTGCAGGGGTGGTCGACGGCGGTGCCGGCGGCACCAATACCCTGGCGCTGCAGAACGCCATCGGTGGCGGCAGCGGCACCAGCGGCAGCGGCACCATCAACGCCTCGAACTACATCAACTTCAACCGCCTGATCGTCGACAGCGGTACCTGGTCGCTGATCGGGCAATTGCTCAACGGCACCACCCAGACCACCCTCAACGGTGGCTTGCTCAACTTCGACAACGCCAGCGCCTTCGGTACCGGTGGCATCACGGTGAACGGCGGTGGTCTCGCGGGCACGGTGGCAGGCCTGGGCCTTAATAACGCGCTGACCTTGAATGCCGGCCTGAACGTGGGTGGCGCCACCGACATGGCCCTCAATGGCGTGGTTTCGGGTGTTGGCGGCTTGACCAAGACCGGTGCCGGGCTGCTCACCCTTGGCGCCAGCAACACCTACAGTGGCGGTACCACCCTGGCCGCCGGGGGCCTCAACCTGACCAGCGCCACGGCGCTCGGCACAGGCGGGCTGACCGTCAGTGGCGCCGGCAGCCTGCAAGGTAGCGTGCCGCTGGTGTTGAACAACGCGGTGGCGCTGAACGCAGCCTTGACGCTGCCCGGCAGCAACGCACTGACCCTTGGCGGCGTACTCAGCGGCACCGGCTCACTGGTCAAGAGCGGCACCGGCAGCCTGACGCTCAATGGCCTCAATACCTTCAGTGGCGGCACCTCCCTGGCCGGCGGAACGCTTACCTTGGGTAGCGACACGGCGTTGGGCAGCGGCGCCCTGACGGTGACCGCCAGCAGCACCCTGGACAGTGCCTCGGCGCTCAACCTTGGCAACGCAATCGCCCTGAGCGCAGGCACGCTCACCCTCGCTGGCAACAATGCCACCACCTTGGGTGGCATCATCAGCGGTACCGGTGCGCTGGCTAAGGCGGGCGCAGCCGACCTCACCCTCAACGGCATAAATACCTACAGCGGCGGTACCAGCCTGGCGGGTGGCAAGCTTACCGTCGGCAACGGCAGTGCGCTGGGCACTGGCGCGCTGACCTTGGGGGGTAACGCCAGCCTCGATGCCAGCAGCGCGGTAAGCCTGGGCAACGCCATCAGCCTTGGCGCCAACACTCTGAACCTGCTCGGCACCAGTGCCACCACCCTGGGTGGCGTGATCAGCGGTACCGGTTCGCTGGTCAAGAGCGGGGCAGGGGACCTGGCGCTGAACGGCAACAACACCTTCAGTGGCGGCCTCACCCTCAACGCCAGCAAGCTCACCGTCGGCAACAGCAACGCCCTGGGCACCGGCGCCCTTACCCTTGGCGGCAACGCCAGCCTGGACGCCAGCACGGCGGTGAGCCTGGGCAACGCCGTCAACCTCGGCGCCAATACCTGAACCTGTTGGGCACCAGCAGCACCACGCTGGGCGGCGTGATCAGCGGTACCGGCGCGCTGGTCAAGAACGGCAGCGCCGGGTTGACCCTGAACGGCAGCAACACCTTCAGCGGCGGCACGACCCTCAACAGCGGTGTTCTCACCGTGGGCAACAACAACGCCCTGGGCACCGGCGGCCTCACCTTGGGCGGCAACGCCAGCCTCGACGCGGGCGTGGCGGTGAACCTGGGCAACGCCATCGACCTGGCCGGCAACACCCTGACGTTGCCTGGCACCAGCGCAACCACCCTGGGTGGTGTGATCAGCGGCACCGGCGCGCTGGTCAAGAACGGCAGCACCAACCTGACCCTGGGCGGCGCCAACACCTTCAGCGGTGGCCTCACCCTCAACGCTGGCACCCTGACCCTGGCCAGTGCCACGGCGCTGGGTACCGGCGCCCTGACCGTGGGCGGCGCATCGACATTGGCCAACACGGCGGCGCTGACCCTGGGCAACGCGGTCAACCTGGGCGGCAACCTGACCCTGACAGGCGCCAACAACCTCAACCTGGCCGGGACCCTCAGCGGCACCGGCGGCCTGGTCAAGAACGGTAGCGCCAGCCTGACCCTCAGTGGCAACAACACCCACAGTGGCGCCACCACGCTCAACGCCGGCACCCTGGTGCTGGGCAGCAACACCGCGCTTGGCACCGGCGTGCTCAACGCCGCGGCCAACACCAGCCTGGACACCAGCGTCGCCGCGCTGAACATCGGCAACGGCCTGAACCTGGCCGGCAACCTCAACCTGCCCGGCAGCAACGACCTGACCCTGAGCGGCGTCATCGCCGGCAGCGGCGGCCTGACCAAGGCCGGCAACACCACGCTGACCCTGACCGGTGCCAACACCAACAGCGGTTCCACCTTCCTCAACGGCGGTACCCTGGTGGTCGGCAACAATACGGCGCTCGGTACCGGCATCCTCAACACCGCTGTGGGAACGCACCTGGACGCCAGCACCGCGGTCAGCCTGGCCAATGACGTCATCGCCGCCGGCCCCCTGACCATCGACGGCACTGCCAACCTCGGGCTGAGCGGCGTGATCAGCGGCATCGGCTCGCTGGTCAAGAACGGCAACGCCAGCCTGACCCTGAGTGGCAGCAACACCTTCACCAATGGCACCCAGCTCAATGCCGGTACCTTGGTTCTCGGCAGCAACACCGCGCTGGGCATCGGCGGCCTGACCCTGGGTGGCAACGCCAACCTGGACACCAGTACCGCCGTTTCGGCGACCAACAGCATCAGCCTGGGCGGCAACACCTTGACCGTGCTGGGCAGCAACGCCACCACCCTGACCGGGCAGATCAGCGGCACCGGCGCCCTGGTCAAGAGCGGCAGTGCCGGCCTGACGCTCAATGGCAACAACACCTTCAGTGGCGGTACCACCCTGAACGCCGGGCTGCTGACCCTGGGCAACAGCAATGCCCTCGGTACCGGTGGCCTGACCCTGGGCGGCAATGCCAGCCTCGACGGCAGCGGCACCCTGAACCTGGGCAACGCCATCAACCTGGCCGGCAATACCCTGACCCTGCCAGGCAGCAACACCACCACCTTGGGCGGGGTGATCAGCGGCACCGGCGCACTGGTCAAGAATGGCGCCACCAACCTGACCCTGAGCGGAGCCAACACCTTCAGCGGCGGCCTCACGCTCAATGCCGGTACCTTGACCCTGGCCAGCGCCGCCGCGTTGGGAACCGGCGCGCTGACGGTCGGTGGCGCGGCGACCCTGGCCAACTCGACGGCGATGACCCTGAACAACGCCGTCAACCTCGGCGCCAACCTGACCTTGCCGACCACCAGCAACCTCACCCTGGCCGGCACCCTCAGCGGCGCTGGCGGCCTGGTCAAGAACGGCAGCGCCACCTTGACCCTGAGCGGCAACAACACTCACAGCGGCGCCACCACCTTCAACGCCGGCACACTGGTGGTCGGCAGCAACACGGCGCTGGGCACCGGCGCGCTCAACGCCGCCAACAACACCACGCTGGACACCAGTGCGGCCGGGCTGAACCTTGGCAACGCACTCAACCTGGCGGGCAACTTCATCCTGCCCGGCAGCAACGATTTGACCCTGAGCGGCGTCATCGCCGGTGCCGGCGGCATCACCAAGAATGGCGGCACCACCCTGACCCTGACCGGCAACAACAGCAACAGCGGCATCACCCGCCTGAACGCCGGTACCCTGGTGGTCGGCAGCAACACCGCGCTGGGTACCGGTACCCTCAATACCCTGGCCGGTACCCACCTGGATGCCAATACGGCGGTGAGCCTGGCCAACGATGTGAACATCGCCGGCCCGTTGACCATCGATGGCAGCGCCGACCTGGGCCTGAGCGGCGTGGTCAGCGGCATCGGTTCGCTGGTCAAGAATGGCAACGCCAACCTGACCCTGAGCGGCAACAACCTCTACACCAACGGCACCCAGCTCAATGCCGGCACCCTGACCCTGGGCAGCAACACCGCGCTGGGCATCGGCGCCCTGACCGTGGGCGGCAACGCCAATCTCGACGCCAGTACCGCTGTCGCGGTGACCAACGGCATCAACCTCGGCGCCAATACCCTGACCGTACTGGGCAGCAATGCCACCACCCTCGGCGGTCTCATCAGCGGCAGCGGTGCGCTGGTCAAGAACGGCAGCGCCGTGCTGACCCTCAACGGCAACAACACCTACAGCGGCGGCACCACCCTCAATGCCGGCACCCTGGTCCTGGGCAACAACAACGCCATCGGCGGCGGCGCCCTGAGCGTGGGCGGCAATGCCAGCCTCGACTCCAGCGCCACCCTCAACCTCGGCAACGCCATCGCCCTTGGCAACGGCGCTACCCTGACCCTGCCAGGCACCAACACCACGACCTTGGGCGGCGTGATCAGCGGTGCCGGGGCCTTGACCAAGGACGGCAGCAGCAATCTGACCCTGAGCGGCGCCAACACCTTCAGCGGTGGCCTGAACCTCAATGCCGGCACCCTGACCTTGGCCAACGCCGCGGCGCTGGGCACCGGGGCATTGAACGTCGGCGGTGCCTCGACGCTGGCCAACAGTGTGGCGATGACCCTGGGCAACGACGTCAACCTCGGTGCCAACCTGACCCTCGGCGGCAGCAACAACCTGACCCTTGGCGGCGTGCTCGGCGGTACCGGCGGGTTGATCAAGAATGGCGTGTCCGACCTGACGCTTACCGGCAACAACACCTTCAGCGGCGCCATCGACCTGCTTGGCGGCAGCATCACCACGGTCGGCAACACGGCCCTGGGCAATACCTCGGCGGTCAGCGTCGGCGCCGGCACCAGCCTCAATCTCGGCGCCAGCGCCACCATCGGTGGCCTGAGCGGGGCCGGCACGGTGAACATCGCCGGCGGCGGCGACCTGACCCTGGGCGGCAACAACCTCAACAGCGTGTTCAGCGGTGCCCTGGCCGGCAGTGGCGGGCTGATCAAGACCGGTACCGGCAGCTTCGAGCTGTCCGGCGTCAACGTGCTCGGCGGCAATACCACGGTCAATGCCGGCCTGCTCAACGTCACCGGCTCGCTGGCCAGCCCCAGCGTCCAGGTCAACAGCGGCGCCAGCCTCGGGGGCACCGGCAGCCTGCTCGGCGCAGTCGACATTGCCAATGGTGCGCACCTGCTGGCCAACAGCGGCGCGACCCTCAGCACCGGTGCGCTGACCCTGCACAGCGGCTCGATCCTCGATTTCGGCCTGGCATCGCCGGCCACCGGCGGCACCGCAGTGGTCAGCGTCAATGGCAACCTGACCCTGGACGGTACCCTCAACGTCACCGACCTCGGCGGCTTCGGTACCGGTATCTATCGGCTGTTCGACTACACCGGCGCGCTGGTCGACAACGGCCTGCTGATCGGCAACGTGCCGGGCGTCATGTTGCCCGGCGACCTTCAGGTGCAGACGTCCATTGGCAGTCAGATCAACCTGCTGGTCGGCGGCGCCAGCGGCACCGTGCAGTTCTGGGATGGCGCGCAAAGCGTGCCCAATGGCGTGATCGACGGCGGTACCGGTACCTGGAACGGTGGCAACACCAACTGGACCGATGTCAACGGCGTGCTCAATGGCAGCTGGGCCAGCGACTTCGCGGTATTCCAGGGCACCGCAGGCGATGTCACCGTGGTCGGCACCCAGGCCGCCACCGGCCTGCAGTTCGTCACCAACGGCTATCGCCTGATCGGCGCCGGTGGCCTGGACCTGGTCAACGGCAGCAACGGCGCCTTTGCCTTGCGCGTCGATCCGGGTGTCACCGCGACCCTCAACGTTGGCCTCTCTGGCAGCGGCCAACTGGCCAAGCTCGACAGCGGCACGCTGGTGCTCAATGGCGCCAACAGCTATACCGGTGGCACCCTGTTCAATGGCGGCACAGTGGTGGTCGGCAACAACACCGCCTTCGGTACCGGCACGGTCAGCACCGCCAACGGCACTACCCTGGACAGCAATACGGCCGTCACCCTCGGCAACGCCTTCAGCCTCAGCGGTGCCCTGACCGTCGCCGGTTCCGCCGATCTGGGCCTGTCCGGCGTGGTCTCGGGGGTTGGCAGCCTGATCAAGAATGGCGGCGCCAACCTGACCCTGGGCAATGCCAACACCTACAGCGGCGGCACCAGCCTGGGGGCCGGTACCCTGACCCTGGGCAACGCCCAGGCCCTGGGCACTGGCGGCCTGACCGTGACCGGCGCCGCCAGCCTGGCCACCACCGGCAACCTGGCGCTGGGCAATACCATCGCCCTGAACGCCAACCTGACCCTGCCGGGGAGCAACGACCTCACCCTCAACGGTGCGCTCAGCGGCACCGGTGGCCTGATCAAGGGTGGCGCCGGCACGCTCACCCTCAACGGCAGCAACAGCCAGCAAGGCATTACCAGCCTGAATGGCGGCACCCTTGTGATAGGCAGCAACACGGCGCTGGGCACGGGTGCCCTGAACGCAGCCGGCGGCACCACCCTGAGCAGCAATGCCAACGTCACCCTGGCCAACCTGATCAACCTGGCCGGTAACCTGACCGTCGCCGGGGCGCAGAACCTGACCTTGGGCGGCAACGTCACCGGCGTCGGCGGTTTGACCAAGACCGGCAGCGGCACCCTGACCCTGAACGGCACCAATGGCAATCTGGGCAACACCAATCTCAATGCCGGCACCCTGGTGCTCGGCAGCGCCAGCGCCCTCGGCCTCGGCCAGCTCAACGCGGCTGCCGGGACCACGCTGGACAGCGCCTCGGTGATCACTATCGGCAACACCGTCAACCTGGCGGGCAACCTCACCATCGCCGGCAGCAACGACCTGGGCCTGGGCGGGCTGGTCACGGGGGCCGGCAGCCTGACCAAGAACGGTGCCGGCAACCTCACACTCAGTGGCGCCAACACCTTGATTGGCGGCGTGACCCTCAATGCCGGCACGCTCACCCTGGGCAACAACCAGGCCCTGGGTACCGGCAACCTTGTCGTCGGCGGCGCCAGCAACCTGGCCACCACGGGTGCCTTGACCCTGGCCAACCAGGTGGCGCTGAACGACACCCTGAGCCTGACCGGCACCAACGACCTGACATTGAACGGCGTGATCAGCGGTACCGGCGGCCTGACCAAGACCGGTACCGGCAACCTGACCCTCGGCGCCGCCAACACCTATCAAGGCAGTACCACGCTTGGCGCTGGCACCCTGACCCTGGGCAACAACAGCGCGCTGGGCACGGGCAACCTGTCGGTGACCGGCAACAGCACCCTGGCCACCACCGGGGCGCTGCAACTGGCCAATGCCATCGGCATCGGCGCTACCACTACCCTGAGTATCAACAATGCCCAGGCCCTGACCCTAGATGGTGTGATCAGCGGTGCCGGGACGCTGAACAAGCTGGGCGCCGGGCAACTGGTACTCAATGGCAGCAACACCTACGCCGGCGGCACCTCGCTGCAGGCCGGCAGCCTGCTGCTGGGCAATGCTGGCGCCTTGGGCAGCGGCGCCCTGACCGTCAACGGCGCGGCTGGCCTCGACGCCAGCCAGGCGCTGGTACTGGCCAATGCCGTCAACCTCGCCGGTGGCAACCTGACCCTCGGCGGCAGCCAGGCGCTGACCCTCGGCGGTGTGGTCTCCGGCAACAATGGCCTGGTCAAGAACGGCGCCGCCAGCCTGACCCTCAACGGCAACAACACCTACAGCGGCGGCACCACCCTCAACGCCGGCACCTTGGTGGTCGGCAGCAACACCGCGCTGGGTAGCGGCGACCTCAGCACCGGTGCCAACACCAGCCTCGATGCCGGCGGTGCGGGCGCTACCCTGGCCAACAACGTGCACGTGGGCGGCACTCTCAACCTGCCGGGCAGCGCCGACCTGACCCTCACCGGCGTGGTGGATGGTGTCGGCGGCCTGAGCAAGGCCGGTGCCAGCACCCTGACCCTCAACGGCGCCAACAGCTACCTGGGCGGCACCACCCTCGGTGCAGGCCGGCTGGTGGTCGGCAACGACAACGCGCTGGGGCAGGGCGCCCTGACCGTCGCCGGGGTCTCGTCCCTCAGCAGCGGCGCCAGCACCACCCTGGCCAACAACGTCACCCTCAACGCTGGCCTGACAGTCGATGGCAGCAACGACCTGACCCTAAACGGCGTGATCAACGGCACGGAAGGCCTGACCAAGAACGGCAGCGGCAACCTGACCCTCAATGGCAACAACGGCTACCAGGGCGGCACCCAGCTCAACGCCGGGCGCCTGACCCTGGGCAGCAGCGGCGCACTGGGTACCGGCACCCTGGCGGTCACCGCCGACGCCACCCTGGCCAACAGCTCGGCCATGGCCTTGGGCAACACCATCGCCCTGAGCAACGGCGCCAACCTGACTGTCGAAACCGCCAATGCGCTGATCCTCAGCGGCGACCTCGGCGGCAGCGGCAACCTGGTCAAGACCGGCGTCGACGCCCTTACCCTGGTCGGGGTCAAGACTTTCACCGGCAACGTGGATATCCAGGCGGGCTCCCTCACCACCCTCGGCAGCGGTGTGCTGGCCAACGTCGACACCCTCAACGTCGGCGCCAGCGGCCAGCTCAACCTCAACGGCAACGCCAGCCTCGGCAGCCTGACCGGCAGCGGCCTGGTCGATGTCGGCGTCGGCAGCGTCCTGAGCCTGGGCGGCAACAACCTCAGCAGCACCTTCGCCGGTGGTCTCAACGGCCTGGGCGGCCTGACCAAGGTCGGCAGTGGCACCCTGACCCTGACCGGCACCAGCAACCTGGCCGACAACACGCTGGTCAACGCCGGTACCTTGAAGGTCGACGGCACCTTGGGCAGCAACCTGCTGACCGTGGCCAGCGGTGCGACCCTCAGCGGCAGCGGCACCGCCAATGCCTCGGTGGTGATCGACAACGGCGGCCACCTGGCCGGGCAGAGCGGCGCGACCCTGGGCCTCGGCAGCCTGGTGCTCAACAGCGGTTCGATCGTCGATATCGGCCTCGGCTCGCCGTCCACCGGTGGCACCGCGCTGTTCAACGTCGGTGGCAACCTGACCCTCGACGGCACGCTCAACGTGAGCAGCATCGGCGGCTTCGGCAACGGTGTGTACCGCGTCTTCGACTACACCGGCGCCCTCACCGACAACGGTCTGGACTTCGGTAGCTTGCCGCTGGGCGTGGGCCTGGGTGACGTGACCTTGCAGACCGCCCTGGCCAACCAGGTCAACCTGCTGGTCAGCGCCGCGGGGCTCAATATCCAGTTCTGGGATGGCAGCCAGAACGTGGCCAACGGTCAGGTCGACGGCGGTGCCGGCGTATGGAACGCCGGCAATACCAACTGGACCGACCTCAACGGCCTGACCAACACCACCTGGGGCAGCACCTTCGCGGTGTTCCAGGGCACCGCCGGCGATGTCACCGTTGACGGCAGCCAGACGGTCAATGGCCTGCAGTTCGTCAGCGATGGCTACCGCCTGCTGGCCGGCACCGCCGGTGCGCTCGACCTGATCAACGGCACCAGTGGCGACACCAGCGTGCGGGTCGATCCGGGCGCCACGGCGACCCTCGATGTCGGCCTGACCGGCGTCGGCAAGCTCAACAAGCTCGACAGCGGTACCCTGGTGCTCAACGGCAGCAACAGCTACAGCGGCGGTACCGTGCTCAGTGGCGGCACTTTGATTGTCGGCAGCAACACGGCCCTGGGCAGCGGTGCGTTTGAAACCGCTGCGGGTACCACCCTCGACAGCAATGCCTCGGTCACGCTGGCCAATGCCATCACCCTGGCGGGGCCGCTGAACATCGCAGGCAGCAACGACCTGGCGCTGGGCGGCAACATCGGCGGCGCCGGTGGCCTGGTCAAAGCTGGCAGCGCCCGGCTGGCGCTGGCTGGCAACAACACCTATGCCGGCAACACCGCGCTCAACGGCGGCACCCTGGTGCTGGGCTCCAATACCGCGCTGGGCAGCGGCAGCCTGAACACCGTGGCCGGCACCAGCCTGGACAGCAGCCAGGCCGTGACCTTGGCCAACAACGTCAACGCCACCGGCGACCTGACGATCCTGGGCAGCAACGACCTGACCCTCGGCGGCACCGTCGGCGGCAGCGGCCGCCTGCTCAAGGCCGGCCTCGCCCGCTTCGCGCTGATGGGCGCCAACACCTACAGCGGTGGTACCGAGCTGCAGGCCGGCACCTTGGTGGTGGGCAACGATGCGGCCCTTGGCAGCGGCGGGCTGGATGTCACCGGTAATGCCAGTCTCGACAGCGCCAGTGCCGTAACCCTGGCCAATCCGGTCAACGTGGGGGGCGTGCTCAACGTGTTGGGCAGCAACGATCTGCACCTGGCCGGCGTGCTCAGCGGTGCCGGTACCTTGAACAAGAGCGGCCTGGCTGACCTGACGCTGTCGGGCAACAACACCTTCAGCGGCATCCTCAATATCCTGTCCGGCAGCCTGAGCACCATCGGCACCACCGCCCTGGGCACCCAGAGCGAGCTGAATGTCAGCAGTGGCGCCAGCCTCAACCTCGACGGCAACACCACATTGGGTGATATCGGAGGCACCGGTGCGATCGCCATCGCCGCCGGCAACAGCCTGAGCGTCGAGGGCGGCACCTTCGATGGCAATATCGGTGGGACCGGCACCCTGAACAAACTCGGCGCCGGCACCCTGGCGCTGCGCAGCGCCAACAGCCACACCGGCAATACCAATGTGCAAGGCGGCGGGCTGAAGGTGGATGGCTCCCTGGCCAGCGGCACGGTCAACGTCGCCAGTGGCGCCACCCTCAGCGGCGCCGGCAGCCTCGGTGGTTCGGTGACCGTGGCCAATGGCGGCAACCTGGCGGCCATCGGCGGCAGCACCCTGAATGCCGGCAATCTGGTGCTCGACAGCGGCGCCAACTTCAACGCTTCGCTGGGCGCGCCGTCGGCTGGCGGCACACCGCTGGTCAACGTGGCCAACGACCTGACCCTGGGCGGTACCCTCAATGTCACCGACATCGGCGGCTTCGGCGCCGGCGTGTACCGCCTGTTCGCCTACGGTGGCAGCCTCACCAACAACGGCATGAGCTTCGGCACCACGCCGGTGCCGGTCACCGACCTGACGGTGCAGACCGCCGTGGCCAACCAGGTCAACCTGGTGGTCGGTGGCGCCAGCAACGTGTTGTTCTGGGACGGCAGCCAGACCGTGGCCAACGGTGTGATCGAGGGCGGCAGCGGCGTCTGGGATGCCACTAACACCAACTGGACCGACGCCAACGGCGTGCTCAACGGCACCTGGAACGACACCTTCGCCGTGTTCCAGGGCGCCCCCGGCACCGTCACCGTGAACGGCAGCCACAGCATCACCGGCCTGCAGTTCGTCACCGACGGCTATGTGCTCAATGCGGGGACTGCCGGTGAACTGCTGGGCAACGGCACCACCAACCTGCGGGTCGACAGCGGCGTCACCGCCACCCTCAACGTCGCCCTCAACGGCACCGGCAGCGTCGCCAAGCAAGACGGCGGCACCCTGGTGCTCAACGCTGCCAATGGCTACAGCGGCGGTACCGCCCTCAACGGCGGCACCCTGGTGCTAGGCAACAATAGCGCGCTGGGCAGTGGCGCCCTGACGGCCGCGGGCGGCACCACGCTGGACAGCAACACCGCCGTGACCCTGGCCAACAATGCTGTGCTCAACGGCGCCCTGGCCATTGCCGGCAGCAACGCCCTGACCCTCAACGGGGTGGTCAGCGGCACCGGTGGGCTGATCAAGAATGGCGCTGGCCTGTTGACCCTGAACGGTGCCAACACCTACAGCGGCGGCACCCAGATCAACGCAGGCGGCGTGGTTGGCAATACTACCAGCCTGCAAGGCGCGATCCTCAACAACGCGGCCCTGACCTTCGAGCAGAACGCCAATGGCAGCTACACCGGCAACCTCACCGGTACTGGCACCCTGACCAAGAACGGCACTGGCGAACTGCTGCTGACCGGCATCAATGGCCTGACCGGCGCGACCCAGGTCAACGCCGGCAGCCTGCTGGTCAATGGCCGCCTCGACAGTGCCAGCGTGCAGGTCGCCACCGGCGCCCGCCTGGGCGGCAGCGGTACCTACGGCGGCGCGGTGCAGATCGCCAATGGCGCCACCCTGGCTGCCGGCCAGAGCGCCACGCCGCTCACCGTCGGCAGCCTCGACCTGGCGTCGGGCAGCGCCCTGGACTTCAGCCTCGGCGCCCCGGCGGCCTCCACCACCGTGGTCAAGGTCAACGGTAACCTGGTGCTGGACGGCACGCTGAACATCACCGATGCCGGCGGCTTCGGCACCGGTGTCTACCAACTGTTCAGCTACGGCGGCACGCTCACCGACAACGGCCTGGTGTTCGGTGCGATTCCGGGCAGCGTGGTGCTGGGTGACCTGACCCTGCAGACCGCCATCGCCAACCAGATCAACCTGGTGGTGCAGAACTACGGCGAAGAGCTGCAGTTCTGGAATGGCGGCAAGACCAACCCCGATGGCAGCATCGGCGGCGGCAGTGGTACCTGGGGGCCGAACACCGGTTGGACCAACGCCGGTGGCACCAGCAACGAAGGTTGGAGTGGTGGCTACGCGGTCTTCGGCGGTACCCCGGGCACCATCACCGTGGTCGGCAACCAGTCGTTCGAGGGCTTGCAGTTCCTCAGCAACGGCTACCAGGTCGTTCCGGGCGCTGGGGGTAGCCTGACGCCGGTCAATGGTGCCGATGGCAGCCTGGCGCCGGTGCGTGTCAACGCAGGTGCCACCGCCACCGTCAGCGTGCCGCTGGTCGGTAGCGGCGGCATCGAGAAACTCGACGCTGGCACTCTGATCCTCTCGGGCGCCAACACCTACAGCGGTGGCACCACTGTCAGCGGCGGTACTCTGGTCGGCAACACCACCAGCCTGCAGGGCAACATCCTCAACAACGCCAACCTGGTCTTCGCCCAAGGCAGCAACGGCACCTTCAACGGCACTCTCAGCGGTACTGGCACCACCACCAAGCAGGGCGGCGGTACCTTGCTGCTGACTGGCAACCAGCCGTTCAGTGGCGCCTTCAACGTCAACCAAGGCGTGTTGCAGGTGGGCGATGCGGCCAATCCGGGCAGCAACCTCGCAGCCCAGGTCACAGTGGCCAATGGCGCCGCACTGACCGGCAACGGCACCGTCGCCGGCCTGACCAACAACGGCACCGTGCTGCTAGGGCCTGCCGGTAACCTGAACGTGTCGGGCAACTTCACCAACGGCGCCACCGGCACCCTGGTGATCGACCTCGGCACCTCGCCGGTGAACTACCTGAATGTGGGCGGCACTGCCAACCTCGGCGGCAGCCTGATGGTCGCCAACCTGGCCAGCGGCAATGGCCAGTACACCGTGGTCAGCGCCGCGGGCGGGGTGAATGGCACCTTCGCCACCACCAACCTGGCCAACTCGGCGTTCCTCAACAGCTCACTGGACTACGGCGCCAACCAGGTGACCCTGTCGGTCAGCCGCAACGGCAACTCCTTCGCCGATGTCGCTGCCACTGGCAACCAGCGTGGCGTGGCCACCGCGCTGGCCAGTGCCGGGGCGCCGGCCGAACTGGTCAACAACCTGCTGCCGCTGGACCGCCAGGGCGCCCAGGCCGCGTTCGACAGCCTGTCCGGCGAGATCCACGCCAGCACCGCGACTGTGCTGATCGAGGACTCGCGCTACGTCCGCGACGCGGTCAATGACCGCCTGCGCCAGGCCGACTGCACCAACCAGGACGACCCGCGTCGCACCCTGGCGCCGACCGCCAACCAGCAACTGACCAGCGAAGGCTGCCAGGGCCAGGCCGTGGGCTGGATCCGCGCCATCGGCGGCTGGGGCACCTACGACGGCAGCAGCAGCCATGCCAGCGTCGACCGCGACCTGTCGGGCTTCATGCTCGGTGTCGACCGCGCGCTGGACGATGAATGGAAAGTCGGCGCCGCCGCCGGCTACACCCGTTCGAGCATTGATGCGCACCGTCGCCGCTCGGACGCCACGGTGGACAGCTACCACCTGACCACCTACCTCGGCTACCAGCTTGATGCCTTCGCCGCTCGCCTGGGTGTGGCCTACAGCTGGCACGACATCGACACCAAGCGCGATGTCACCGTGGGCAGCTATGACGACCGTCTCAAGGCCAAGTACAAGGCGCGCAGCGCCCAGGTGTTCGGTGAGGTGGGTTACGCCATCGATGCCGGCGGCATTGCCCTGGAGCCGTTCGCCGGGCTGGCGTATGTCAACTACGACAGCGATACCGCCCATGAGAAGGGTGGGGCAGGGCGGCTGGAGGGCAAGGTCGACCAGAATGTGACCTTCTCCACCCTGGGCGTGCGGGCTGGCAAGCGCATCCTGCTCGACAACGGCAGCACCATCACGCCGCGGTTGTCGGTGGGCTGGCGCCATGCCTTCGGTGACGACAAGCCCGATGCCGATCTGCGCTTCATCGGTGGTGGCGACGGTTTCAGCACCGAGGGTGTGCCGATTGCCAAGGACGCGGCGGTGGTCGAGGCCGGGGTGGACCTGTCGGTGGGCGCGAGCGGCAAGCTCGGGGTCGGGTACTCCGGGCAGCTGTCCAGCGAGAACCGCGACCATGGCGTGGTGGTGAGCTTCAGCATGGGGTTCTGAGGTAGCTTCCAGGGGCCGTCGTGTGGCCCATCGCGGGGCAAGCCCGCTGTCACGAGATTTGGCGTGTCTCTCGTGGCAGCGGGCTTGCCCCGCGATACGTTTCTGCATGCGTAAGATTTTTCCGAAATTGAAACCAAATCCTTCAGCCAGCCAGCGCTTCGGACCTATCCTACCCGCCTGCCGGAAGGCTCTGAATTGGCCGGGAAATACATCAGGGGTACCGTCTCTGGGTCGTCACATTTGGCGACCGGGTGTGAGAAGCCCGTTGTGTGAACCATGTCGATTTCGTCAATGGCGGTCGTGCGCGTGCAGGCTTTGGCCTGACCGTGGATTCATGGTTACACACGGGCTTCTCACCATGCGTACGACTGCCACCCTAATCTGTGAGAAGGATCGAGGTGGTTGTTCCTGAAGTTCAATTTCGAGGAGTAACCATGAAAAAACTTGTACCCGACCCACCCTATCCAATCCCCTTCGTCACCATCATCAGCGACCTCGACCCCGAGGAAGCCATGGCCCATGCCAACAAGCTGATGCACATCCTCAGCGACACCGTCCACGCCTACACCGTCTGCCAGCGCGATGCGCGCCTCGACGTGATGATGGACAGCGTCGAGATCCTCGGCCAACTGGTCATCTCGCTGGTCCGCCACGCCCGGGCCAAGGGGGCGCCGGTATGAGCGACGACTTCAAGCCCGGCCCGACCCAGGGCAAGACCACCTGCCTCGAGATCTTCTGTATCCAGCCCGGCATCCCGTTCGACCACGCTTTCAGCGACCTGTCGGTGCTGCTCGGCTGCGTGGCGCATTTCACCACCGAGGCCGAGATGGAGGGTGACCTCATGGCAGCCAGTGCGGCGCGGATTCTCAGCGGGCTGGCCAAGGGGCTGATCGATGACATGGAGCTGGGGTTGAACCGGTAGTGGTGAAAGGGGGCCGCAAAGCGGCCCCAGGGATGCCAGACCGAGCCACTGTCGTTAGACTGTCATCTCCTCACCACCGGACAGGAGTCCCGGCGTGCCCGACCCCCGCAGTTTCCCCAGCGACCTGTGCCTCGACAGCCCACGCCTGCAGTTGCGTCCCATGCGTCATGGCGACGCGCAGCAGTGGCTGACCATCATGGCCGACCCCGAGGTCATGCGTTACTGGTACCACGCCCCCTGGCAGACCCTGGCCGAGGCCGAGAGCGCCCTGGCCGCCGACCGCGAGGCGTATGCCGCCGGCCAGTTGCTCAAGCTGGGCATGTACCGTCGTGACAACGGCGAGCTGATCGGCATGGTCCAGCTGTTCAACCTCGAAGAGGCCTCGCGCCGGGGCGAAATCGGCTACTGTCTGGCCAAGTCCGCCCAGGGCCGGGGTTACATGGACGAAGCGCTGACCTGCTTCATTGACTACCTGGCCCACACCCTGCACCTGCGCCGCCTGGAGGCGGAAATCGACCCGCGCAACCAGGGCTCGGCACGTACCCTGGAGCGCCAGGGCTTCGTCCTGGAGGGCACCCTGCGCGCACGCTGGTGCGTGGCCGGCGAGCTCTCTGACTCGGGGCTTTACGGTCTGCTGCTCGAACCGCCTGTCGCCTGACGCCCGCTTGCGCTATGGTCGCGCCTTTCGCTGCTGGATGGAGCCTGCGCGTGCCTGCTTTTTATGTGATGTTCACCCTTGTGCTGTTCCTTCTTTGCCTGTGTTTCGATGGCCTGCTGATGGGCGTCGACGGGCATATGCCGGCGCTGCAGATACTTGTCATGGGCCCATGGGGCATTGCCTTCGGGTTGTACCAGTGGTTTGCCAATCCATTGCTGGGGCTGGGGATCCTCGCCCGTAGGCGTTTTCGCCGGGTGGCGCTTGGCGCTGGCCTGATCGCCCTGGGCCTGGCGCTCAGTTGCCTGGGCATCGAGCGGCTGCCGGACAACCGCAGCTATGAATTCCTGCCGCTTACCGGCTTCGGCCCCGGCTACTACCTGTGGACACTGGCAATCCTGCTGTTCTGCCTGGGGCAGGGATGGTGGTGCCGCAAGGTGCAGACGGCGCAGGATATGCCGCGCTGGCGCTGGTTCGATGTGCTGCTGATCGCGGTGCTGACGAGCACGATCTACCTGGCGACCAAGATGCCCAGCCTGGGCGTGCAAATTCGCAGTTCCGACGAGCCAATGGAGCAGGTACAGGCAGGCTGAACTCTCCAGACGCGCCTTGGGTTTGGAAAGACGGCAGGGGCTGGGTTAAGGTCGCAGCTCGTCCGCTTTTACCAGGTGCCTGACTTGCCCGCTTTCTACCTGACCACAAGCCTCGCCCTGTACCTGCTGAGCCTGGCCTTCGATGGTGCCCTGACAGGCGCAGGGCGACATGTACCGGCATTGCAGATGCTGCTTTACGGCCCGTGGGGTATCGCCTTCGGCCTGTACCAGTGGATCGCCAACCCACTGCTGGCGTTGGCGATCCTTGCCCACCGACGGTTCCGCCGCCTGGCGCTGGGGTGCGGCCTGCTGGCGCTGTATCTGGCGGCCAGCAGCTTCGCCATCACCCGCTTGCCGGACAACCAGAGCTACGCCTTCCAGGATGTGACCGGCTTTGGCGCGGGCTTCTACCTGTGGTTGCTGGCGATCCTGGTGTTTTGCATGGGGCAGTTATGGTGGTGCTGGAGGGCGCGTTCGGCAGCGGATGTACCGGGTTGGGGCTGGCTCGATGTGGCGCTGATCGCGGCCCTGAGCGTGGCGCTGTATGCCGGTACGCAAATGCCATCGCTGCGCTTCGAGCCGCACAAGGTGATCGTGCCGCCGGAGCAGCCGCGCACCTTGTGATGGCCTTAACGCGCCGTGCCCCACTGCACCGCGATCATCCCGAGCACGATCATTCCCACTCCCGCCAGCCGCAGCAGGTTCACCGGTCGCTCCGGCAGGCCCATGAGGCCGAACTGGTCGATCAGCAGCGACGACAGCACCTGCCCGGCCACCACGCAGACGATGAACCCCGCCGCGCCTAGCCGTGGCGTCAGCACCAGCGCGGCGGTGATGTAGAGCACCCCGGCAATCCCACCGAACCAGGCCCACCAGGGCGCATGGGCCAGTTGCTGCACCTGTGGCAGCGGCGCGCGCATCAGCAGCAGGGCCGGCACCAGCATCAGCAGGCTGACCAGCAGCGACACCCCGGCCGCCCACAGCGGATGACCGAGCAGGCGCCCGAGCGCGGCGTTGCTGCCCGCCTGAAACGGCACGGCAGCCCCGGCGAGCAGGGCGATGAGCAAGGGAAGGGCGGCGAAGAGGCTGGCGGGCATCGTGTCTACTCCTGATCAAAACACTGGCCTCAGTCTTTGCTATGCACTTCAATGATGGAAATTCGAACTTTGCACAGGCTGTATTCGTGGCATGGATGATTTGCGCCGTATCGATCTCAATTTATTGCTGACCCTGCACGCCCTGCTCAGCGAGCAGCATGTCTCGCGCGCGGGATTGCGCCTGCACCGCAGCCAGCCGGCGGTCAGCCATGCGTTGGCGCAGTTGCGCGAGATCTTCGCCGATCCGCTGCTGGTACGACGCGGTGGCCGCCTGCAACTGACGGCCCGCGCCGAAGCCCTGCACGCGCCGCTGCAGGAGGCTTTGCAGCAACTCGACGGATTGCTCGGCACGCCGGGCTTCGAGCCGGTGCGGGCTCGGCGTACTTTTCGCCTGGCCATGTCCGACTACGGCGCCCGCGTGGTGTTGCCTTCGCTGATGCGCCTGTTGCGGCGCGAAGCACCGGGCATCGACCTGGTGGTGTCCCAGGGTAGCCGCGAGGCGATGCTCGGCCAGTTGATCGACGGCGAGGCGGACCTGGCGCTGGGAGTGTTTCCGGAGCTGCCGACGGAAATGGCTCAGCAGGTGCTGTTCGAGGAGTCCTTCGTCTGCCTGGCCGATCGCGCCAGCCTGCCGCCTCGCGGTGGCCTGGCGCTGGACCCGTGGCTGGCGCGGCCCCATGTGTTGGTGGCGGTGCGCCCCGGCATCGACAACGAAATCGACCAGGCCCTGGCCACCTTGGGCGCACGTCGGCGCATCGCCTTGACCCTGCCGCATTGGGGCGTGGCCCAAAGTGTCATTGCCGGAACCGACCTGGTGCTCACCGTGGCCCGGCGCAGCCTCGTTGGTGCTCGCCTGGATCCGGCCCTGCGCCAGTTCGCGCCGCCCCTGGCGATCTCGCCGTTCGCCTTCGCCCAGGCCTGGCACTCGCGGCGCGACGGCGATGCCGGGCACCGCTGGCTGCGGGCGCAAATCCAGGCGTTGTGCGTGAACGAAGGCGGAGCAGGATGCTAGGCTGTGCCGCATTCATCTGCGAAAAGGAAAGCCCATGTTCAAGCATTGCCTGGTCAGCGCCGCCGCCCTGCTGATCGTTGCCGGCGCCCAGGCCGAGGACTATTCGCCCACCTATACCCAGTGCATGGACAAAGCCTCCAGCACCCTGGCCATGGGCGCCTGCATCCAGGCCGAAACCCAGTTGCAGGATGACCGGCTGAACCGGGTCTACAAGCAGCTCATGGCCAAGCTCGACAGCCAGCAGCAGAAGGACCTGCGCGAAGTCCAGCGTACCTGGATGAAGTACCGCGACGGCAACTGCGCGTTCCACGGCAAGTTGAGCAACGGCAGCATCTACCGCATCGAAGGCGCGATGTGCGAGATGGACATGAGCAAGGACCGGGCGGCGGAGCTGGAACGGGTGCTCAGCCCGGGGCAGTGATACGGCATCCGCGAATCAGGCGCCGCGTTGTTCACGCAGCGCCCGGGCCTTCAGGTACTCACGCACTTCCACCCCGTCTCCGGCGAACTCGATCCGTTGCGCCTTGGCCGCACGCTGGTAGGCGTACATCGGGTCGTAGTATTCCTTGAGCAGCCCTTCTATCCACCCTCGGTGCAGGCTCACGTCGCCGCTGCGCAACTGCTCCTCCAGCGCCTGGTCGAGCAACGTCGACAGCCGCTGGAAGCGCTCGCCGCCCAGGCGTTTGTGGATGTTGATCAGGCTCTGGCGCATGCGTTCGGCGAACAGCGGGCCGCCGGCCTCTGCACCGTGCACGGCGATGAACTCGGCGCACAGGTTGATCACGTAGTCGCGCAGGATGCGTTCCACGCGATGCTCGAAGCTGTCTTCAAGCCACACCAGCGGATAGCGCTGCATGCCCTGGTACAACTCCAGCGGCACCGCGCAGCTGCCGACCACGCGACCTTCGTCCTCGAGCACGAACTGGCCGATGCCCTGGTCACGTTTTTTCAGAATGTCGATGGCCAGCGCATTCTCGAAATCGATCTGCGCCGGCTGTGCGGTGGCGCGCTTGCCGAAGCTGGAGCCGCGGTGGTTGGCATGGCCTTCCAGGTCCAGCACGTTGTCCAGCTGGAGCAGCACGTCGGTCTTGCCGGTGCCGGTCAGGCCGCCCACCAGCACGAAGTCGCAGTGCTGCACCGCTTGTTGGGTAGTCTCCAGCAGCAGGGTGCGCATGGCCTTGTAGCCTCCCACCACCTTGGGGTACTGGATGCCGGCTTCTTTGAGCCAGCCTTGGACGATCTGTGAGCGCAACCCGCCGCGGAAGCAGTACAGGTAGCCGTCGGGATGAGCCTGGGTGAAGGCCGTCCAGGCGTCGAGGCGTTGCTGCTTCACCGCACCGTTGACCAGCTGGTGGCCCAGGGCGATGGCGGCGGCCTGGCCCTGCTGCTTGTAGCAGGTGCCGACTTTCTGCCGCTCCTGGTCGGTCATCAGGGGGAGGTTGACCGCACCGGGGAAGGCGCCCTTGGTGAATTCGATCGGCGCGCGCATGTCCATCAGCGGCACGTTGTTGAGGAACAGCTGTTTCAGCTCGGTGCAGTCGGGGCGCATCAGATCACCTCGACTGCGTGGCTCTGTCGTTCGACCAACTCGCCGATCGGCGCCAGCTCGAGCCCGAGTTCCCGGGCCACGGCAAGGAATTCGGCCTCGCCCTGCGGGCTGACCGCCACCAGCAGGCCACCGCTGGTCTGCGGGTCGCACAGCAGGTGCTTCTGCTCGTCGCTCAGTGCGCCGATCTTGTGGCCGTAGCTGTCGAAGTTGCGCAAGGTGCCGCCGGGGATGCAGCCCTCGGCCAGGTAATGCTCGACGCTGGGCAGGCGCGGTACGGCAGCGAACTGCAGGCGGGCGGTAAGGCCGCTGCCCTCGGCGACTTCGACCAGGTGGCCGAGCAGGCCGAAACCGGTGACGTCGGTCATCGCCTGCACGCCGTCGAGCTTGCCGAAGCGGCTGCCGGGGGTGTTGAGGGTGCACATCCAGTCGCGGGCCAGACCCTGGTCCTGTTCGCGCAGCTTGGCCTTCTTCTCGGCGGTGGTGAGGATGCCGATGCCCAGCGGCTTGGTCAGGTACAGGCGGCAGCCGACGCTGGCGGTATCGTTGCGCTTGAGGTGGCGCTTGCTTACCACGCCGGTGACGGCCAGGCCGAAGATCGGTTCCGGGGCGTCGATGGAGTGGCCACCGGCCAATGGGATGCCGGCCTCTGCGCAGACCGCGCGGCCACCGCGGATCACTTCGCGGGCGACCTCCGGCGGCAATACGTTGATCGGCCAGCCGAGGATGGCGATGGCCATCAGCGGGTCGCCGCCCATGGCGTAGATGTCGCTGATGGCGTTGGTGGCGGCGATGCGGCCGAAGTCGTACGGGTCGTCGACGATGGGCATGAAGAAGTCGGTGGTCGAGACCACGCCGCGCTCGTCATCCAGGGCGTAGACGGCGGCGTCGTCGCGCGAGGCGTTGCCGACCCAGAGGTTCGGGTCCAGCGCCTGCGTGCCGCTTTCGGCGAGGATCACATCCAGGACCTTGGGAGAAATCTTGCAGCCACACCCAGCACCGTGGCTGTACTGTGTCAGACGAATCGGCTCGCTCATGTGCACCTCGACTTTTCGTGATGCGCGATTGTAGCAAAGCTGACCTTTGTGCCTGTGGCTCTTATACTTCCCGCGATGCGACACCGACCCATGCCCTGCCATTGAACCGGAGAACCCCCCATGCTCAAACGCCCCCTGGCACTGTTTGCCGGCCTCGCGCTGTCCTGCTGCGCGGTGTTCGCCCAGGCCGCCGATGTGCTGCGCGTCAGCGCCATCCCCGACGAGGCGCCGACCGAACTGCTGCGCAAGTTCAAGCCATTGGGCGAGTACCTCGAGCAGCAACTGGGCATGAAGGTGCAGTTCGTGCCGGTGGCCGACTACCCAGCGGTGGTCGAGTCGCTGGCCAGCGATCGCCTGGACCTGGCCTGGCTGGGGGGCTTCACCTTCGTCCAGGTGCACCTGAAGGACCCCAAGGCCACGCCGCTGGTGCAGCGTGAGCAGGATGCCAAGTTCACCAGCAAGTTCATCACCGCCAACCCGGACGTGAAGAGTCTCAAGGACCTCAAGGGCAAGACCTTCGCCTTCGGTTCGATTTCGTCCACCTCGGGCAGCCTGATGCCGCGTTACTTCATGCTCAAGAACGACAACATCAAGCCAGAGGAATACTTCAGCCGCGTCGCCTATTCCGGCGCCCATGATGCCACCGCCGCCTGGGTCCAGGCCGGCAAGGCCGATGCCGGCGTGCTCAACGCCAGCGTCTGGGACAAGCTGGTCGCCGCCGGCAAGGTCGACACCAGCAAGGTGCGGGTGTTCGCCACCACGCCGGAGTACTTCGACTACAACTGGACCGTGCGCGGCAACATGGACCCGGCGCTGAAAGAGAAGATCAAGCAGGCCTTCCTCGCCCTGGATCCGGCCAAGCCTGCGGACAAGGCGATCCTCGACCTGCAGGCCGCCAGCCGCTTCATTGAAACCAAGCCGGAGAATTACCAGGGCACCGAGCAAGCCGCGCGCGAGGCCGGCCTGCTCAAGTGAGTATCCGTGTTCAGGGCGCCAGCGTGCGCCATGGCCAGGTCCAGACCTTGAGCGCGCTGGACCTGCAGATCGGCCAGGGCGAGCGGGTGGCGATCATCGGTCCGTCCGGAGCCGGCAAGTCCAGCCTGCTGCACCTGATGGCCACTGCCGTGCCGCCCAGTGGCGGGCGCCTGGAGTTGTTGGGCGAGCAGCCCTGGGTTCTGTCTGCCCGCGCCCGTCAGCGCTTGCGTGCACGGGTCGGCCTGGTGCACCAGGCACCGCCCCTGCCGCCGCGCCAGCGGGTGGTAACCGCCGTGCTGGCGGGGCGCCTGGGGCAGTGGGGCACCTTGCGCGGGCTGCTCAACCTGATTCACCCCGGGGATATTCCCGGTGCCCGCGCGGCACTGGGCGAGCTGGGCATGGCTGACAAGCTGTTTGCCCAGTGCGGGCAGTTGTCGGGGGGGCAGTTGCAACGGGTCGGCATCGCCCGCGCCTTGTACCAGCGACCTGAAGTGCTGCTGACCGACGAGCCTGTTTCGGCCATGGACCCGGTGCTCGCCGATCACAGCCTGGCGTTGCTCAATCGTCATGCCCAGGCCCATGGCGTGACGCTGGTCGCCAGCCTGCACGCGGTGGAGCTCGCCCTCGCGCACTTTCCGCGCATCGTCGGCATTCGCGCCGGGCAGGTGGCGTTCGACTGCCCGGCAGCGGCGGTCAGCGAAGCGATGCTCGATGCCTTGTACGCCAACGAGCAACTGGCCTCGCCTGTTGCCTCGACGGCCAGCCCGCAGGTGCAGATCCCGCGATGCTGAGCACTGACCAGCGAGATCCTGCTGCCATCCCACGTGTGCTGTTGACCCTGTTGTGCCTGGCGTTGCTGTGGCCGGGCCTGCGCCTGAGCGAGCTGGACCCCGGCGTGCTGTTACAGGCCGAGAACCGCCAACAGATGGCCGGCTTCGTCAGCGCGTTCTGGCCCCCGGCCCACGACGCCGGGTTTCTCGATTTGCTGCTCACCGCCACGGTGCAGACCCTGGCCGTGGCCACCGCGGGCATGAGCCTGGCACTGCTGCTGGCGGTACCGGCCAGCCTGCTGGCCAGCCGGGCGTTGTCTTTGCGGGCAGCCTCCAGCGCTGGGCGCCTGGGGCCATGGTCCCGGGCTGCGCGCCTGCCGGTGCGTGGCCTGCTGATTTTCCTGCGCAGCGTACCGGAGATCGTCTGGGCACTGTTGTTCGTCCGCGCCGTGGGCCTGGGCCCGACTGCCGGCGTGCTGGCCATCGCCATCACCTACAGCGGCATGCTCGGCAAGGTCTACGCGGAGATCTTCGAGTCGGTGGACCAGCGCCCTGCCCATGCCTTGCTGCAGGCCGGCAGCAGCCGCCTGTCGGCGTTTCTCTACGGCACCCTGCCCGAGGCCGCGAGCGAGGTGGTGTCCTACACCGTGTACCGCTGGGAGTGCGCGGTGCGCGCTTCGGTGGTGATGGGCTTCGTCGGTGCCGGTGGGCTGGGCCAGCAGATCGATCTGTCGATGCGCATGTTCGCCGGTGCCGAGGTGGCGAGCATGCTGCTGACTTTCCTGCTGCTGGTCGTGCTGGCCGACTTGCTCAGCCGTTTCCTGCGCGGGAGGCTGGCATGAACCGGGTGATCAATGGGCTGGTGATCGCCGCGATCCTGGCGGCGGTGCTGGCATCGTTCGCTTATCTGGAGCTGGACCTGGCAGCGGTCGTCGGCAGTGGCGGGCCGGCGCAGATGGGCGAATACGCGGCGCGTTTCCTGCACCCGGACCTGTCTGTGGCGCACCTGCGAGCGGTGGGGCAGGGGGCCTTGGAAACGCTGGCGATGTCAGGAATAGGGACAATCCTGGCGATGCTGCTCGGCCTGTTGCTGGCGCTGCCGGCCGCCGGGCGTTTCGGCTTGCCGTTGCAGGGCGCGGCGCGCCTGCTGCTCAATGCGCTGCGGGCGATTCCGGAGCTGGTCTGGGCGGCGCTGACCGTGTTGGCTGCGGGCCTGGGACCGAATGCCGGCACCCTGGCGTTGGCGCTGCATACCGCCGGGGTGTTGGGACGGTTGTTTGCAGAGGCACTGGAGAATGCACCGCCCGAGCCTGCGGCGGCGATCCGCCTGCAGGGCGGCAGCCAGGTGGCGGCCTTCTGCTTCGGCACCTTGCCCAACCTGTGGCCACAACTGCTGGCGTACAGCCTGTATCGCTGGGAGAACAACATCCGCATGGCCAGCGTGCTGGGCTTCGTGGGGGCGGGTGGGCTGGGGCAGATGCTCTACGCGACCCTGAGCCTGTTCCAGGAGGCCCAGGCCAGCACGGTGATCATCGCCATGCTGGTGCTGGTGTTGCTGGTGGATGCCCTGAGCGATGTGTTGCGCCAGCGTTTCGTACGCGCCTGAGTACATTTCGCGGCACCTGATCCTTGACTGTAGTCCTGCTCCGGGCCCGCGCCAAGCCCTGTTCGTCAATCCGAAAAATAAACTTCACCTGAGCGTAAAAAGACTTTTTTCGGTCATGGTTTTTGCGGTATCAAGGAACCAGACAGCCGAACCCTGCAGCACAGGTGGCGTCATCCACGCCCTCCTTGCCAGGTGAGCTTCCCGCCCGTAACGACGCGGATACGGGGAGAACGGCAGTCACTTTGCGGCGCAGCCGTTCGCGCCGTGTGGCTTTCACATAAGGTGAACGAGTATGGATGACCAAGGACGCAACCCTTCCTCCAACCAGCCAATCCTGTATGTGCTCGATACCAACGTCCTGATTCACGACCCCAACGCCCTGCTCAACTTCGAGGAGCACCACGTCGCCATACCGATGACGGTGCTGGAGGAACTCGACAAGCTCAAGACCGGTAAACAGACCATCGCCGCCGAATGCCGCCAGGCCATCCGCCTGATCGACCAGACCCTCGGCGACGCCTCGCCCAGCGATGTCGAGCAGGGCGTGCCGATCCAGCGCGGCAAGAGCGGGCCCAAGGGCTTCCTGTCCATCCTCATGAGCACGCGCAACGAGCCCAACCGCCTGCTCCCCGAGAACCTCGCCGACAACATCATCATCAACCAGCTGCTGGACCTGCGCGCCAAGCGCAAGGACCTCGACGTGGTGCTGGTGACCAAGGACATCAACATGCGCCTGAAGGCGCGTGCGTGCGGGATCGCCGCCGAGGACTACAGCACCGACCAGTTGGTCGACGATGTGTCCTTGCTGTCCAAGGGCTACCACTCGGTCACAGGGTCGTTCTGGGACCGCGTGAGCAAGGTCGACACGCGTCAGGAGCGTGGCCGTACCTGGCATCGGGTGCAGTTGACGGACAACTTGCCCGCCGTGCACGTCAACGAGTTCATCATTGACGAACAGGGCTTCGTCGGCTGGATCAAGGGCATCCGCAACGACGAGCTGCTGCTGCTCGACCTGCACCAGGAACCGCTGCTGCACCAGGAAGCCTGGGGCCTCAAGCCACGGGACATCCACCAGAGCCTGGCGCTGTTCGCCTTGCTCGACCCGGATATCCACCTGGTCAACCTGACCGGTGCGGCGGGCTCGGGCAAGACCATCCTGGCGCTGGCCGCGGCCATCGAACAGACCATGGTCAGCAAGCGCTACCGGCGCATCATCGCCACCCGCAGCGTGCAGGGGCTGGACCAGGAGATCGGCTTCCTGCCGGGCACCGAGGCGGAGAAGATGGAGCCTTGGCTGGGTGCCATCACCGACAACCTCGAAGCCTTGCACATGGATGACGAGAGCACCCACGGCAGTGTCGAGTACATCCTCGAGCGGGTGCCGCTGCAGTTCAAATCGCTGAACTACATCCGTGGGCGCAGCTTCCAGCAGAGCCTGATCCTCATCGACGAGTGCCAGAACCTCACGCCGCACCAGATCAAGACCATCATCACCCGTGCCGGGACCGGCTCGAAGGTGGTCTGCCTGGGCAACCTGGCGCAGATCGACACCCCCTACCTGTCGGCCACCAGTTCCGGCCTGACCTACCTCACCGAGCGCTTCAAGGACTTCCCCCACGGCGTTCATATCACCCTGCAGGGCGTGCCACGCTCGGTACTGGCCGAGTACGCCGAGTCGCACCTGTAACCTGTCGCCGGCCATCCCGTTCCCACCGTGGGAGCGGGATGGCCCCGCGATGCGCTGTTCTACCCTCTGCTCAAAGCTGACCGGCAGGTTTACACTCTGTTATCCCTTCCCAGGAGCAGAGCAGTGCTGACTCATCTTGATTCCCAGGGGCGCGCCAACATGGTCGACGTCACTGAAAAGGCCGTGACCGCCCGCGAGGCGATTGCCGAGGCACGTGTGCGCATGTTGCCGGACACCCTGCGCATGATCGTCGATGGCCAACACCCCAAGGGCGACGTGTTCGCGGTGGCGCGCATCGCCGGCATCCAGGCGGCGAAGAAGACCAGCGACCTGATCCCGCTGTGCCATCCGCTGATGCTCACCAGCGTCAAGGTCGAGCTGGCCTCCGAGGGCGAGAACGTGGTGCATATCGTCGCCCGCTGCAAGTTGGCCGGACAGACCGGCGTTGAAATGGAGGCGCTCACCGCCGCCAGCGTTGCCGCGCTGACGATCTACGACATGTGCAAGGCAGTGGACAAAGGCATGGTCATCGAGCACGTGCGCCTGCTGGAGAAGACCGGTGGCAAGAGCGGGCACTACAAGGTGGAGGGGTGATGAAGGTCAAGGTCATGTATTTCGCCCGCTACCGTGAGTTACTGGGCATCGACGCCGAGCGCCTGGAAGGCGACTTCAAGGTGCTGGACGATGTGCGCCAGGCTTTGGCGGGCAAGGGTGGGCACTACGCGGTGCTGGCCGAGCAGAACCTGATGTGTGCCCGCAACGAAGAGCTGTGCCGGCTCGATGAACCATTGGAAGAGGGTGACGAGATCGCGTTCTTCCCACCCGTCACCGGAGGTTGACCATGGCCGTGCGCGTTCAGGAGGCGGCCTTCGACCCGGGCGCCGAAGTCAACGCCATGCACGCCGCCAATGTCGGCGTGGGCGCGGTGGTCGGGTTTGTCGGCTATGTGCGTGACTTCAACGATGGCCGGGAGGTGGCGGGGATGTTCCTCGAGCACTACCCAGGCATGACCGAGAAGGCCCTGGCCAAGATCGTGGTCGAGGCCGAGGGGCGCTGGCCGCTGCTCAAGGTCGAGGTGCTGCACCGTATCGGCGCCCTGGAACCGGGCGAGCCGATTGTCTTTGTCGGCGTGGCCAGCGCGCATCGGCAGGCGGCGTTCGACGCCTGCAACTTCATCATGGACTACCTGAAGACCCGGGCGCCGTTCTGGAAGAAGGAGAATACCCAGCAAGGGCCGCGCTGGGTGGAAGGCAAGCAGAGCGACCAGGATGCGGCAGGGCGCTGGGACTGAATGAGACGGTGATCGTGGGAGCGGGCAAGCCCGCTCCTACAGAGGCCTGTCAGTGATGCTTGCGCGGCACGGGCTTCAACAGCTCGTCCGGCGGCATCTCGCACTTGATCTTGCGCCCCAGCAACTCTTCGATCGCCGGCAACTGGTACGAATCGTCCTCGCCGGCAAAGCTGATCGACACGCCGCTGGTGCCGGCGCGACCGGTACGGCCGATGCGGTGCACGTAGTCGTCCGGGTCTTCCGGCAGGGTGAAGTTGATCACATGGCTGATGCCGTCGATGTGGATGCCACGGCCGGCCACGTCGGTGGCCACCAGCACGGTGATGCGCCCTTCACGGAAGCTCTCCAGGGTGCGGATACGCTTGTGCTGCGGCACGTCGCCCGAGAGCTGGGCGGCGTTGATGCCGTCACGCACCAGTTTTTCCTCGATGCGGCGCACCTCGTCCTTGCGGTTGGCGAACACCATCACCCGTTCCCACTTGTTCTGCGTGACCAGGTTGTACAGCAGCTTGTACTTGTCGCTGCCGGCCACGGCGTAGACGTGCTGTTCGACGGTTTCGCTGGCGACGTTCTCCGGCTCGATCTCGACGATGGCCGGGTTGGTGGTCCACTGCTTGGCCAGGTTCATCACGTCGTCGGTAAAGGTGGCGGAGAACAGCAGGGTCTGGCGCTCGCTCTTGGGCGGGGTCTGGCGGATGATCTGGCGGACCTGGGGGATGAAGCCCATGTCGAGCATGCGGTCGGCCTCGTCCAGCACCATCACCTCGACCATGTCCAGGTGCACCTCGCCGCGCTGGTTGAAGTCCAGCAGGCGGCCCGGGGTAGCCACCAGGATGTCGCAATGGCGTGCTTCCAGCGACTTGAGCTGCTTGTCGAAGTCCATGCCGCCGACAAAGCTCATCACGTTCAGGCCGGTGTACTTGGTCAGTGCCTGGGCATCCTTGGCGATCTGCACCACCAGCTCGCGAGTCGGGGCGATGATCAGCGCCCGCGGCTCGCCCATGTAGCGTTCCTTGGGCGGTGGGGTCTGCTGCAGTTGCGAGATGATCGAGATCAGGAACGCGGCGGTCTTGCCGGTGCCGGTCTGGGCCCGGCCGATGGCGTCCTGGCCGCGCAGGGTGTAACCCAGGACCTGCGCCTGGATCGGCGTGCAATAGGGGAAGCCGAGGTCGTGGATGGCATGCATCAGTTCATTGGAGAGCTTGAAGTCGTGGAAACGCGTCTTGCCTTCCTGCGGCTCGACGACGAAATCCTCCGGCTTCCACAGGCTCGCCTGCGGCTTGGGCTTGCGTTCGCGGCGTGGTTTGTCCTTGGCGGGCGACTCGGCGCGCGGCGGTTGGGCGACCTGGACGGCGGCTTGTGGCTCGGCCTTGGCCTTGGGCGCAGGCTTTGGCCGGGGTTTGCCCGCCTGGCGCTCTGGCGCCGGGGCGGCGGCCGGCTGAGGAGCCGGCTCAGGTTGGGACGCGGCGATGGGCGGTGCGGCGTCACCTTTGGCGAATATTTTCTTGAGTGCCTTGAGCACGGTCGTCTCGTCAACTGGTTAAGGAATGTACGCCGGGCAGTGTAATGCAAGAATCGGGCGCGGCGTAGTGCAATGCGGGCTGGGCTACAGAATCACTGCAACTGGCGGCTCAGCCAGTCGTGGATGTCCTTCAGCTCCTCGACCACCACTTCGTGCTCCATCGGGTACTCATGCCACTGGGCGGCCACACCCCAGGTATTGAGGTACTCGAACGCCGTGCGGCCCATCGAGGAGATCACCACCGGGTCGTGCACACCATGCAGGCACAGCGCCGGCGTGCGTTGCTGGCAGGCACTCAGTTGCTGCGCGTCGCTGAAAGTCGGCGCGTAGGTGGAGAGGGCGATCACCCCGCCCAGCGCTTCCTGCCACTTTATATAGGCAGTGTGCAGCACCACCGCACCGCCCTGGGAAAACCCGGCGAGGAAGATGCGCGACAGGTTGATGCCCTTGGCCTGTTCGGCCTTGATCAGGGCGATCACCTGGTCGGCCGACTCTTCCAGTTGCGCCTCGTCGATGGCCCGCGCCGGGGTCATGGCCTTGATGTCGTACCAGCTGGGCATCTGGTAGCCGCCGTTGATGGTCACCGGACGCGTCGGTGCCTGGGGCATGATGAAGCGGGTGCTCAGCAGGCGTTCCTGCATGAATTCCGCTACCGGTAGGAAGTCGTAACGGTCGGCCCCCAGGCCGTGCAACCAGATCACACAGGCGTCGGCGGTTTTCTGCGGTTCGAGAATCAGCGGTTGGGTCATGACTGCTCCGAAAGAGTGCTGGCGTACTGATGTAGTGCTTAAAAAGAAGGCATTGCAGGCTAATGCCAGAAAAAGATGTCGCAACTCTACAACTTTTCCCACTTGACTACCGCTTAATCGCTTAAGCCTTCGACTGTGGTACGCCCTTTGCTATGTCCTTGTCATGCGAAGAGGTGGACCGGTCCCGGTAACACCCCTCGTGTGGATCGAAGGCTGTCATAGAACAGCCCATTGCGCCAATTGACCCAAAAACAAGCCAACAAGGGGTCGGATGCGCCTCATAAGGGTGCGGTGCAATTCCGGCTCATACAACAAGAGCGATTTGGAGGTTGTTGATGAAGATGTTGAAAACCACCCTGGCAGTCCTGACCGCCGCCGCCGCGCTGGGCGCCACCAGTTTCGCCCAGGCCGGCGCCACCCTCGACGCGGTGAAGAAGAAGGGCTTCGTCCAGTGTGGCGTGAGCGATGGTCTTCCCGGCTTCTCCGTGCCTGACGCACAGGGCAAGATCGTCGGCATCGACGCCGATGTGTGCCGCGCCGTGGCCGCCGCCGTGTTCGGCGATGCGACCAAGGTCAAGTTCAGCCAGCTCAACGCCAAGGAGCGCTTCACCGCGCTGCAGTCCGGCGAAGTCGACGTGCTGTCGCGCAACACCACCTGGACCAGCTCTCGCGATGCCGGCATGGGCCTGGTGTTCGCCGGCGTCACCTATTATGACGGCGTCGGTTTCCTCGCCAACAAGAAGCTCGGTGTCTCCAGCGCCAAGGAGCTCGATGGCGCCACCATCTGCATCCAGGCCGGTACCACCACTGAACTGAACGTCTCCGACTACTTCCGTGCCAATGGCTTGAAATATACCCCGATCACCTTCGACACCTCCGACGAGAGCGCCAAGTCGCTGGAGTCCGGCCGTTGCGACGTGCTGACCTCGGACAAGTCGCAGCTGTTCGCCCAGCGCTCCAAGCTGGCCGCGCCGACCGAGTACGTGGTGCTGCCGGAAACCATCTCCAAGGAGCCCCTGGGCCCTGTCGTGCGCAAGGGCGACGAGGAATGGTTCAGCATCGTCAAGTGGACCCTGTTCGCCATGCTCAACGCGGAAGAAGCAGGGGTCACTTCGAAGAACGTCGAGGCCGAGGCCAAGTCCACCAAGAACCCTGACGTCGCCCGTCTGCTGGGCGCCGATGGCGAGTACGGCAAGGACCTCAAGCTGCCCAAGGACTGGGTAGTGCAGATCGTCAAGCAAGTCGGCAACTATGGCGAAGTGTTCGAGAAGAACCTGGGCCAGAGCACCGACCTGAAGATCGACCGTGGCATGAATGCCCTGTGGAACAACGGCGGCATCCAGTACGCGCCACCTGTGCGCTGATGGCTGCACCCCGCGGCGGCATCCTGCCGCTGCGGGTCGTTCGAATCCCTTCTTTTCGGGGCACTTCATGCAAAATCAAATCGGCGCACGGAAAGGGTTTTCCCTTAGTGATCCACGTGTGCGCGCGTGGCTGTTCCAGATCCTCACCGTAGTCTTCGTGGTGGGCCTGGGCTGGTACCTGTTCCATAACACCCAGACCAACCTGCAGCACCGGGGCATCACCTCCGGTTTCGATTTCCTCGAGCGCAGTGCCGGCTTCGGCATTGCCCAGCACCTGATTCCCTACGTGGAATCGGACAGCTACGCCCGGGTGTTCGTCATCGGCCTGCTCAACACCCTGCTGGTAACCTTCATCGGCATCATCCTGGCTACCTTGCTGGGCTTCATCATCGGCGTGGCGCGGCTGTCACCGAACTGGATGATCAACAAGCTGGCGACGGTGTACGTGGAGACCTTCCGCAACATTCCACCGCTGCTGCAGATCCTGTTCTGGTACTTCGCCGTGTTCCTGACCCTGCCGGGGCCGCGGGGCAGCATCAATATCGATGACACCTTCTTCATCAGCAACCGTGGCCTGAACATGCCCGGCGCCTCGATGGCCGAAGGCTTCTGGCCGTTCGTGATCGCGTTGGTGCTGGCGATCGTCGCCATCGTGTTGATGGTGCGCCTGGCCAACAAGCGTTTCGATGAAACCGGCCAGCCATTCCACAAGTTCTGGGTGGGCCTGCTGCTGTTGATCGGCATCCCCGGCGTGTGCGCGTTGCTGTTCGGCAGCCCGGTGCACTGGGAAGCGCCGCAGCTCAAGGGCTTCAATTTCGTCGGTGGCTGGGTGCTGATCCCCGAGCTGCTGGCGCTGACCCTGGCGCTGACCATCTACACCGCGGCGTTCATCGCCGAGATCGTGCGCTCGGGTATCCGTTCGGTCAGCCACGGCCAGACCGAGGCAGCTCGTTCGCTGGGCCTGCGCGAAGGTCCGACGCTGCGCAAGGTGATCATTCCCCAGGCGTTGCGGGTGATCATCCCGCCGCTGACCAGCCAGTACCTCAATCTGGCGAAGAACTCGTCGCTGGCCGCCGGTATCGGCTACCCGGAGATGGTCTCGCTGTTCGCCGGTACCGTGCTCAACCAGACCGGCCAGGCCATCGAGGTGATCGCCATCACCATGAGCGTCTATCTCGCCATCAGCATCAGCATTTCGCTGTTGATGAACTGGTACAACAAGCGCATTGCGCTGATCGAACGGTGAGGGTCCTTCCGTGACAGCCCATGTTTTCAAACCCGACATGCCGCCACCGGTGAAGACCGTTGGCGTGCTCGCCTGGATGCGGGCCAACCTGTTCTCCAGCTGGCTCAACACCTTGCTGACACTGTTCGCCCTATACCTGGTATGGCTGATCGTGCCGCCGCTGGTGCAGTGGGCGTTCATCGACGCCAACTGGGTCGGCACCACCCGCGCCGACTGCACCAAGGAGGGCGCCTGCTGGGTGTTCATCCAGCAGCGCTTCGGCCAGTTCATGTATGGCTACTACCCGACGGAACTGCGCTGGCGCGTCGACCTGACGGTGTGGCTCGCCGTGCTCGGCGCGGCCCCGCTGTTCATCAAGCGCTTCCCGCGCAAAGCAGTGTACGGCCTGGGCTTCCTGGTGCTGTATCCGATCCTGGCCTACATCTTGCTGCACGGTGGCACGCTGGGCCTGGACACAGTGCCCACCAGCCAATGGGGCGGCCTGATGCTGACCCTGGTGATCGCCACGGTCGGTATTGTCGGTGCGTTGCCGCTGGGCATCCTCCTGGCGTTGGGGCGACGCTCGAACATGCCGGCGGTGAAGGTGGTCTGCGTGACCTTCATCGAGTTCTGGCGCGGCGTACCGCTGATCACCGTGCTGTTCATGTCATCGGTGATGCTGCCGCTGTTCCTGCCCGAAGGCATGAGCTTCGACAAGCTGCTGCGGGCGATGATCGGCGTGATCCTGTTCCAGTCGGCGTACATCGCCGAGGTGGTGCGTGGGGGCCTGCAGGCCATCCCCAAGGGGCAGTACGAAGCCGCCGCGGCCATGGGCCTGGGCTACTGGCGCGCAATGGGCCTGGTGATCCTGCCCCAGGCGCTCAAGCTGGTGATCCCTGGCATCGTCAACACCTTCATTGCCCTGTTCAAGGACACGAGCCTGGTGATCATCATCGGCCTGTTCGACCTGCTCAACAGCGTCAAGCAGGCCGCGGCCGACCCGGCCTGGCTGGGCATGGCGACCGAGGGCTATGTGTTCGCCGCCCTGGTGTTCTGGATTTTCTGTTTCGGTATGTCCCGCTACTCCATGCACCTGGAGCGCAAGCTGGACACTGGCCACAAGCGTTAGGAGTTTCGAAATGAGTGAAGCGATCAAGCAGCCTGCCGGCCCCGAAGGCATCATCCAGATGCAGGGCGTGAACAAGTGGTACGGCCAGTTCCATGTGCTCAAGGACATCAACCTGAACGTGCGCCAGGGCGAGCGCATCGTGCTGTGCGGGCCGTCGGGCTCGGGCAAGTCCACCACCATCCGCTGCCTCAACCGGCTTGAGGAACACCAGCAGGGACGTATCGTCGTCGACGGTGTCGAGCTGACCAACGACCTCAAGCAGATCGAGGCGATCCGCCGCGAAGTGGGCATGGTGTTCCAGCACTTCAACCTGTTCCCGCACCTGACTATCCTCGAGAACTGCACCCTGGCGCCCATGTGGGTGCGTAAGCTGCCACGGCGCAAGGCCGAGGAAATCGCCATGCATTTCCTCGAGCGTGTGCGCATCCCTGAGCAAGCACACAAGTACCCCGGGCAGTTGTCCGGCGGTCAGCAGCAGCGGGTGGCGATTGCTCGGGCGCTGTGCATGAAACCGAAGATCATGCTGTTTGACGAACCGACTTCGGCGCTGGACCCTGAGATGGTCAAGGAGGTGCTCGACACCATGGTCAGCCTGGCCGAGGATGGCATGACCATGCTCTGCGTGACCCACGAGATGGGCTTTGCCCGCACCGTGGCCAACCGGGTGATCTTCATGGACAAAGGGGAGATCGTCGAGCAGGCGGCGCCGGACGACTTCTTCGACCGGCCGCGCAGTGACCGGACCAGGTTGTTCCTGAGCCAGATCCTGCACTGATGCACTCGGCCAGCCACCTTGCAAGCAAGGGCGGTTGGCCAGTTCAGGCGCGTCTGCCACCTATGATTTTATCAAGCAGGTCAAGCGTTTCCTTGATGTTCGGGCGCGCACCGATCTGCTGTCCTTGCGCCTCTTTGTAGCCCGCCTTGGTGACCAGCGCATGCATATGCGCCGTGTCCAGGCACAGGTTGTACCGACGGATGGCGTAGCCCTGGACAACCGCCAATGCCGCGGCCGTGAGTGGGGTAGCGCTCGAGGTACCGCCGAAGTACATGTACCTGGTCTCGGGCGTTCCGCCATCCCACAGGTCTGCGCCGTCCCCGTTTTGCCGCAGCGTGCCGGTTGTCGCGACGTTGTCGCCCCATGAGTTGAGGGTGGCGTGAAGGTTGTAGTTGGAGGTGCTGTGGCGCTTGCCATCGTCATGGTTGCAAGAGCCGACCATGATGCCGCCCGAGTCGCCATAGTTATTGAAGTCGGAATGCGTGGCGAGGTCGAGGCCACCATTGCCTGCGGCGAAGAGCACGATCGCACCTGCATCCACCAGGGCCCGCACCGCATCCCAGTAGCGTTTGTCGTGGACCGCCGGTGCATAGGGCAAACCACCGGAGCCCTGGATGTTGAACGCGATGATATCGCCGGGGCAGTAATCAGCCAGGATGCGTTGCCACGAGGTATTGTCATACATGTACAGGCGGGCCCCCCAGGCAACCCCCGTGACCCCCTTGCCGTTGTTACCGGCGGCAATGCACCCCGCCGACGCGCTGCCGTGGTTCTTGGCGTAGCCTGCGTTGGTGACCACGTCGATGTAGCCCTTCAGGTCCTCATGGTCCTCGAAAACCCCAAAATCCAGGAAGCGCACACTTGCCTGTTCGCCGTTTGCGTCTTGTTCCCAGGCGTTCCGTGCATTCATTCCCAAGTTGTCGTCGAGGTAGCCCTGATGCACGGTGAGGTCGGGTGTTTGTTCCGGGCGCGGTGCGACTTTAGCGGTCTCTAGCGCTTTTTGTAGTGGGTAGACTGGCAGGTCGAAAGCGACGTATTTGACGATGTCAAGTTGCTCCAGCCTCTTGGCCAATTCCAGCTTCTGCCGACTATCCTGCTTCTGCGTCTTCACGCGGTACAGATTGCAGAAACGGTTGAGGTTTGCGGCCCGGCCAGTGTGGGACCATCGAGTCGCTACCCAGACCGGCTCGAAGGTGATTTGCGGGAAGCCCTCGAGCGTGAGAGGAGGACGGTTCTTTACGGTTTCATTCCCGCAGTCGTGAAACATCACTTGCAAGTCGTAGTCTTTGCCGTTGGGAGGCAACCGCAGGAAGCCTTTCAAATTTTGGCTCGCGCGGGGCGCGGGAGCCTTACTTACACTTATGCGCTCTTTTAGGTGCTCTTGGAAAGCGCGGCTTGGCCAAGAGTCATCGGAATAGCGGGTGGTGTCGATCTCCAGATCGCTTATCCTGGATACAGGCCAATCGTTACTGTGCAGTTCCACCTCTAGCTTGTAGCGCCCCGGTTTTTGCTTCGTGAAGGTCTGCCGTTGCGTGGGAGGCTGCGAAGTCAGGGAGTCAAGAATGTAGCCGTCGGCGCTTTTCAGTATGAACGTCGCCTTGTCGACGTGCCGCAGATCTTGCTCGGGGCATATGCACTTCAGATAAACGTGAATTTCCTGGTTGTAGTCGACGCTGGTGAAATAGCCGCTACGGATGGGGGCTTGCGTTGCCATGATTGCCTCCTGCTGATCGACACTTCCGTTTAGCGTCCGCTATCCGGGTAAAGGACAATCTACATCGGTCATGGCATGGCAACACCTGACATAAATGCCAGTGGCGCAGCGGGCTGAGGGAAACCAAAGGAGCCGCAAAGCGGCCCCGGGGATATCGTCAGCGTTCTTCCTTGCCGGCGGGCACCGGCGCAGGCGGCGGTCGCAGCCCTACTTCGGCCACCAGCTTCAGTTGCTTGCCGTTGCGCATTACTTCGATCGCGACCTTGTCGGTGGGCTTGATCCGCGCCACCTGGTTCATCGACTTGCGCCCGTCGCCGGCCGGCTCGCCATTGATGCTCAGGATCACGTCGCCCAGTTGCAGGCCGGCGCGCGCTGCCGGGCCATCGCGGAAGATCCCCGCCACGACGATGCCGGGGCGGCCCTGCATGCCGAACGAGTCGGCCAGCTCCTGGCTCAATGGCTGCACTTCGATGCCCAGCCAGCCACGGATTACCTGGCCATGCTCGACGATCGACTTCATCACCTCCAGCGCCAGCTTGACCGGGATGGCGAAGCCGATGCCCTGGGAACCTCCGGACTTGGAGAAGATTGCGGTGTTGATGCCCACCAGGTTGCCGTTGGCATCCACCAATGCACCGCCGGAGTTACCCGGGTTGATCGCCGCATCGGTCTGGATGAAGTCTTCGTAGTTGTTCAGGCCCAGTTGGTTGCGGCCGGTGGCGCTGATGATGCCCATGGTCACGGTCTGGCCGACACCGAAGGGGTTGCCGATGGCCAGGGTCACGTCACCGATATGGATGTTGTCAGAGCGGCCGATGGTGATCGCCGGCAGGCTCTTGAGGTCGATCTTCAGTACCGCCAGGTCGGTTTCCGGGTCGCTGCCGATCACTCGGGCAAGGGTTTCGCGGCCATCCTTGAGGGCCACGACGATCTGGTCGGCGCCGCTGGTGACGTGGTTGTTGGTCAGCAGGTAGCCTTCCGGGCTCATGATTACCGCCGAGCCCAGGCTCGATTCCCAGCGCCGCTGCTTGGGCAGGTTGTCACCGAAGAAGCGGCGGAACTGCGGATCCTCGAACAGCGGATGCGCGCTCTTGTTCACCACCTTGGTGGTGTAGAGGTTGACCACTGCAGGCGCTGCCAGGGTCACGGCATCGGCATAGGAGACCGGTCCCTGCATGATTTTGGTGGTTTGCGGAGCTTGTTGCAGGTTGACGTCCTGGCTGGGCAGGCCGACCCATTCGGGGAAGCGCTGGATGACCAGCATGGCGATCAGCACACCGGTGAGCAGGGGCCAGCCGAAGTAACGCAGAGCCTTGAACATGAATGGATCCTGGGAGTAGGGCGGGGGCCGTGACAATGTGGCCCGGGGCGCGAGCGGGCGCGATCATACACCTGATAAAACCGAACGGCGATGGCCGGACACCCCGAGCCCCCGCCAGCGGTTTCCCCCACGCCGGCGACGGCCCATAATGGCGGCCATTATAGAGCCTGACGCCCGCCGCAACGCCGAATTCGAGGAGATTTTTCATGGCAGTCGCCCTAAACACCCTGGTCGAGGAAGCCGAGCGCTACCTGGCCAGCGCCAGGATCCAGGATTACTGCCCCAACGGCCTGCAGGTCGAGGGCCGCCCCCAGGTCAGCCGCATCGTCAGTGGCGTAACCGCCAGCCAGGCGTTGCTGGACGCGGCGGTCGAGGCCGAGGCCGACTTGGTGCTGGTGCACCACGGCTACTTCTGGAAGGGCGAAAGCCCCTGCATTACCGGCATCAAACAGCGCAGATTGAAGACCTTGCTCAAGCATGACATCAGCTTGCTGGCCTTCCACCTGCCGCTGGACGTGCACCCGGAGGTGGGCAACAACGTCCAACTGGCGCGCCAGCTGGACATCACCGTCGAAGGCCCGCTGGATCCGAACAATCCCAAGGTGGTGGGCCTGGTCGGTTCGCTGGCCGAACCAGTCTCGGCGCGGGATTTTGCCCGCCGAGTGCAAGAGGCACTGGGGCGCGAACCGCTGGTGGTCGAGGGTGAGCGGATGATCCGTCGAGTCGGTTGGTGTACCGGAGGCGGGCAGGGCTACATCGACACAGCCATTGCCGCCGGAGTCGACCTGTTCCTCAGTGGCGAGGCATCGGAGCAGACCTTTCACAGTGCCCGCGAAAACGGCATCAGCTTCATCGCCGCCGGCCATCACGCCACCGAGCGCTACGGCGTGCAGGCGTTGGGTGATTACCTGGCGCGGCGCTTCGCGGTCGAGCATCTGTTCATTGATTGCCCAAACCCGATCTGATCGGCTTTTCGCCAGGCAAGGCCCAAACCCGCAGTCATATCATTAGACCTTTTCGATCTAGTCGCACGCCTAAATAGAATCAGGCGCTGTGATAAAGTGGCTCGCTCGAACACGGCCCGCAGGCCGTCCATAAGATCGTTTTTCGTGAGTAGCCATGGTCGACAATCTGACGCACTTGAAACAGCTGGAGGCGGAGAGCATCCACATCATCCGCGAGGTGGCCGCCGAGTTCGACAACCCGGTGATGCTGTACTCGATCGGCAAGGATTCCGCGGTCATGCTGCACCTGGCGCGCAAGGCGTTCTTCCCGGGCAAGCTGCCGTTCCCGGTGATGCACGTCGACACCCAGTGGAAGTTCCAGGAGATGTACCGCTTTCGCGACAAGATGGTCGAAGAGATGGGCCTGGAGCTGATCACCCACGTCAACCCCGAGGGTGTGGCGCAGGGCATCAACCCGTTCACCCATGGCAGCTCCAAGCATACCGATATCATGAAGACCCAGGGCCTGAAGCAGGCGCTGGACAAGCACGGCTTCGACGCCGCCTTCGGTGGGGCGCGCCGCGACGAAGAGAAGTCGCGAGCCAAAGAGCGCGTCTACTCGTTCCGTGACAGCAAGCACCGCTGGGACCCGAAGAACCAGCGCCCGGAGCTGTGGAACATCTACAACGGCAAGGTCAACAAGGGCGAGTCGATCCGCGTGTTCCCGCTGTCGAACTGGACCGAGCTGGACATCTGGCAGTACATCTACCTCGAAGGCATTCCGATTGTGCCGCTGTACTTCGCCGCCGAGCGTGAAGTGATCGAGAAGAACGGCACCCTGATCATGATCGACGACGAGCGCATCCTCGAGCACCTCTCCGAGGAAGAGAAGGCGCGCATCGTCAAGAAGAAGGTGCGTTTCCGTACCCTGGGCTGCTACCCGTTGACGGGTGCGGTCGAGTCCGAAGCCGAGACCCTGACGGACATCATCCAGGAAATGCTCCTGACCCGGACGTCCGAACGCCAGGGCCGTGTCATCGACCACGATGGCGCCGGTTCCATGGAAGACAAAAAACGCCAAGGCTACTTCTAATTTCAGGGTTCCAGCATGTCGCACCAATCTGATCTGATCAGCGAGGACATCCTCGCCTACCTGGCCCAGCACGAGCGCAAGGAACTGCTGCGCTTCCTCACCTGCGGCAACGTGGACGACGGCAAGAGCACCCTGATCGGGCGCCTGCTGCACGATTCGAAGATGATCTACGAGGACCACCTCGAGGCCATCACCCGTGACTCGAAGAAGTCCGGCACCACTGGCGAGGAAGTCGACCTGGCGCTGCTGGTCGACGGCCTGCAGGCCGAGCGCGAGCAGGGCATCACCATTGATGTCGCCTACCGCTACTTCTCCACCGCCAAGCGCAAGTTCATCATCGCCGACACCCCGGGCCACGAGCAGTACACCCGCAACATGGCCACCGGCGCCTCGACCTGCGACCTGGCCATCATCCTGGTCGATGCCCGCTACGGCGTGCAGACCCAGACCCGCCGGCACAGCTATATCGCATCCCTGCTGGGCATCAAGCACATCGTCGTTGCGGTCAACAAGATGGACCTCAAGGGCTTCGACGAGCAGGTCTTCGAGTCGATCAAGGCCGACTACCTGAAGTTCGCCGAGGGCATCGACCTCAAGCCGAGCAGCCTGCACTTCGTGCCGATGTCGGCGCTCAAGGGTGACAACGTGGTCAACCGCAGCGAGCGTTCGCCGTGGTACACGGGCCCTGCGTTGATGGAGATCCTCGAGACTGTCGAGATCGCTGCCGACCGCAATGTCACCGACCTGCGTTTCCCGGTGCAGTACGTCAACCGCCCGAACCTCAACTTCCGCGGCTTCGCCGGCACCATCGCCGGTGGCGTGGTGCACAAGGGCGACGAGATCGTCGTGCTGCCGTCGGGCAAGAGCAGCCGGGTCAAGTCCATCGTCACCTATGAAGGTGAACTGGAGAACGCCGGGCCTGGCCAGGCGGTGACCCTGACCATGGAAGACGAGATCGACATCTCCCGTGGCGACCTGCTGGTGCATGCCGACAATGTTCCAACGGTGGCCGACCAGTTCGACGCCATGCTGGTGTGGATGGCCGAGGAGCCGATGCTCCCGGGCAAGAAGTACGACATCAAGCGCGCCACCAGCTATGTGCCGGGCTCGATCGCCAGCATCACCCACAAGGTCGATGTGAATACCCTGGAGCAGGGCGCCGCCAGCGCGCTGCAACTCAACGAGATCGGCCGGGTCAAGGTCGCCCTGGACAGCGCCATCGCCCTGGACGGTTACGAGAGCAACCGCACCACCGGCGCATTCATCGTCATCGACCGCCTGACCAACGGCACCGTCGGCGCCGGCATGATCATCGCCCCGCCGGTCCTGCCACACGGCGGCACTGGCCAGCACGGCAAGCTGGCCCATGTGTCCACCGAAGAGCGCGCCCTGCGCTTCGGCCAGCAGCCAGCCACCGTGCTGTTCAGTGGCCTGTCGGGCGCCGGCAAGAGCACCCTGGCCTATGCCGTGGAGCGCAAGCTGTTCGACATGGGCCGTGCAGTCTACGTGCTCGACGGCCAGAACCTGCGTCACGACCTGAACAAAGGCCTGCCGCAGGACCGCGCCGGGCGCACCGAGAACTGGCGCCGCGCCGCCCATGTGGCGCGCCAGTTCAACGAAGCCGGCCTGCTGACCCTGGCCGCCTTCGTCGCCCCTGATGCCGAGGGCCGCGAGCAGGCCAAGGCGCTGATCGGCAAGGAGCGTCTGGTTACGGTGTATGTCCAGGCCTCGCCTATGGTGTGCCGCGAGCGTGACCCGCAGGGCCTGTATGCCGCCGGTGGCGACAACATCCCGGGCGAGAGCTTCCCATTCGATGTGCCGCTGGATGCGGACCTGGTGATCGACACCCAGTCGGTCAGCGTCGATGAAGGCGTTAAGCTGGTGCTGGATGTGCTGCGTCAGCGTGGGGCGATCTGATTGATTGCCTGATGTGAAAAACCCCGCTTCGGCGGGGTTTTTCATTTGTACGGCGTTTGTTGGCAGGATTTTGGGTCTGCTTTGCGACCCTAGATATGCTTCTCCGACACCGGAATCACCCGTCGCTCTTTCACCGCCTTGTACGAAAAGCTCGAATAGATCTCCTTCACCCCCGGCAACCGCTGCAGCACCTCCCGGGTGAATTCGCCAAACGATTCCAGGTCCCGTGCCAGGATCTCCAGCAAAAAATCATAGCGCCCGGAGATATTGTGGCAGGCGACGATCTCGGGGATCTCCATCAGCCGTTTCTCGAACGCCAGGGCCATTTCCTTGGTGTGCGAGTCCATCATGATGCTGACGAACGCGGTCACCCCGAAGCCCAGCGACTTGGGCGAAAGAATGGCCTGGTAGCCGGTGATGTAGCCGTTGTCCTCGAGCAATTTGACCCGCCGCCAGCAGGGCGAGGTGGTCAGGGCGACCTGGTCGGCGAGTTCGGAAACGGTCAGGCGGGCGTTGTCCTGCAGGGCGGCGAGCAGGGCGCGGTCGGTACGGTCGAGCGTTGAAGGCATATCTTGCCCTCCTGGTTCTATTTTTGTTGTTTTTCTTTCAAAACATGCCCGATTGCGTGGGCAAGTTTGGAAAAAGCGCGGCAGCTTGGTGGCATAAGCTTATAACAAACCACAAGAGACTGTTGCCATGCGCGACTCCAACAACAACACCGGTTTCTCCACGCGGGCCATCCACCATGGCTATGACCCGATGTCCCATGGCGGCGCCCTGGTGCCGCCGGTCTACCAGACCGCCACCTACGCTTTCCCGACTGTCGAGTATGGCGCCGCCTGCTTCGCCGGCGAAGAGCCGGGGCACTTCTACAGCCGTATTTCCAACCCGACGCTGGCCCTGCTGGAGCAACGCATGGCGTCGCTCGAAGGCGGCGAGGCAGGGCTGGCGCTGGCCTCCGGGATGGGCGCCATCACCGCCACGCTATGGACCCTGCTACGCCCGGGTGACGAGCTGATCGTCGGCAGCACCCTGTATGGCTGCACCTTCGCCTACCTGCACCACGGCATCGGCGAGTTCGGCGTGAAGATCCGCCATGTGGACCTCAACGACATCCCGGCACTCAAGGCCGCGATCACCGCAAAGACGCGGATGATCTACTTCGAGTCGCCGGCTAACCCCAACATGCAGTTGGTGGATATCGTTGCCGTCGTCGAGGCTGCAAAGGGCCATGACCTGAGCATCGTGGTCGACAACACCTACTGCACGCCCTACCTGCAGCGCCCGCTGGAACTGGGCGTCGACCTGGTGGTGCATTCGGCCACCAAGTACCTGTCCGGACATGGCGATATCACCGCCGGGCTGGTAGTCGGGCGCAAGGCGCTGGTCGACCGCATCCGCCTGGAAGGGCTCAAGGACATGACCGGCGCCGTGCTCTCGCCCCACGACGCCTCGCTGTTGATGCGCGGCATCAAGACCCTGGCCCTGCGCATGGACCGCCACTGCGCCAATGCCCAGCAGGTGGCCGAGTTTCTCGCCGAACAACCTCAGGTTGAGCTGCTGCACTACCCGGGCCTGCCATCCTTCCCGCAGTACGCGCTGGCCCAACGGCAGATGCGCCTGCCGGGCGGGATGATCGCCTTCGAGCTGAAGGGCGGGATCGAAGCCGGGCGCCGTTTCATGAACGCCCTGCAGCTGTTCAGCCGCGCGGTGAGCCTGGGCGATGCCGAGTCGCTGGCCCAGCACCCGGCGAGCATGACTCACTCCAGCTATACCCAGCAGGAGCGTGCCGAGCATGGCATCTCGGAAGGGCTGGTGCGTCTGTCGGTGGGGCTGGAAGACATCGACGACCTGCTTGCCGACATTGCCCAGGCCCTGAAGGCCTGCGCCTGAATCGCCACGGACGAGGCCTGCGCGATGGTAGCGATGATGAACCCGAACGAGCCGTTGACGGCCCTTGATGCCGCCCTGGACAGCGACCCAGCGGAAACCGCCGAGTGGTGCGAGGCGCTGGCCTCGACCCTGGCTCACTGCGGCCCGGCGCGGGCCCGCTACCTGCTGCAGCGCCTGCAGGCCCATGCCCTCGAGCTGGGCCTGGAGCGCGAGGCCCAGGCCTTCTCGGCCTACCGCAACACTGTGCCGGTGGAACAGCAGGGCGCTTACCCCGGTGATCTCGAGCTGGACGAGCGTATTACCGGCATCCTGCGCTGGAACGCCCTGGCCATGGTGGTACGGGCCAACCACGCCTATGGCGAGCTGGGCGGGCATATCGCCAGCTACGCCTCGGCGGCGGAAATCTTCGAGGTCGGCTTCCAGCATTTCTTTCGCGGCGAGGGCGGTGGCGTGCAGCGCAGCGGCGACCTGGTGTTCTTCCAGCCGCACTCGGCGCCTGGCATCTATGCCCGCGCATTTCTTGAAGGGCGCCTGAGCGAGGAACAGCTGGCCAACTACCGGCAGGAGGTCGGCGGCAACGGGCTGTGCTCCTATCCGCACCCTTGGCTGATGCCGGACTTCTGGCAGTTTCCCACAGGTTCCATGGGCATCGGCCCGCTCAATGCGATCTATCAGGCGCGCTTCATGCGCTACCTGCATCATCGCGGGCTGCTCGACACCTCTGCCCGGCATGTCTGGGGAGTGTTTGGCGATGGCGAGATGGACGAGCCGGAGTCGACCGCCGGCCTGACCCTGGCTGCCCGTGAAGGCTTGGACAACCTGACCTTCATCGTCAACTGCAACCTGCAGCGCCTGGACGGCCCGGTACGCGGCAATGGCCAGATCATCCAGGAGCTCGAAGCGTTGTTCAGCGGTGCCGGCTGGAACGTGATCAAGGTGCTGTGGGGTTCGGAGTGGGACGCCCTGTTCGCCCGTGATCACGAACACGCGCTGCTGCGCCAGTTGGCGGCGACGCCCGACGGTCAGTTCCAGACCCTCGGCGCCAAGGACGGCAGCTACAACCTCGAGCACTTCTTCAAGCAGAACCCGGCCTTGCAGCGCCTGGTGGCGCACATGAGCACCGAAGAGATCAACGCCCTCAAGCGCGGTGGTCATGATTTTCGCAAGCTGCATGCCGCCTATGCCGCCGCCAGGGCCTGCAAGGGCCGGCCGACGGTGATCCTGGCCAAGACCAAGAAAGGCTATGGCATGAGCAGTGCCGGCGAGTCGCGGATGACCGCGCACCAGGCCAAGAAACTCGACGTGCAGGCACTGCTGGCCTTCCGCGACCGTTTCCATTTGCCGTTGTCGGATGAGGCGGTGGAGCAACTGCGTTTCTATCGCCCGGCCGAAGACAGCCCGGAGATGGTCTATCTGCGCCAGCGCCGCCAGGCACTGGGTGGGCCGCTGCCGCTGCGGCGCAACGACTGTGCCACCTTGCCTGTGCCCGAGCTGGAGGCATTCGGCGGTTTCGCCCTGCACGCCGAAGGCAAGGAGATGTCCACCACCATGGCCGCGGTGCGCTTGCTGGGCAACTGGCTCAAGGCGCCGGGGTTGGGGCCACGAGTGGTGCCGATCGTCGCCGACGAGGCGCGCACCTTCGGCATGGCCAGCCTGTTCCGCCAGATCGGTATCTATTCGCCCCACGGGCAACGCTACGAGCCGGAGGACGCGGGCTCGCTGCTGGTCTACAAGGAGGCGCGGGACGGCCAGCTGCTGGAGGAGGGCATCACCGAGGCCGGGGCGATCTCTTCATGGGTCGCGGCAGCGACCGCCTACGCGGTGCATGGCGAGCCGATGCTGCCGGTGTACATCTACTATTCAATGTTCGGCTTTCAGCGGGTCGGCGACCTGATCTGGGCTGCCGCCGACCAGCGTGCCCGGGGCCTGTTGCTGGGCGCCACGGCGGGGCGCACCACGTTGGGCGGCGAGGGCTTGCAGCACCAGGACGGATCGAGCCTGGTAATGGCATCGATGGTGCCCAACTGCCGGGCCTGGGATCCGTGCTTTGCCGGCGAGCTGGCGGTGATCCTCGACCATGCCGCGCGGCGCATGCTGGTGGAGCAGCAGGATGAGTTCCACTATGTGGCGGTGATGAATGAAAACTACCCGCAGCCGTCGTTGCCCGAAGACATGCACGACGATGTACTGCGAGGCATGTATCGCTTTGCCCGGCATTCCTCGGCCGCACCCCGTGGCCAGGTGCGCTTGTTGGGTTCGGGCACCATCCTGCGCGAGGTGATTGCCGCCGGCGAGTTGCTGGCCAGTGACTGGCAGGTCGACAGCGAGGTGTTCAGCGTCACCAGCTTCAGCGAACTGGCGCGTGGGGCCAGGGATGCGCAACGCTTGGCGATAGCCGGGGAGCAGGCGGATTGCCATGTGCGTCGTTGCCTGCCCGGCGCCGCCCCGGTGATCGCGGCCAGCGACTATGTGCGCGCCTGGCCGCAATTGATCGCCGAGTATGTGCAGGCGCCCTATGCCACCCTGGGCACCGATGGTTTCGGGCGCAGCGATACGCGCCAGCAGTTGCGACGGTTTTTCGAGGTGGACCGGTATGCCGTGGTGCTGGCGGCCTTGCATGGGCTGGTATGCCAGGGCGTATTGCCGAGGGATGTACTGGGGCAGGCGCGGGCGCTTTATGACATCGGCGAGGAGGGCGCGGCCTGGTATCGCTGAGGTGATCCGGGCCGGCTCTATCGCGGCCCAAGCCCGCTCCCACGGAGTGTTAGGGCGAGTAGACAGCGCCCACAAAAAAGGCCTCTTGCGAGGCCTTCTTCATGTCATCGATTCAGCGCTTGAGCCCGTAGCTCTCATCGAGCATGCCCGGCGAGTTCGGCGACTTCGGTGCGTAGTCGCGTGGCACTTCGGCGGTATCCTTCGGCGGCGTCAGGCGATCACGCGGGCCTTGCGCGGCTTCGGAGTGCAGCGCGGCCAGCAGGCGTTGGCGGGTCAGCTCGTCCAGGGCCAGGCGGTTGGCGCCGTCGGCCAGGTGATCCTGCACGTCCTGGTAGCTCTGGGTCAGTTTTTTGACCAGCGATGCAGTGCTGTTGAAGTGGGTTACCACTTCGTTCTGGTAATTGTCGAAGCGCTGCTGGATGTCATCCAGCTGGCGTTGGGTGTTGCTTGGTGCCGCGTTGGGCAGCAGGCGGGCCAGCGCGAAACCGACGACGACACCGACAACCAGGGCCAGGGTCGGCAGCAACCAAACAAGGAGCGAGTGTTCCACGAGTCCTTCCTCTATAAACGGCTTTGCTTTACGTTAACGGCTCAGACCTGCGCTGTATACCGCGAGCGATCGCAAATCAGAACAGAATTCCTTTGCTAGACGAGTCGACCCTTCACGAGGTCACGGAGTAGTACCTTGCTTATCCGCGAAACCCCCTTGTTCATTGATGGCCCGACCGGCCAGCTCGAGGCTTTGTACCTGGACGTGGCCGATGCCCGCGGCGCGGTGCTGATCTGCCACCCCAACCCGGTCCAGGGCGGCACCATGCTCAACAAGGTGGTCTCGACCCTGCAGCGTACCGCCCGTGATGCAGGTTACGTCACCCTGCGCTTCAACTACCGCGGCGTTGGCCAGAGCGCCGGCAGCCATGACATGGGCGCTGGCGAGGTAGCGGATGCCGAGGCTGCCGCAGCCTGGTTGCGCCAGCAGCATCCCGAGCTGCCGTTGGTGCTGATGGGCTTCTCCTTCGGCGGCTTCGTTGCCGCCAGCCTGGCCGGTCGCCTGGAGGCGGCGGATGTCGAGCTGCAACAGCTGTTCATGATCGCCCCGGCGGTGATGCGCCTGAACGCGCAGTTCCCGCTGCCCGAGCGCGTCGCGCTGATCGTCGTGCAGCCGGACACCGACGAAGTGGTCGATCCGCAACTGGTCTACGATTGGTCCGCCGCCCTGTCGCGCCCCCACGAGCTGCTGAAAGTGGCAGAATGCGGACACTTTTTCCATGGCAAGCTGACCGATCTGAAGGATCTGCTGCTGCCGCGCCTTTCGAACTGAGCCAAGCCTGAATAAGCGAACCCCCATGACCACGCGCATCCTCACCGGTATCACCACCACCGGCACCCCGCACCTGGGCAACTACGCCGGCGCCATCCGTCCGGCCATCCTCGCCAGCCAGCAGCCCGGCGTCGACTCGTTCTACTTCCTGGCCGACTACCACGCCCTGATCAAGTGCGACGACCCGCAGCGCATCCAGCGTTCGCGCCTGGAGATCGCCGCCACCTGGCTCGCCGGTGGCCTGGACCCGGCCAAGGTGACCTTCTATCGCCAGTCGGACATCCCCGAGATCCCGGAGCTTACCTGGCTGCTGACCTGCGTCGCCGCCAAGGGCCTGCTCAACCGCGCTCACGCCTACAAGGCGTCGGTGGACAAGAATGTCGAGGCCGGCGAAGACCCGGACGCCGGCGTTACCATGGGCCTGTTCAGCTACCCGGTGCTGATGGCTGCTGACATCCTGATGTTCAATGCCAACAAGGTGCCGGTTGGCCGCGACCAGATCCAGCACGTGGAGATGGCACGTGACATCGGCCAGCGTTTCAACCACCTGTTCGGCCAGGGCAAGGACTTCTTCGCCCTGCCCGAGGCGGTGATCGAGGAGAGCGTGGCCACGCTCCCGGGCCTGGACGGTCGCAAGATGTCCAAGAGCTACGACAACACCATCCCGCTGTTCACCAGCGCCAAGGACATGAAGGATGCGATCTCGCGCATCGTCACCGACTCCAAGGCCCCCGGCGAGGCCAAGGATCCGGACAACTCGCACCTGTTCACCCTGTTCCAGGCCTTCTCCTCGCCGGCGCAATGCGCCGAGTTCCGCGAAGAGCTGCTTCAGGGCCTGGGCTGGGGCGATGCCAAGCAGCGCCTGTTCCAGCTGCTCGACGGCCAGTTGGCCGAAAAGCGCGAGCACTATCACCAGCTGATCGCGCGCCCGTCTGAGCTCGAGGACATCCTTCTGGCCGGCGCCGCCAAGGCCCGCAAGATCGCCACGCCGTTCCTCGAGCAACTGCGCGAGGCAGTTGGCCTGCGTTCGTTCCGCACCACCGTGCAGGCCAGCACCGAGGTGAAGAAGAAGGCCGCCAAGAGCGCCCGCTTCGTCAGCTTCCGTGACGAGGATGGCAGCTTCCGCTTCCGCCTGCTGGCCGCTGATGGCGAGCAATTGCTGCTGTCGCGCAGCTTCGCCGATGGCAAGAGCGCTGGGGCGGTGAGCAAGCAGCTGCAACAGGGCGGCGAGGCCGATGTGCGAGTCGAGGGCCTGGGCTTCTCGCTGTGGCTGAACGGTGAGCAAGTTGCCGACGGGCCGCAGTTCGAGGCCGCCGAGGCCCGTGACGCGGCCATCACCAGCCTGCGCGAGGCCCTGGCGCCACAGGCGGACTGAGTCACTTTGACGCAAGTCTGATTGCCATTAAGCGGGCCGGTCGCTACAGTGACGGCCCGTTTTTTGTTGCCTCGCTAACGAAATCATGACGCCCCTAGAACGATACCAAGCCGATCTGAAACGCCCCGACTTCTTCCATGACGCGGCGCAGGAAACTGCGGTGCGTCACCTGCAGCGCCTGTACGACGACCTGGTACACGCGCAGAACAACAAGCCGGGCGTGTTCGGCAAGCTGTTCGGCAAGAAGGAGCAGACGCCGGTCAAGGGCCTGTACTTCTGGGGCGGCGTGGGCCGGGGCAAGACCTACCTGGTCGACACCTTCTATGAAGCGCTGCCGTTCAAGCAGAAGATGCGCACGCACTTCCACCGCTTCATGAAGCGCGTCCACGAGGAGATGAAGACCCTCAAGGGCGAGAAGAACCCGCTGACCATCATCGCCAAGCGCTTCAGCGACGAAGCCAAGGTGATCTGCTTCGACGAGTTCTTCGTCTCCGATATCACCGATGCCATGATCCTCGGCACCCTGATGGAAGAGCTGTTCAAGAACGGCGTGTCGCTGGTGGCCACTTCCAACATCGTCCCGGACGGCCTGTACAAGGACGGCCTGCAGCGCGCGCGCTTCCTGCCGGCCATCGCCATGATCAAGCAGTACACCGATGTGGTGAACGTCGACAGCGGCGTGGACTACCGTCTGCGCCACCTGGAGCAGGCAGAGCTGTTCCACTTCCCGCTCGACGACGCGGCGCATGAAAGCCTGCGCGCCAGCTTCAAGGCGTTGACCCCAGAGTGCACCCAGGCAGTCGAGAACGACGTGCTGATGATCGAGAACCGCGAGATCCATGCCCTGCGCACCTGCGATGACGTTGCCTGGTTCGACTTCCGCGCCCTGTGCGACGGGCCGCGCAGCCAGAACGACTACATCGAGCTGGGCAAGATCTTCCATGCCGTGCTGCTGAGCAACGTCGAGCAGATGGGCGTGACCACCGACGACATCGCCCGGCGCTTCATCAACATGGTCGACGAGTTCTACGATCGCAACGTGAAGCTGATCATCTCGGCCGAGGTGGAGCTCAAGGACCTGTACACCGGCGGGCGCCTGAGCTTCGAGTTCCAGCGCACGCTCAGCCGCCTGCTGGAGATGCAGTCCCACGAGTTCCTGTCGCGGGCGCACAAGCCGTAAGCCATTCCTTTCGTGGGAGCGGGGCAAGCCCGCTCCCACGATAGAAGGTTCATGCCTCTTGCATGAACTGCTGCCGATACTGGTTCGGCGACAACTCCGTGTGCTGGCGGAACAGCCGGGCGAAGAAGCTCGCGTCGTCGTAGCCCACCTCGTAGCTGATGGTCTTGATGCTCTTGCGCGTGCTCGACAGCAGGCCCTTGGCGGTCTCGATGCGCAGGCGCTGCAGGTAGTGCAGGGGCTTGTCGCCGGTGGCGCTCTGGAAGCGGCGCATGAAGTTGCGGATGCTCATGCCGTGGTTTCGCGCCACATCCTCGAAGCGGAACTTGTCGGCGAAGTGCTCTTCTAGCCAGTGCTGGATCTGCAGGATGATCAGGTCCTGGTGCAGCTTCTGGCCGCCGAAGCCCATGCGCCCCGGGGTATAGCTGCGCTGCACCTCGTAGAGGATGTCGCGGGCCACCGCGCGGGCCACGTTGGCGCCACAGAAGCGTTCGATCAGGTAGATGTACAGGTCGCAGGCCGAGGTGGTGCCGCCGGCGCAGTAGAGATTGTCGGCGTCGGTCAGGTGCTTGTCCTGGTTCAGGCGGATCTTCGGGAAGCGCTCGGCGAAGCTGCTGAAGAAGCGCCAGTAGGTGGTTGCCTCCTTGCCGTCGAGCAGCCCCGACTCGGCCAGCCAGAACACGCCGCTGGCCTCGGCGCACAGCACCGCGCCACGGGCATGCTGCGCGCGCAGCCAGGGCAGCACCTGCGGATAGCGTTGCAGCAGGTTGTCGAAGTCGTCCCAGAAGGCCGGCAGGATGATCACGTCGGCATCATTGAGGCCGCTGTCGACCGGCAACTGCACGTTGCTGAAGCTGTCCACGGGCAAACCGTCCGGGCTCACCAGGCCGATCTCGAACATCGGTTGCAGACCCAGGCCCAGCTGCTTGCTGTAGCGCAGGCTGGCCAGGTGGAAGAAGTCCTTGGCCTGCATCAGTGTCGAAGCGAACACTTTATCAACGGCCAGGATGCTGACGCGCCGCAGCGACGCCGGGGGTTGGGTAAACATCATTGTCATTGTTCTTATAGGGTAGAGTGGTCAATCACCGGCTGGATCGTCTTATTTTTTGGCGATTGTGTCTACCCCACGAAAGAGCAGTGCAGCGTCTGTGTTGCATCAAGGCGCGGGGTTCGGCTGCTCCTGATGGACCGCCTCGATCGCCGCCAGCAGTTCATCGCCCAGGTTCAACGCCTGGCTGTCGATGTTGCTGCGCAGTTGCTCGAGGTTCGTCGCGCCGATGATGTTGCTGGTCACGAACGGCTGCCGGGTCACGAACGCCAGCGCCATCTGCGCCGGGTCCAGCCCGTGTTCGCGGGCCAGCTGCACATAGCGGCCGCAGGCGGCCACGGTCTGCGGATTGGAGTAGCGGGCAAAGCGGCTGAACAGGGTCAGGCGAGCGTGTTCGGGGCGGGCGCCGTTTTCGTACTTGCCTGACAGCATGCCGAAGGCCAGCGGCGAATAGGCCAGCAAACCACACTGCTCGCGGATTGCCACCTCCGCCAGGCCCACCTCGAAGCTGCGATTGAGCAGGTTGTAGGGGTTCTGGATCGACACCGCGCGGGGCCAGCCGCGGGTTTCGGCCAGGTGCAGGAATTTCAGGGTGCCCCACGGGGTTTCGTTGGACAGGCCGATGTGGCGGATCTTGCCGGCGCGCACCTGTTCATCGAGCACCTCCAGGGTTTCCTCCAGCGGGGTGAAAATGTCCTGGGGCAGGTGCTGGTAGCCGAGCTTGCCGAAGAAGTTGGTGCTGCGCTCGGGCCAGTGCAACTGGTAGAGGTCGATGCGGTCGGTCTGCAGGCGCTTGAGGCTCTCGTCCAGCGCGGCGACGATGTGCTGGCGGTTGTGCTTTAGCTGGCCGTCGCGGATGTGGCTGATGCCGTTGCCGGGGCCGGCGACCTTGCTGGCAAGGATCCAGTCGTCACGGTCGCCGTTGGCGGCGAACCAGTTGCCGATGATGCGTTCGGTGGCGGCGTAGGTCTCCGGGCGCGGTGGCACTGGGTACATCTCGGCGGTGTCGATGAAGTTGATGCCGCTGGCCTTGGCCAGGGCGATCTGGGCGAAGGCCTGGTCCTGGGTGTTCTGTTCGCCCCAGGTCATGGTGCCCAGGCACAGGGCGCTGACGTCGAGGTCGGTACGGCCGAGCTTACGGTATTCCATCGGGTATACGCTCCATGGCAAAGACGAGCATAAAAGCAGGTTGAAATTTTTCCTGCAATCTGGATAATTCTGCCCCTCTCCGTGTGGCGGAAGTGATGCACCACCATGCAGGGAACCCTTGTCGAACATTGGCGTGCCCGACCCGAGCCCCCAAAAGCGTCAGCGTTCGGCTGCGCGCTTGCCCTTGGCAAGCTGTGCACTATCCAGTAAGATTCGCCGTCTATTTTTCGCTGGGCGGCCTCTGAGGCTTTAGAGAATGAAAACTTTTACTGCTAAACCGGAAACAGTAAAGCGCGAGTGGTTCGTAGTCGACGCCGCTGGTCAGACCCTGGGTCGTCTGGCTACCGAAATCGCTAGCCGCCTGCGTGGCAAGCACAAGCCAGAATACACCCCTCACGTTGACACCGGCGACTACATCGTCGTCATCAACGCCGAGCAAATCCGTGTGACTGGTGCCAAGTCTTCCGACAAGATGTACTACTCCCACTCCGGCTTCCCGGGCGGTATCAAGGAAATCAACTTCGAGAAGTTGATCGCCAAGGCCCCTGAGCGTGTTATCGAAACCGCGGTCAAAGGCATGCTGCCGAAGAACCCGCTGGGTCGCGACATGTACCGCAAGCTGAAAGTGTACGCGGGTGCTGCTCACCCACACACTGCTCAGCAGCCTCAAGAACTGAAGATCTAACGGGATAGTTCATTATGTCGGCGACTCAAAACTACGGCACTGGCCGTCGCAAGACCGCAACCGCTCGCGTTTTCCTGCGTCCAGGTACCGGTAACATCTCCATCAACAACCGTTCTCTGGACGTGTTCTTCGGCCGCGAAACCGCTCGCATGGTTGTTCGCCAGCCGCTGGAACTGACCGAAACCGTTGAGAAGTTCGACATCTACGTCACCGTTTCCGGTGGTGGTGTCAGCGGTCAGGCCGGTGCAATCCGCCACGGCATCACCCGCGCCCTGATGGAATACGACGAAACCCTGCGTGGCGCTCTGCGTCGTGCTGGCTACGTCACCCGCGACGCTCGTGAAGTTGAGCGTAAGAAAGTGGGTCTGCGTAAAGCGCGTAAGCGTCCTCAGTACTCCAAGCGTTAATACCGCTTCGGCAGTCGAAAAAAGCCCGGTTCCTTTTTGGAACCGGGCTTTTTTTATGTCTTCAACTAACCTGTCTGCTAGTCCGTGGCCGTTTGTCGCATAGACGCAGATCAAGCAAAGCGAGGGTAGTGGCCCGACGAGCGGGTAATCACCTTGTCAGCGTGTGGATTTGTTCCTTACCATTGCGGCCAATTTTTAGTGCCACAGACGTACCTAAGTAGATGCCTGTTCAAACAGGCCAAGCAAGCTGATGGGAGAGGACTGAATGAGCAATGACGGCGTCAACGCAGGCCGGCGCCGCTTCCTCGTAGCCGCGACATCCGTGGTCGGGGCAGCGGGGGCAGTGGGGGCAGCGGTACCGTTCGTGGGGTCATGGTTTCCCAGTGCCAAGGCGAAAGCCGCAGGGGCACCGGTGAAGGTCAATATCGCCAAGGTCGAGCCCGGTCAGCAGATGGTAGCTGAATGGCGTGGGCAACCTGTATTCATCGTGCGGCGAACGGAGGAGATCCTCGGTAATCTGAAAAAGATCACCGGCGAGCTGTCCGACCCTGAATCCAAGGCGTCGGTGCAGCCTACCTACGTCGACCCGCAAGTCCGCTCGATCAAGCCCGAGATTCTCATCCTGGTCGGCCTGTGCACACACCTGGGTTGTTCGCCGACCTTCCGCCCTGAGGTCGCCCCGGCTGACCTCGGGCCGAAGTGGGTCGGTGGCTATTTCTGCCCCTGCCACGGTTCGCACTACGACCTTGCCGGGCGTGTCTACAAATCCCAGCCGGCGCCTCTCAACCTGCCAGTGCCACCGCACTCGTACGAGTCGGACGAAATCATCGTCATCGGCGTCGATCAGGAGAACGCATGATGAGCAAGTTCATGGAGTGGATCGATGCGCGCTTCCCCGCGACGAAGATGTGGGAAGACCATCTAAGCAAGTATTACGCGCCCAAGAACTTCAACTTCCTGTACTTCTTCGGCTCGCTGGCGTTGCTGGTGCTGGTCAACCAGATCGTCACCGGCGTGTGGCTGACCATGAGTTTCACCCCCTCGGCGGAAGAGGCCTTCGCCTCGGTCGAGTACATCATGCGCGACGTCGAGTACGGCTGGATCCTGCGCTACCTGCACTCCACCGGCGCCTCGGCGTTCTTCATCGTGGTCTACCTGCACATGTTCCGCGGGCTGCTCTACGGCTCCTACCAGAAGCCCCGCGAGCTGGTCTGGCTGTTCGGCATGCTGATCTACCTGGCGCTGATGGCCGAGGCGTTCATGGGCTACCTGCTGCCCTGGGGGCAGATGTCGTACTGGGGTGCCCAGGTGATCATCTCGCTGTTCGGCGCGATCCCGGTGATCGGTGATGACCTGACCCAGTGGATTCGTGGTGACTACCTGATCTCCGGCATCACCCTGAACCGCTTCTTCGCCCTGCACGTGGTGGCCTTGCCGATCGTGATCCTGGGCCTGGTGGTGCTGCATATCCTGGCGCTGCACGAAGTGGGTTCGAACAACCCCGATGGCGTGGACATCAAGAAGAAGAAGGACGAGAACGGCATTCCGCTGGATGGCATCCCGTTCCACCCGTACTACACCGTCAAGGATATCGCCGGGGTCGTGGTGTTCCTCTTCGTGTTCTGTGCCGTGGTGTTCTTCTTCCCGGAAATGGGTGGCTACTTCCTGGAAAAACCGAACTTCGAGCAGGCCAACGCTTTCAAGACCCCTGAGCACATCGCGCCTGTGTGGTACTTCACACCGTTCTACGCGATCCTGCGCGCGGTGCCCGACAAACTGTTCGGGGTAATTGCCATGGGCGCGGCAATCGCGGTGCTGTTCGTGTTGCCCTGGCTTGACCGCAGTCCGGTGCGCTCGATGCGCTACAAGGGCTGGCTGAGCAAGATCTGGTTGCTGGTGTTCTGCGTGGCCTTCGTCATCCTTGGCGTGCTGGGCGTGCTGGCGCCGACCCCGGGGCGTACCTTGCTGTCGCAGGTGTGCACCGTGTTGTACTTCGCCTACTTCCTGCTGATGCCGTTCTACACAAGGCTCGAGAAGACCAAACCGGTTCCGGAAAGGGTGACTGGCTGATGAAAAAGTTTATTGCAGTATGCTTGCTGGCATTGATGCCTGGCCTTTCGTTCGCCGCCGAGCACGGCCTGGAGCTGGACAAGGTCGATATCGACCTGACCGACAAGGCCGCGATGCAGGATGGGGCGCGTACCTTCGCCAACTATTGCATGGGGTGCCATAGCGCCAAGTTCCAGCGTTACGAGCGTGTCGCCGATGACCTGGGGATTCCCCACGAGCTTATGCTCGAAAACCTGGTGTTCACCGGCGCCAAGATCGGCGATCACATGAAAATCGGCATGCAGCCGAACGATGCCAAGACCTGGTTCGGCGCCGCGCCGCCCGACCTCACCCTGGTTGCCCGGGTGCGTGGCAACGACTGGTTGTACACCTACCTGCGCAGTTTCTATGAGGACAAGGCGCGGCCATATGGGGTGAACAACAAGGTCTTCCCCAACGTCGGCATGCCTAACGTACTGGTTGGTCTGCAGGGCAACCAAGTGATTGGTTGCAAGCAGGTGCAAAGCGTGGTCGATGGCAAGAAGCAATACGACCCGCTGACCGGCACCCCATTGACCCATGAAGCGTGTGACCAGCTGACCGTCGAAGAGAAATCCGGTACCCTGACGACCGAGCAGTTCGACGAGAAGGTCAAGAACCTGGTGACCTTCCTGGCCTATTCGGCCAACCCGGTCAAACTGGAAAGCCAGCGCATCGGTACCTACGTGTTGCTGTACCTGGCTTTCTTCTTCGTGTTCGCCTACTTGCTCAAGCGCGAATACTGGAAGGACGTGCACTGATCACGCAGTAGTTTCTGGTAGTTGAACGCGCCCGGGGTGCCCAGCGATGTCGCTGGGGCACCCCGGGCGCGTTTTCATTTGCAGTATTACAAGCATCCCGTACGAGGAGGCGCTACATGGGCGCAACCAACAGGTTAGCCTGCTATTCCGACCCCGCTGACCATTACTCCCACCGGGTACGCCTGGTGCTCGCGGAGAAAGGCGTTACGGTGCAGATTATCGATGTCGACCGCAATCGCCTGCCACCCAAGCTGGTCGAAGTGAACCCTTACGGCAGTCTGCCGACCCTGGTCGATCGCGATCTGGCGCTGTACGAGTCGAGCGTGGTGATGGAGTACCTCGAGGAGCGTTACCCGCACCCGCCGCTGATGCCGGTCTATCCGGTGGCTCGCGGCAACAGCCGCCTGCTGATGCACCGCATCCAGCGCGACTGGTGCAGCCTGGCCGACACCGTGCTGGACCCGCGCAGCAGCGAGCCGGCACGTACCCAGGCGCGCAAGGAGTTGCGCGAGAGCCTGACGGGCGTGGCTCCGCTATTCGCTGAAATGGCCTGCTTCATGAGCGAGGAGCAGAGTCTGGTCGATTGCTGTCTACTGCCCATACTCTGGCGCTTGCCGGTGATGGGTATCGAGTTGCCGCGGCAGGCCAAGCCGCTGCTGGATTACATGGAGCGACAGTTCGCCCGCGAGCCTTTCCAGGCGAGCCTGTCTGCTACTGAACGTGAAATGCGCAAGGTTTAAAGAGGAGCCGTTGATGAACTCCAGTCGCCCCTATCTGGTTCGTGCGCTGTACGAGTGGATCGTCGACAACGATTGCACGCCCCATATGCTGGTCAATGCCGAATACCCGGCGGTCCAGGTGCCACAAGGTTTCGCCAGCGATGGCCAGATCGTCCTGAACATCTCCCCCAGTGCCGTGCGTAGCCTGCATATGGACAACGAGGCGGTTAGCTTCGAAGGGCGCTTCGGTGGCGTGGCGCATACGCTGTATGTGCCGATTGGCGCCATCCTGGGGATCTACGCCCGGGAGAATGGCCAGGGCATGGTCTTCGAGCTGGAGCCGCCGCTCGCGGACGAGGATGACCTTGAGGACGACGGTGTCGAGCCGGATGATGACGGTCCGCCCGAGCCGCCGCGTCCGAGTGGTCGTCCGAGCCTGAAAGTCGTGAAGTAACAGGCAGTAATGAAAAAGGCGATCCGCAGGGATCGCCTTTTTCATTACTGCCGCAATTACAGGTCCTTGATGCTCTGCACCTGGTCCTTGTTGATGCGGGTCGGCTTGCCATCCAGTTGCTTGAACTCGTAGAAGCCGGAGTTGCGGTCGAAGTGCGGCGTGTCGGTGGTCTGCAGTTCGCGGCCATCGTTGAGGGTGATCACGCTCGGAGTGGAGCAGCCGGCCAGGGTGGCGAAGGTGCCGATCAGCAGGGCGGGCAGCAGCAGCTTTTTCATGGGGTACTTCCTGGATCAGAGTGAAAAAGGCGAGCGTCCCGACGCTCGCCAAGGAGTTGTCAGTCGATGTACTCGAACAGCTTGACGATCTTCTGTACGCCCGACACACCTTGCACCACATTGGTGGCAGCGTTGGCCTCTTGCTGTCTTACCAGGCCGAGCAGGTAGACGATGCCGTTTTCGGTGATCACCTTGATGCGCGAGCTGGGCACGCTCTCGTCGGTCAGCATCTGGGTCTTGATCTTGGTGGTCAGCCAGGCGTCGTTGTTGCGCGCCAGGATCGACGACGGCTGAATGACTTGCAGCTCGTTGTGTACCTTCTTGACTCGCTGCACCTGGCCGGCGGTCTGCTCGGCGAGGGACTTGAGATCGGCGCGTGGGGTCTGGCCGGCAAGCAGCACGACACCGTTGTAGCTGCTGACGACGATGTGCGAGCCTTTGTCCAGCTCCGGGTTGGCCTTGGCGATGTTGACCGAGACCTTGGTCTCGATCAGCGAGTCATCGATCTTGCTGCCGATGGTGCGGGTGCCGCGGTCATCCTCGATAGGCGAGTTGCGCGCCGAGGTGAGCACGGAACTGCAGCCCGATACGCCGAGGCACAGGGTCAGGGCCATCAGGCCGATACGCTTGGAGATCATTCTTCACTCCCGAACAGTTGGCTGTCGATCAGGTCGCACAGACAGTGGATCGTCAGCAGGTGGACTTCCTGGATGCGCGCGGTGACCGTGGCGGGGACGCGGATTTCGACGTCCTCGGGCAGCAGCAGCGAGGCCATGCCGCCGCCATCGCGCCCGGTCAGGGCGACGACAATCATTTCGCGGTCATGAGCGGCCTGGATCGCCTGGATCACGTTGGCCGAATTACCGCTGGTGGAGATCGCCAGCAGCACGTCGCCGGGCTGGCCCAGGGCGCGGATCTGCTTGGAGAAGACTTCGTTGTAGCTGTAGTCGTTGGCGATCGAGGTCAGTGTGGAGCTGTCGGTGGTCAGGGCAATGGCCGGCAGGCTCGGGCGCTCGCGCTCGAAGCGGTTGAGCAACTCCGAGGAGAAGTGCTGGGCATCGCCGGCCGAGCCGCCGTTGCCGCACGCGAGCATCTTGCCGTCGTTGAGCAGGGCGTTGACCATGACCAGGCTGGCCTGCTCGATGTGGGGTGCCAGGATGTCCATTGCCTGTTGCTTGGTGTCGATGCTGGCCTGAAACAGCCGGCGAATTCGGGATTGCATGTCCATCTGGGTGACCTTAAGAGGGGCGGTGGCCTTTGCTACGCGCAACAGTGACCAGCCCGCGAAACATAGAGCTAGAAAATCGAATTGGGTTCAGCATTCGAAGGCATTTTTCAGCCATTGAAGCGGTTGCCCCGCATGCCCCCGGCCCTGCAGGGCGATAACGTCGAAGCGGCAGGGGCGGGTGGCCCAGCGGGGTTCGTGCTGCAGGAAGAGGTTGGCGGCAAGCGCCAGTCGTTGCTGCTTGCGCCCATCGATACTGGCGAGCGCTCCGCCGAACTCCGCATGCAACCGGTAGCGGACTTCGACGAATACTACTGTATCGGCATCGAGCATGACCAGATCGAGCTCGCCCCCCTTGCATCGCCAGTTGCGCTCCAGTAGCCGCAGACCTTGCCCTTGAAGGTATTCAAGGGCGTGATCTTCGGCTGTCTGGCCGGCAAGGCTGGGCGATGCGCCGGGCATCAGCGAGGGGTGTCCGGCAGGCGCTTGACCTGGCCGCCGGCGAATTCGGCCCATGGCAGCTGGCGTTCGATGCGCTGGCTGGGGTTCATGCTCAGGCTACCGGACAGGCCTTCGACGCGGTTGTCCGGCAGCGCTTTGAGCTGGCCCAGGCGCGGAGCCAGGCTGTAGGCGTCGACGCCCATGGCGTACAGGCGGCCGAGGCTACCGGCGGCCTGGGGCCACTGCTGCACGACTTGCTGGCGCAGGCTGTTGGTGGTGTCCAGCAGCCAAGGCGTTTCGCAGAAGCGGATGCCGTTCATGTCGTTGTACTGGTTCACGTCACCGCTGGCGCTGTACAGGTTGGAGGTGGCGTAGACCGGCACGTCGCCGGCGTACTGGAAGTTCAGTGTCGGCTTGATCTGCTGGGCCTGCTGCGGCGTCGAGGCGAGGAAGATGAAGTCGATGTCCTGGCGGCGCGAAGGCTGCGCGGCGATGGTGCCGCCGACGGTGCTCTGCAGGCTCTTGGCGCGGCCTTCGCTCTGGCGCAACTGGAACAGATCGGCGATCTGCTGGGCAAGGGCGACGGGCTGGGCGATGCGCTGCGCGGTGATCAGGGTGCCGCCATTGCCTTCCCAGTCCTGGCGGAAGGCGGCGAGCACGCGGTCGCCCCATTCACCGCTCGGTACCAGGGCCACGGCGCGAACCATGCCGTCGGCGCGGGCACGGCGTGCCACTTCGCGGGCTTCGTCCTCGGCGGCCAGGCCGAACTGGAACAGCTGTGGCGGCGCTTTTTGGCCGGCGTCGGCGTAGTTCAGGGCCAGGGTGGTGATAGGCAGTTGCGGGTAGGCGGCGAGCTTCTTGACCAGCGGCTTTTCCAGCGGGCCGACCACCAGTTGCACGCCGGCAGCCTGGGCCTGACGGTAGAAGTCGTCGAGCGAGGTGATGCGCGAGCTGTCGAACACTTGTACCGCAGGGGCGGGCTGGCCACCTTGCTGGGCCTGGAAGTGAGCGGCCATGAAGCCGTCACGCAGCGCACGGGCGACACCGGCCAGTGGGCCCTCCTGGGGCAGCAGCAGGGCGATCTTGGTCAGTGGCTGGCTGGCCAGCTCCTTGAGCTTGACCAGGGCTGTCGGCAATTGCTTGGCTGCCGGGTGTTCGGGGTGCTGCTGGCGCCAGGTGTCAATGGCGGCCTGTTGCTGTTCCAGGGTGCCGGCGCGCTTCACGGCCAGGGCCAGGCTGGTCCAGCCGGCCAGGGTCTCGTCGGCGGCCGGCTGCTGCAGTTGTTCGGCGGGCAGCGAGGCGACCAGGGCCCAGATCGCGTCATTGTTGGCGCTGGCGGCCTGGCCGCTAAGCAGGGGGGCCAGCAGCGCGCGCTGCTGGGCGGCGGCCAGGGCCTGGCCGTCGGCTTCGAGGGCTGCGGCATGAACGCTGTAGGTGCGGGCCTGCTGCTCGGTCGGCAGTTCGCCGACGCGCTGCAGGCTCGGGTGGGCGAGGGCGGTCAGGGCGGCCTTGGGCTGGTTGCGGCTCATGGCGAGCTCGGCGGCCAGGGTGGAGGCGAACACCTGCTGGGCGGGCTTGAGCGGCTCCAGCGGGACCTGCTCGAGAATCCGCGCGGCGCGCGGGAAATCCTTTTGCTTGTATGCCAGGTCCGCGGCGCTCAAGCGCAGCAGGGCCGCATCCTCGGCGGACTTGCTGGAGGCCGCCTTCTCGAGCAGTTGCTCGATGCTGGCGTCCGGGGTGCGTGGCAGTTCGCCCAGGCTGGATGAGGGCGAGCTGGCGCAGGCTGCCAGCAGGGCAGCAAGGCAGAGGGCTGTGAGCAGCCGCAGACAAGCGATCATGTAAAGGTCCTGTTACTCGATCAAGTTGGCCGGCAATTGTACCCAAGCGGGGGGCGCGGCGCGATCTCGCCGACACTGAACCTTCACTATAGGTGGCCCGTGGTGTGCCCGGGGCGAAGTTCTTTGCGCCCTGTTACCGGTGCTCGGGCTACAATGGCGACCTTTGATCCGGAAAGCAGGTGTGCGCAGTGACTGATGTTGCAGGGGTTTCGAAATCCACGTTGGGCAAGCTTTACGTCGTTGCCACGCCCATCGGCAACCTCGACGACATGAGCGCCCGGGCGCTGAAGGTGCTGGCGGATGTCAGCCTGATCGCCGCCGAGGACACCCGCCACTCGGTGCGTCTGCTGCAGCATTTCGGCATCGACACGCCGCTGGCCGCTTGCCATGAGCACAACGAGCGTGACGAGGGCGGGCGCTTCATCACTCGCCTGCTGGCCGGCGACGATGTGGCGCTGGTGTCCGATGCCGGCACGCCGCTGATTTCCGATCCGGGCTATCACCTGGTACGCCAGGCGCGTGCTGCGGGCGTGCAGGTGGTGCCGGTGCCGGGTGCCTGTGCGTTGATCGCCGCGCTGTCGGCGGCGGGGTTGCCGTCGGACCGCTTCATCTTCGAAGGCTTCCTGCCGGCCAAGGCCGCCGGGCGCCGTGCGCGTCTGGAGCAGGTCAAGGAAGAGCCGCGCACCCTGATCTTCTACGAGGCGCCACACCGGATCCTCGAGTGTCTGGAGGACATGGAGGCGGTGTTCGGTGGCGATCGACCGGCGCTGCTGGCGCGTGAGATCACCAAGACTTTCGAGACCCTCAAAGGCTTGCCGTTGGCCGAGTTGCGCGCATTCGTCCAGGGTGACAGCAATCAGCAGCGTGGCGAGTGTGTGGTGCTGGTGGCCGGTTGGAGCGCGCCGGAGGGCGAGCAGGCGATCAGCACCGAGGCGCAGCGGGTGCTGGATCTGCTGCTGGCCGAACTGCCGCTGAAGAAAGCAGCGGCGCTGGCGGCCGAGATCACCGGGGTGCGCAAGAACCTGCTCTATCAGTTGGCCCTGGAAAAGCAGAAAGCCCATTAGTGGCATAATGGTATTAATGGTCGCGCCGCTTGTTCTTGAGCGCTGCTACCGGTAACCTTGGCGGCGGAGAGTCGATCGGACAGTCGCTGCCGTCTTTTGTTCCGCAAAAGGCGGGGGAGGAAAGTCCGGGCTCCATAGGGCAGAGTGCCAGGTAACGCCTGGGAGGCGCGAGCCTACGGAAAGTGCCACAGAAAACAACCGCCTAAGCACTTCGGTGCCGGTAAGGGTGAAAAGGTGCGGTAAGAGCGCACCGCACGGCTGGCAACAGTCCGTGGCTAGGTAAACCCCACTCGGAGCAAGACCAAATAGGGTTCCATACGGCGTGGCCCGCGTCGGAACCGGGTAGGTTGCTAGAGGCGTCCAGTGATGGCCGTCGTAGAGGAATGACTGTCCTCGACAAAACCCGGCTTACAGATCGACTCTCCACCTCTTCCTTTCCTGCTTGAATCGATAGCAGATGCGTCCTGGTAATACCGAAAAAATCTTACTCTTAATAAATTACTTTAACTTCTCACTCTATCCGCTTGAGTGTGTTTGATTTTTCCCGTCAGTTTTTCCCGCCTGTAATCCTTCTCCCTTCCTTTGTTGCGCTAAATCGCCGTCCTGTAAGGGATTTCCTTATGAACGTGCCTTGACGGTGTGGCGGGCGGATTCCTATAGTGTGCGCAAGTGGCAGAAAGTGGGATGAAGTGGGTTTTCTGGCACAAAAAAGCTAACATTGTGGGGAATCGCAGCCGTGTTCCGCGGAGCCAACGCCGTCAGCCTCGATGCAAAGGGCCGTCTCGCCATGCCGAGCCGGTACCGTGACGAGCTCGATTCGCGTTGCAATGGTCAATTGATCGTGACCATCGACGCCGTTGACCCCTGCTTGTGTGTTTATCCCCTCGATGAGTGGGAACAGATAGAAGCCAAGTTGCGTGCCTTGCCGTCGTTGCGTGAGGAAAACCGTCGCCTGCAGCGTTTGCTGATTGGCAATGCGGTGGACCTGGAGCTCGATGGCAGTGGGCGTTTCCTGGTGCCGCCCCGTCTGCGTGAGTACGCCAAGCTGGACAAGAAGGCGATGCTGGTGGGGCAGCTGAACAAATTCCAGCTGTGGGATGAGGATGCCTGGAACGCGGTTTCGGCAGCTGACCTTGCAGCTATTCAACAACCGGGCGCCATGCCCGATGATTTGCGTGACCTGATCCTGTGACCATAGATAGCGGCTTCAACCACATCACCGTCCTCCTCGACGAAGCCGTCGAGGCATTGGCCCTGCGCGCCGACGGTTGCTATCTGGACGGCACCTTCGGGCGTGGCGGCCACAGCCGCCTGATCCTCAGCAAGCTCGGGCCGCAAGGGCGGTTGCTGGGCTTCGACAAGGATCCTCAGGCGATTGCCACCGGGCAAGCGCTGGCGGCCGAAGACGGCCGCTTTGTCATTGTGCAGCGCAGCTTTGCCGAACTCGGCGACGAAGTGCGCGCCCGCGGCCTGGACGGCAAGGTCAGCGGCATCCTGCTCGACCTGGGCGTATCCTCGCCGCAACTGGACGACCCCGAGCGCGGCTTCAGCTTCCTCAACGACGGCCCGTTGGACATGCGCATGAACCCGGGCCAGGGCATCAGCGCCGCCGAGTTCGTCGCCACCGCCCCCGTCGAAGAAATTGCCCGGGTGTTCAAGGAGTACGGCGAGGAGCGCTTCGCCGGCCGCATGGCGCGCGCCGTGGTCGAGCGCCGCGAGAAGCAGCCGTTCACCCGTACCGCCGACCTGGCGGAAGTGCTCAAGGTCGCCAACCCGGCCTGGGAAAAGGGCAAGAACCCTGCGACCCGCGCTTTCCAGGGCCTGCGCATCCATGTCAACAACGAGCTTGGCGACCTCGAGACCGGCCTTGAAGCCGCGCTCGACGCCCTTGAGGTGGGTGGCCGCCTGGCAGTGATCAGCTTCCACTCGTTGGAAGACCGTATCGTCAAACTGTTCATGCGCAAGCTGGTCAAGGGCGAGGCAGACAATTTGCCGCGCAACCTGCCGGTCCAGCACAAGGCCTTCGAGCCGAAGATCAAATTGATCGGCAAGGCGCAGTTCGCCTCCGAAACCGAACTCAAGGCCAACCCTCGGTCGCGCAGCGCCGTCATGCGGGTCGCGGAGAAGTTGCGGTGAGCAGGCTGTTTGCCAAGCCGCTGCCAGGCGGAAGCTTCCTGATGCTTCTGCTGTTCGTCGCCGTGCTGATTTCGGCGATCGCCGTTTCCTACAGCGCCCACTGGAACCGTCAGTTGCTCAACACCCTGTACGGTGAACTGAACGAGCGCGACAAGGCCCAGGCCGAGTGGGGCCGGTTGATCCTTGAGCAAAGCACCTGGACTGCCTCCAGCCGTATCGAGAGCCTGGCCTCGGAGCAGCTCAGGATGCGCGTGCCCGCCGCTGACGAAGTGCGAATGGTGGCGCCATGATGAAGCTCGAAGGCGCACTCTACCCCTGGCGCTTCCGGGTGGTGATCGGTTTGCTGGCGCTGATGGTCGGTGCCATTTGCTGGCGCATCATCGACTTGCAGGTCGTCGACCGCGACTTCCTCAAGGGCCAGGGCGATGCTCGCAGCCTGCGCCATATTCCCATCCCCGCGCACCGCGGCCTGATCACCGATCGCAACGGCGAGCCGCTGGCTGTCAGTACGCCCGTCACCACCTTGTGGGCCAACCCCAAGGAAATGCAAGCGGCCAAGGATCGCTGGCCACAGCTGGCCGCCGCGCTCGGGCAAAATCCGCAGCAATTGAGCGAACGTCTCACCCAGCAGGCCAGCAAGGAGTTCATCTACCTGGTCCGCGGCCTGACCCCGGAGCAGGGCCAGCACGTCCTCGACCTGAAGGTTCCGGGCGTCTACGGCCTCGAAGAGTTCCGCCGCTTCTATCCGGCCGGCGACGTCACCGCACACATGGTCGGCTTCACCGACCTGGATGACCATGGTCGTGAAGGCGTCGAACTCGCCTACGACGAATGGCTCGCCGGGGTGCCCGGCAAGCGGCAGGTGATCAAGGACCGGCGTGGCCGGCTGATCAAGGACATCCAGGTAACCAAGAACGCCAAGGCCGGCAAGACCTTGGCGTTGTCGATAGACCTGCGTCTGCAGTACCTGGCCACCCGCGAGCTGCGCAACGCCATTGCCGAACAGGAAGCCAAGGCCGGCAGCCTGGTGATCATGGACGTCAAGACCGGCGAGGTCCTGGCCATGGTCAACCAGCCGACCTACAACCCGAACAACCGCCGCAGCATGTTCCCGGCCGCGATGCGCAACCGGGCGATCATCGATGTGTTCGAGCCTGGCTCGACGGTCAAGCCGATTTCGATGAGCGCCGCCTTGCAGAGTGGCCGCTGGAAGGTCACCGACAAGGTCGAGGTCTATCCGGGCAGCCTGCAAATCGGCCGCTACACCATCAAGGACGTGTCGCGCAGCGAGGGCCCGATTCTCGACCTGACCGGCATCCTGATCAACTCGTCCAACGTCGGCATGAGCAAGATCGCCTTCGATATCGGTGGCGAGGCCATCTACCGGGTCATGTCCCAGGTAGGCCTGGGCCAGTACACCGGCCTCGGCTTCCCCGGCGAGCGTGTCGGCAACCTGCCCAACCACCGCGAGTGGCGCAAGGCCGAGACCGCGACCTTGTCGTATGGCTACGGCGTGTCGGTGACCGCCCTGCAGCTGGTGCATGCCTACGCCGCACTGGCCAACGACGGCAAGATGGTGCCGCTGTCGATCCTCAAGGTCGACAAGGCCCCGGAATCGGTCCAGGCGATCCCCAAGGAAACCGCCGAAACCGTGCAGGGCATGCTGCAGCAGGTAATCGAAGCGCCGCGCGGGGTATTCCGTGCCCAGGTGCCGTTCTACCACGTGGGTGGCAAGTCCGGTACGGCGCGTAAAGCCACCGTCGGTTCCAAGGGCTACACCGAGAACGCCTACCGTTCGCTGTTCGCCGGCTTCGGCCCGATGAGCGACCCGCGCTATGCCATCGTCGTGGTCATCGACGAACCGAGCAAGGGCGGCTACTTCGGCGGCCTGGTCTCGGCACCCGTATTCAGCAAAGTGATGTCGGGCACCCTGCGCCTGATGAATGTACCGCCGGACAACCTGCCGCCCTCGACGCAGCAAGCCAGCGCAGTACCCGCCAAGGGAGGGCGAGGTTGATGACGATGCCATTGAGCAAACTGTTCGCCCATGCCAGCCGCGATCCGTTGATCCGCGAGCTGACCCTGGACAGCCGCCAGGTGCGCCAGGGCGATCTGTTCCTCGCTGTGCCGGGCGCCAAGGTCGACGGCCGTGAGCATATTGCCGACGCGCTGGCCCGTGGCGCCGCCGCGGTCGCCTATGAAGAGCAGGGCACCTGCGTGTTGCCGCTTACCGACGTGCCGCTGATCCCGGTCAAAGGGCTGATCGGCCAGCTGTCGCAGATCGCCGGGCGCTTCTATGGCGAGCCCAGCCGCCAGTTGAACCTGGTGGGTGTCACCGGTACCAATGGCAAGACCAGCGTCACCCAGCTGGTGGCTCAGGCGCTCGACGCCCTTGGTCAGCGTTGCGGGCTGATCGGCACCCTGGGCACCGGCTTCTACGGTGAATTGCAGAGCGGCCGCCTGACCACGCCGGACCCGATTGCCGTGCAATCGACCTTGAACGACCTGAAAAAGAGCGGCGCCAAGGCCGTGGCCATGGAAGTGTCCTCTCACGCCCTTGAGCAAGGGCGCGTCGCCGCGCTGGAGTTCGATATCGCGGTGATGACCAACCTGTCGCGCGATCACCTGGACTATCACGGCAGCATGGAGGCCTATGAGGCCGCCAAGGCCAAGCTGTTCGCCTGGCCGAGCCTGCGTTGCCAGGTGGTCAACCTGGATGATGAGTTCGGACGCCGCCTGGCCGCCGACTTCGCCCGCCGCCCGAGTACCGATCATATCGAGACCCGGTTGCTCAGCTACAGCCTGGAGAACCCCGACGCTTCGCTGTTCTGCCGCGAGGCCACGTTCGACGATGATGGCGTACGAGCCACCCTCGTTACCGCACAGGGCGAACGCAGCCTGTGCAGCCAGCTGCTGGGGCGCTTCAACCTGAGCAACATGCTGGCGGCGGTGGCTACCCTGCTGGCGCTGGACTATTCGCTGGACGAAATTCTCAAAGTCACTCCGCAGCTGCAGGGCCCGGTCGGCCGCATGCAGCGCCTGGGTGGCGGTAAAAAGCCGTTGGTGGTGGTCGACTACGCCCACACCCCGGATGCCCTGGAAAAGGTGCTCGAGGCATTGCGCCCGCACGCCCACGGCAAGCTGCTGTGCCTGTTCGGCTGTGGTGGTGATCGTGACGCCGGCAAGCGTCCGCTGATGGCGGCAGTCGCCGAGCGCCTGGCCGATCGTGTGCTGGTGACTGATGACAACCCGCGTACCGAGGATCCGCAGCGCATCTTCGATGACATTCGCCCCGGCTTTGCCCAGCCCGACAGCGTGGAGTTCGTCGCTGGCCGTGGCCTGGCCATTGCCCATCTGGTCGCCACTGCTGCTGCCGAGGATGTGATCGTCCTGGCCGGCAAGGGCCACGAGGATTACCAGGAGATCAATGGCGAGCGCCATGACTTCTCCGATCTGGTCGAAGCCGAGAAGGCCCTTGCCGCCTGGGAGGCTCCACATGCTTAAGCTCATGATGCTCAGCCAGCTGACTGCTGCTTTGAACGCACGCCTGGCAGGCGCCGACGCCAGTTTCACCGGCGTCAGCATCGACAGCCGCAGCGTCGCTGCCGGTCAACTGTTCGTCGCCCTCAGCGGGCCGCGCTTCGATGGCCATGACTACCTGGCCGATGTGAAGGCCAAGGGGGCGGTTGCCGCGCTGGTCGAGCGCGAAATCCCCGGTGTCGATCTGCCGCAACTGGTGGTCGCCGACTGCCGCGTGGCGCTTGGTCAGCTCGGCGCGCTGAATCGTGCAGCCTTCGACAAGCCAGTGGTGGCCATCACCGGCTCCAGCGGCAAGACCACGGTCAAGGAAATGCTCGCCGCGATCCTGCGCACCCGTGGGCCGGTGCATGCCACCCGTGGCAACCTCAACAACGACCTCGGCGCACCGCTGACCCTGCTGGAGATCGCCCCGGAGCACAGCGCCGCGGTGATCGAGCTGGGGGCCTCGCGCATCGGCGAGATCCGCTACACCGTCGGCCTGACCCGGCCACAGGTAGTCATCATCAACAACGCCGGTACCGCCCACGTCGGCGAGTTCGGCGGCCCGGAGAAGATCGTCGAGGCCAAGGGCGAGATCCTCGAAGGCCTGGGCGAGGGTGGCACGGCCATCCTCAACCTGGCCGACAAGGCGTTCGATATCTGGCGTCGGCGCGCGGGCAATCACCGCGTCGTCAGCTTTGCGCTGGACAACCCGCAGGCCGACTTCCACGCCAGCGATATCGGCCGCGACGCCCGTGGCTGCCCCTCGTTCACCCTGCATGGCCCGGACGGCAGCGTCCCGGTGCAATTGAACCTGCTCGGCATCCATAACGTCAGCAACGCCCTGGCTGCAGCAGCAGCAGCCCATGCCGTTGGTCTGAGCCTGAGCGGCATCGCCGCCGGCCTTGGCGCCGTTCAACCGGTCAAGGGCCGTACCGTTGCGAAGATTGCGCCCAGCGGCGCGCGGGTGATCGACGACAGCTACAACGCAAATCCCACCTCGATGTGTGCCGCCATTGATATACTCGCCGGCTTTTCCGGCCGCACCGTCCTGGTGCTCGGGGATATCGGCGAACTGGGGCAATGGGCCGAGGAAGGTCACCGCCAGGTGGGTGACTATGCACGTGGCAAGGTCGATGCGCTGTACGCGGTGGGCACCAACATGGCCCATGCCGTTCAGGCATTCGGTACCAATGGCCGCCATTTCGCCACTCAAGCTGAGCTGATCGAAGCCGTCAAGGCCGAGGCCGCCAGCGACACCACTATCTTGATCAAGGGCTCGCGCAGCGCTGCGATGGAAAACGTCGTGGCCGCACTGTGCGGCGCCAGCGGGGAGAAACATTAATGCTGCTGCTGTTGGCTGAGTATCTGCAACAGTTCCACAAGGGCTTCGCAGTCTTCCAGTACCTGACCCTGCGCGGGATCCTGGGTGTACTGACCGCGCTGTCCCTGGCCCTGTGGCTGGGCCCGTGGATGATCCGTACCCTGCAGATCCGCCAGATCGGTCAGGCCGTGCGTAACGACGGCCCACAATCGCACCTGTCCAAGTCCGGCACCCCGACCATGGGCGGTGCGCTGATCCTTTCCGCCATCGCCATCAGCACCCTGCTGTGGGCCGACCTGACCAACCGCTATGTGTGGGTGGTGCTGATCGTCACCCTGGCGTTCGGCGCCATCGGCTGGGTCGACGACTACCGCAAGGTCATCGAGAAGAACTCCCGCGGCCTGCCGAGCCGCTGGAAGTATTTCTGGCAGTCGGTATTCGGCCTGGCTGCGGCGATCTTCCTGTACAAGACCGCGCCGACCAGCGTCGAGACCACGCTGATCATCCCGATGCTCAAGGACCTGGCCATCCCGCTGGGCGCCGGCTTCATCGTGCTCACTTATTTCGTCATCGTCGGCTCGAGCAACGCGGTCAACCTGACCGACGGTCTCGATGGCCTGGCGATCATGCCGACGGTGATGGTTGGCGGCGCGCTGGGCATCTTCTGCTACCTGTCGGGCAACGTGAAGTTCGCCGAATACCTGCTGATCCCCTACGTGCCGGGCGCGGGCGAGCTGATCGTGTTCTGCGGCGCGCTGATCGGCGCGGGGCTGGGCTTCCTGTGGTTCAACACCTACCCGGCCCAGGTATTCATGGGCGACGTCGGCGCGCTGGCCCTGGGCGCTGCGCTGGGCACCATCGCGGTGATCGTGCGCCAGGAAGTCGTCCTGTTCATCATGGGCGGCGTGTTCGTGATGGAAACCCTGTCGGTGGTCATCCAGGTGGCTTCGTTCAAGCTCACCGGCAAGCGCGTGTTCCGCATGGCGCCGATCCACCACCACTTTGAACTTAAGGGTTGGCCCGAGCCACGGGTGATCGTCCGCTTCTGGATCATCACCGTGATTCTCGTGCTGATTGGCCTTGCCACCCTGAAACTGAGGTAAACGAGCGTGTCACTGATCGCTTCCGACCAATTCCGCATCGTTGTCGGCCTCGGCAAGAGCGGCATGTCCCTGGTTCGCTTCCTGGCGAGCCGGGGCATTGCCTTTGCGGTCGCCGACACCCGCGAGCAACCGCCGGAACTGGACACCCTGCGCCGTGAATACCCGCAGGTGGAAGTGCGCTGTGGCGAGCTGGACGTGGACTTCCTGTGCCGGGCCAACGAGCTGTATGTCAGCCCGGGCCTGGCCCTGGCCACACCTGCGCTGCAACAGGCCGCGGCGCGTGGCGTCAAGCTGTCCGGGGACATCGAGCTGTTCGCCCATCACGCCAAGGCGCCGATCGTGGCCATCAGCGGCTCCAACGCCAAGAGCACCGTGACCACCCTGGTCGGCGAGATGGCCGCCAAGGCAGGCAAACGTGTGGCGGTCGGCGGCAACCTCGGCACCCCGGCCCTGGACTTGCTGGCTGACGACGTCGAGCTGTACGTGCTGGAGCTGTCGAGCTTTCAGCTGGAGACCACTGACCAGCTCAACGCCGAAGTGGCCACCGTGCTGAACATCAGCGAAGACCACATGGACCGCTACAGCGGCCTGCCGGCCTATCACCTGGCCAAGCACCGGATCTTCCGCGGCGCCCGCCAGGTGGTGGTCAACCGCCAGGATGCCCTGAGCCGTCCGTTGCCGGTCGAAGGCCGTCCGTGCTGGACCTTTGGCCTCAACGCACCGGACTTCAAGGCCTTCGGCCTGCGTGAAGTGGATGGCGAGAAATACCTGGCGTTCGAGTTCCAGACCCTCATGCCAGTGCGTGAGCTGAAGATCCGTGGTGCTCACAATCACAGCAACGCCCTGGCTGCCCTGGCCCTCGGCCACGCCGTCGGCCTGCCGTTCGAGCCGATGCTCGAAGCGCTGCGCGAATTCAAGGGCCTGGCCCATCGTTGTCAGTGGGTGCGCGAGCGCAACGGCGTGAACTGGTACGACGATTCCAAGGCCACCAACGTCGGTGCCGCGCTGGCGGCCATCGAAGGCCTGGGCGCCGATATCGAGGGCAAACTGGTGCTGATCGCCGGCGGCGATGGCAAGGGTGCCGATTTTGCGGCCTTGCGCACCCCGGTGGCGCAGCATTGCCGCGCCGTGGTGCTGATCGGCCGCGATGCCGCACGCCTGGCCGAAACCCTGAAGGATGCCGTGCAACTGGTGCCCGTGCAGACCCTCGATGAGGCCGTGCAGCGTTGCGCCGAGCTGGCCCACGCCGGTGACGCGGTGCTGCTGTCGCCGGCCTGCGCCAGCCTCGACATGTTCAAGAACTTTGAAGAGCGCGGGCGCCTGTTCGCCCAGGCAGCGGAGGGGCTGGCATGATCTTCGGCATCCTCAAACCGTACCCGTCGCCGCTGATCAGCGGCCGTGGCATCGACCTCGACTTCCCGCTGCTGGCCGGTTGCCTGGCGCTGCTCGGCCTGGGCCTGGTGATGATCACCTCGGCCTCCTCCGAAGTGGCCGCGGTGCAGTCCGGCAACCCGCTGTACCACATGTTCCGCCACCTGGTGTACGTCACCCTGGGCCTGGGCGCCGGGTTGATGACCATGCTGGTGCCGATCGCCACCTGGCAGCGCATGGGCTTCATGATGCTGATCGGTGCCTTCGGCCTGTTGGTGCTGGTGCTGGTGCCCGGTATCGGCCGTGAGGTGAACGGTTCGATGCGCTGGATCGGCTTCAGCTTCTTCAACGTCCAGCCGTCGGAGATCGCCAAGGTCTTCGTGGTCATTTATCTCGCCGGCTACCTGGTGCGTCGCCAGACCGAGGTGCGCGAAAGCTGGATGGGCTTCTTCAAACCGTTCATCGTGCTGCTGCCAATGGCCGGCCTGCTGCTGATGGAGCCGGACTTCGGCGCCACGGTGGTGATGATGGGCGCTGCGGCGGCCATGCTGTTCCTCGGCGGGGTGGGGCTGTTCCGCTTCTCGCTGATGGTGGTGCTGGCGGTCATATCGGTGGTGGTACTGGTCCAGGCCCAGCCTTACCGGATGGCGCGCCTGATCACCTTCACCGACCCCTGGAGCGACCAATTCGGCTCCGGCTACCAGCTGACCCAGGCGCTGATCGCCTTCGGCCGCGGCGAATGGTTGGGCGTGGGCCTGGGCAATAGCGTGCAGAAGCAGTTCTACCTGCCCGAGGCGCACACCGACTTCGTGTTCTCGGTACTGGCCGAAGAGCTGGGGGTGGTCGGCTCGTTGCTGACCATCGCGCTGTTCGTGTTCATCACCGTGCGTGCCCTGTACATCGGCCTGTGGGCCGAGAAGGCCAAGCAGTTCTTCGCCGCCTACATGGCCTTTGGTTTGTCATTCCTGTGGATCGGCCAGTTCCTGATCAACATCGGCGTGAATGTCGGCCTGTTGCCGACCAAGGGCCTGACTCTGCCGTTCCTCAGCTACGGGGGCAGCTCGCTGGTGATCTGTTGCGCCTGTGTCGGGCTGCTTTTACGCATCGAGTGGGAGAGCCGCACCCATCTTGGCAGCGAGGAACACGAATTCAAGGAAAGCGATTTTGCCGAGGAGACCAGTCATGGCCGCTGACGGCAAGAACGTCCTGATCATGGCCGGTGGCACTGGGGGCCACGTGTTCCCGGCCCTGGCCTGTGCCCGCGAGTTCCAGGCACGCGGCTACAGTGTGCATTGGCTGGGTACCCCGCGTGGCATCGAGAACGAACTGGTGCCCCAGGCCGGCCTGCCGCTGCACCTGATCCAGGTCAGCGGCCTGCGCGGCAAGGGCAAGCTGTCGCTGCTCAAGGCGCCGTTCACCCTGGTCAAGGCCGTGATGCAGGCGCGGCGCATCGTCCGTGAGCTCAAGCCGGTCTGCGTGGTCGGCTTCGGTGGCTATGTGACCGGCCCCGGTGGCGTAGCCGCGCGGTTGTGTGGCGTGCCACTGGTGATCCACGAGCAGAATGCTCGCGCCGGTACCACCAATCGGTTGCTGCTGCCGCTGGCCGCGCGTGTCTGCGAAGCATTCCCGGACACCTTTGCCGCCAGTGACAAGCTGCGCACTACCGGCAATCCGGTGCGCCCGGAGCTGTTCATGGACGCCCTGCGCGCGCCCCTGACCGAGCGCCGTGCGCGCCTGTTGGTCATGGGCGGCAGCCTGGGTGCGGAACCATTGAACAAATTGTTGCCTAAGGCCCTGTCCGAGGTGCCGGCGAACCTGCGCCCCGAAGTTTTCCACCAGGCGGGCAGGAACCACGCGCCCGTCACCGCCGAGCGTTATCACGAGGCGGGGGTCGAGGCCCAGGTCGAACCGTTCATCAAGGACATGGCCCATGCCTATGGCTGGGCCGATATGGTGGTGTGCCGGGCCGGCGCCCTGACCGTCAGCGAACTCGCGGCGGCGGGCCTGCCCTCGATGCTGGTGCCCTTGCCCCATGCCATCGACGACCACCAGACCCACAACGCCCAATACCTGGCACGTGAAGGCGCCGCCTTCCTGATGCCACAAGCGACTACTGGCGCAGCGCAGCTCGCTGAACGCCTGAATGAGGTGCTGATGCAACCCGAGAAACTCAACGCCATGGCCGGCACCGCCCGCCGCCTGGCCAAACCTGCCGCAACCAGCACCGTGGTGGATATCTGCCTGGAGGTGGCCCATGGTTGAGAGCCAGAAAGCCATGCCGCATCCCAAGATGGGCCGTATCCGTCGCATCCACTTCGTCGGTATCGGCGGCGTGGGCATGTGCGGCATCGCCGAAGTGCTGCTGAACCTCGGCTATGAAGTGTCCGGCTCCGACCTCAAGGTGTCGCCGGTCACCGAGCGCCTTGAGTCGTTCGGCGCCGAGATCTTCGTCGGCCACCGCGCCGAGAACGCCGCCAATGCCGATGTGCTGGTGGTGTCCAGCGCGATCAATCCGGCCAACCCGGAAGTCGCCACCGCACTGGAGCGCCGCATCCCCGTGGTGCCGCGTGCCGAGATGCTCGCCGAGCTGATGCGCTATCGCCATGGCGTGGCGGTGGCCGGCACCCACGGCAAGACCACCACCACCAGCCTGCTGGCCTCGGTGTTCGCCGCCGGTGGCCTGGACCCGACCTTCGTCATCGGTGGTCGCCTGACCGCGGCCGGGACCAACGCGCAGTTGGGCACCAGCCGCTACCTGATCGCCGAAGCCGACGAGAGCGACGCCAGCTTCCTGCATCTGCAGCCCATGGTCGCGGTGGTCACCAACATCGACGCCGACCACATGGCCACCTACGAAGGCGACTTCAACAAGCTGAAGAAGACCTTTGTCGAGTTCCTCCACAACCTGCCGTTCTATGGGCTGGCGGTGATGTGCCTGGACGACCCGGTGGTGCGCGAGATTCTGCCGCAGGTCAAGCGCCCGACGGTTACCTACGGCTTCAGCGAAGAGGCCGACATCCGCGCCATCAATGTGCGTCAGCAGGGCATGCAGACCCACTTCACCGTGCTGCGCCGTGACTGCGAGCCGCTGGAAGTGTCGGTGAACATGCCGGGTAACCACAACGTGCTCAACGCGTTGGCGACCATCGCCATCGCCACCGACGAAGGCATCAGCGACGAGGCCATCGTCCAGGGCCTGTCGGGCTTCCAGGGCGTCGGTCGACGCTTCCAGGTCTACGGCGAGCTGCCGGTCGACGGTGGCAGCGTGATGCTGGTCGACGACTATGGCCACCACCCGACCGAGGTCGCCGCGGTGATCAAGGCCGTGCGTGGCGGCTGGCCGAGCCGCCGCCTGGTAATTGTCTACCAGCCGCACCGCTATAGCCGCACCCGCGATCTGTACGACGATTTCGTGCAGGTGCTGGGCGATGCCAACGTGCTGCTGCTGATGGAGGTCTACCCGGCCGGCGAAGAGCCGATCCCCGGCGCCGACAGCCGCCAGCTGTGCCACAGCATCCGCCAGCGCGGCAAGCTCGACCCGATCTATATTGAACGCGGCGCCGAGCTCGCGCCGCTGGTCAAGCCGCTGCTGCGTGCCGGCGACATCCTGATCTGCCAGGGTGCCGGCGATGTCGGCGGCCTGGCCCCGCAATTGATGAAAAGCCCGCTGTTCGCAGGCGCCAAGCAGGAGAAGTCGAAATGACCAGCGCCTACGACAAGTTGCACTCGACCCTGGACGTCAAGGCCTTTGGCCGCGTCGCCGTGCTGTACGGTGGCAAGAGTGCCGAGCGTGAGGTTTCCCTGAAGTCGGGCAAGGCAGTGATCGAAGCGCTGACCAACGCTGGTGTCGACGTAGTCGCCATCGACGTCGGCGACGACCTGCTGACCCGCCTGCAGAGCGAGAAGATCGACCGCGCCTTCATCATTCTCCACGGCCGTGGCGGTGAAGATGGCAGCATGCAGGGCCTGCTCGAGTGCCTGGGGATTCCCTACACCGGCAGCGGCATCCTCGCCTCGGCGCTGGCCATGGACAAGCTGCGCACCAAGCAGGTGTGGCAGAGCCTGGGTATCCCCACGCCGCGTCACGCCGTGCTGGCCAGCGAGCAGGATTGCGTGGCCGCCAGTGCGGAACTGGGCTTCCCGTTGATCGTCAAACCCGCCCATGAAGGTTCGAGCATCGGCATGGCCAAGGTGAACAGCGAGCAAGAGCTGGTCACCGCCTGGAAAGACGCCGCCAACTACGATTCGCAAGTGCTGGTCGAGCAGTGGATCCACGGTCCGGAGTTCACCATCGCCGTGCTGCGTGGCCAGGTGCTGCCGCCGATCGCGCTGGGCACCCCTCACGTGTTCTACGACTACGACGCCAAGTACATCGCCAATGACACCCAGTACCGCATCCCGTGCGGCCTGGACAGCGTCAAGGAGCAGGAGCTGATCGACCTTACCGCGCGCGCCTGCGATGCCGTTGGTATCGAGGGCTGGGGCCGTCTGGACGTGATGCAGGACGAGCAGGGCCGTTTCTGGCTGCTCGAGGTCAACACCGCACCGGGCATGACCGACCATAGCCTGGTGCCCATGGCGGCCCGTGCCGCCGGCCTGGACTTCCAGCAGCTGGTGCTGGCGATCCTGGCCGACAGCGTAGCGACGAGAGGTTAATAGCCATGCAAGGCGCGATGATACGTCAGCAGCCACCCGTCACCGGCCGTAGCAAGCCGGTGCCGCGTGGTGCCAGCCGACTGGTGGCCGACGAGCCCGTATCGGCGCGCCTGCCGCGGCCAAGCTTCGGCGGCCTCAAGCGTCTGCTGTGGCCGGTATTGCTGGTGGCCGCCGGTTTTGGCGCCTATGAGGGTGCCATTCGCCTGATGCCCTACGCCGACCGGCCGATCACCAAGATTGCCGTGCAGGGCGACCTCAGCTACATCAGCCAGCAGGCGGTGCAGCAGCGGATCGCGCCCTACGTGGCGGCGAGCTTCTTCACCGTCGACCTCGCGGCGATGCGCGTCGAGCTCGAGCAGATGCCCTGGATCGCCCACGCCGAAGTGCGCAGGGTGTGGCCGGACGAGGTGGTTATCCGCCTGGAAGAACAGTTGCCGGTGGCGCGCTGGGGCGACGAGGCCTTGCTCAACAACCAGGGGCAGGCCTTCACCCCGCGCGAGCTGGCCAACTACGAGCACCTGCCGCAGCTGTTCGGGCCGCAGCGCGCTCAGCAACAAGTCATGCAGCAGTATCAGGTATTGAGCCAGATGCTGCGCCCCATGGGCTTTTCCATCGCTCGCCTGGAGCTGCGCGAGCGAGGCAGCTGGTTCCTGACCACTGGCGCGGGTAGCGCCGGCCCAGGCATCGAGCTGCTGCTGGGGCGCGACCACCTGGTGGAGAAGATGCGCCGTTTCATTGCCATTTACGACAAATCGCTTAAAGACCAGATCACCAATATCGCCCGCATCGATCTGCGTTATTCCAACGGACTTGCCGTTGGTTGGCGGGAACCGAATGCACCGACGACGGCCCAACCCGCCGTTGCGAAGAATTAGAGAGAGGCAGGACCATGGCAAACGCGCATAGCGGCAAAATGATCGTCGGGCTGGACATCGGCACCTCCAAGGTGGTGGCGCTGGTGGGTGAAGTCGGCGAGGACGGCACCCTGGAGATCGTCGGGATCGGCACCCATCCGTCACGCGGCCTGAAGAAGGGCGTGGTGGTGAATATCGAATCGACCGTGCAGTCGATCCAGCGCGCCGTCGAAGAGGCCCAGCTGATGGCCGGCTGCCGCATCCATTCGGCGTTCGTCGGTGTTGCCGGCAACCATATCCGCAGCCTGAACTCCCACGGCATCGTCGCCATCCGCGACCGTGAAGTCAGCACCGCCGACCTCGAGCGCGTGCTCGATGCCGCCCAGGCCGTGGCCATCCCGGCCGACCAGCGGGTGCTGCACACCCTGCCGCAGGACTACGTGATCGACAACCAGGAAGGCGTGCGCGAGCCCCTGGGCATGTCGGGCGTGCGCCTGGAAGCCAAGGTCCACGTGGTTACCTGCGCGGTGAACGCGGCGCAGAACATCGAAAAATGCGTGCGTCGCTGCGGTCTGGAAATCGACGACATCATCCTCGAGCAACTGGCCTCGGCCTACTCGGTGCTGACCGACGACGAGAAAGAGCTGGGCGTGTGCCTGGTGGACATCGGTGGCGGCACCACCGACATCGCCATCTTCACCGAAGGCGCGATCCGCCACACCGCGGTAATTCCGATCGCCGGCGACCAGGTCACCAACGACATCGCCATGGCCCTGCGTACGCCTACGCAGTACGCCGAGGAAATCAAGATCCGCTACGCCTGCGCTCTGGCCAAGCTGGCCGGTGCCGGAGAGACCATCAAGGTGCCGAGCGTGGGTGATCGCCCGCCGCGCGAGCTGTCGCGCCAGGCCTTGGCCGAAGTGGTGGAGCCGCGTTACGACGAGCTGTTCACCCTGATCCAGGCTGAGCTGCGCCGCAGTGGCTACGAGGACCTGGTGCCGGCCGGCATCGTCCTCACCGGCGGTACCGCGAAGATGGAGGGTGCCGTGGAACTGGCCGAGGAAATCTTCCACATGCCGGTACGCCTGGGCGTGCCGCACAGCGTCCGCGGGCTGAGCGACGTGGTCCGCAACCCGATCTATTCCACCGGCGTGGGCCTGCTCACCTACGGCCTGCAGAAGCAGTCCGAGGACCTGTCCCTGACCGGTATCAGCAACAGCAACAGCAGCAACAACAGCTATGGCGATGAACCCAAGGGGCCAGTGCTTGAGCGACTCAAGCGTTGGGTCCAGAGCAACTTCTGAGTTTCAAAGCAGTAGTGGTAGGCGCGACAACTAGAGAACTGTAAGGAGAGGGAAAATGTTCGAGCTCGTAGACAACGTCCCGCAAAGTCCGGTCATCAAGGTGATCGGCGTCGGCGGTGGCGGCGGCAACGCCGTCAACCACATGGTCAAGAGCAGCATCGAGGGCGTGGAATTCATCTGCGCCAACACCGATGCTCAGGCGCTGAAAAATATCGGCGCGCGCACCATCCTGCAACTGGGCACCGGTGTGACCAAGGGCCTGGGTGCTGGCGCCAATCCGGAAGTCGGCCGTCAGGCCGCGCTGGAAGACCGTGAGCGCATCGCCGAAGTGCTGCAGGGCACCAACATGGTATTCATCACCACCGGCATGGGTGGTGGTACCGGTACCGGCGCGGCGCCGATCATCGCCGAAGTGGCCAAGGAAATGGGCATCCTTACCGTCGCGGTGGTGACCCGTCCGTTCCCGTTCGAAGGTCGCAAGCGCATGCAGATTGCCGACGAAGGCATCCGCATGTTGGCTGAAAGCGTCGACTCGCTGATCACCATCCCCAACGAGAAGCTGCTGACCATCCTGGGCAAGGATGCAAGCCTCTTGTCCGCCTTCGCCAAGGCCGACGACGTGCTGGCCGGCGCCGTACGTGGCATCTCGGACATCATCAAGCGTCCGGGCATGATCAACGTCGACTTCGCCGACGTGCGCACAGTGATGGGCGAGATGGGCATGGCCATGATGGGGACCGGCTGCGCCAGCGGCCCTAACCGTGCGCGCGAAGCGACCGAGGCGGCGATTCGCAACCCACTGCTCGAAGACGTCAACCTGCAGGGCGCCCGCGGTATTCTGGTGAACATCACCGCTGGCCCAGACCTGTCGCTGGGTGAATACTCCGACGTCGGTAGCATCATCGAGGCCTTCGCCTCCGACCATGCGATGGTCAAGGTCGGCACTGTGATTGACCCGGACATGCGCGACGAACTGCACGTGACCGTCGTGGCAACTGGCCTTGGCGCTCGCATCGAGAAGCCGGTCAAGGTGGTCGACAACACCCTGCAGACTGCTCAGCAGGCATATGAGGCCTCCAATCCTGCCCCGGCTCGCCAGGAGCAGTCGGCCGTCAACTACCGTGACCTGGAGCGCCCGACCGTGATGCGCAACCAAGCCCATGCAGGTGCTGCGGCTGCCGCTAAACTCAACCCCCAGGACGATCTGGATTACCTGGATATCCCGGCGTTCCTGCGTCGTCAGGCCGATTAATGGAATTTATCAGGGGTATAAGGGTGATTGGTGTTCAGCAAAGGCCGGGTCTGTTATCATCCCCAGCCTTTGTTGATACCTGTTCGCAATTTGCGCTGAAGCGGCCAATGCCATGATTAGACAACGCACCCTGAAGAATACCATCCGTGCCACAGGCGTCGGCCTGCACTCCGGGGAGAAGGTCTACCTGACCCTCAAGCCTGCGCCTGTCGACACCGGCATCGTCTTCCGTCGCGCCGACCTCGACCCTGTGGTCGAAATTCCGGCGCGCGCGGCCAACGTCGGCGAGACCACCATGTCGACCACGCTGGTCAACGGTGACGTCAAAGTCGATACGGTCGAGCACCTGCTCTCCGCCATGGCGGGCCTGGGCATCGATAACGCCTACGTCGAGCTCTCCGCCTCGGAAGTGCCGATCATGGATGGCAGTGCCGGACCCTTCGTATTCCTGATCCAATCGGCCGGCCTGGAAGAACAGGACGCACCGAAGAAGTTCATCCGCATCCTGCGTGAAGTGACAGTGGAAGAGGGTGACAAGCGCGCCACTTTCCTGCCCTTCGACGGGTTCAAGGTGAGCTTCGAGATCGATTTCGATCACCCGGTCCTCAAGGGCCAGACCCAGAGCGCTGTTGTCGACTTCTCGAGCACCTCGTTCGTGAAGGAAGTCAGCCGTGCCCGTACCTTCGGTTTCATGCGTGACATCGAGTACCTGCGCAAGCACAACCTTGCGCTGGGTGGTAGTGTCGAGAACGCCATCGTCGTCGACGAGACGGGTGTGCTAAACGAAGACGGCCTTCGTTCCGATGACGAATTCGTCAAGCACAAGATCCTCGACGCCATCGGCGATCTGTACCTGCTGGGCAACAGCCTGATCGGCGAGTTCAAGGGATACAAGTCCGGGCACGCGCTGAACAACCAGCTGCTGCGCAAGCTGATCGCGGAAACCGACGCTTGGGAAGTGGTGACTTTCGAAGATGCCAGCACGGCACCGATCTCGTACATGCGCCCTGTTGCGGCTGTGTAAGTTCGAACACTCTCTCTAGTGATTAAGGCCACCCTCGGGTGGCCTTTTTTATACGCGATGATCCAGGTTGCATCTTATTTGGAGTCGGGTTTGAGCAAAACCGATCAAGTCTTGGCATGTGTCGCCAGCCGCTCCAGCGCCGCCTTGAGCTTGGGATCGCTGATGCCCTCGGCGGACCCGCGGATGCTCAACGCGGCAGTTTCCGTCAGCTCCGGGCCTTGGCCTGCGCGCTTCGCTGGGACCAAGGGCGGCTGTACCTTGAATTGGATGCGGCTGAGGTTGGCGAAGGCTTCCATGGCCTGGAGCTGGCGTTGCAGACGCTTCTGCTGGTAGCGCAGGCGGGTAGCCCAATGGCCGTCGGTTACCACCAGCAACAAGGTGCCTTCCTTCCAGGACGCCACGTGGCAATGCTCCCGGGCGGCCGGTTGCAACTGACTCTCGAGCAGACGCTGCAGATGCTCGATGCGCTCGGCTTGGTTGAGCAGCAAGCGCAGTGGCCGCGCCTTGCGCAGCAGGTCGGCGGGTGGGCGGGCAGGGCTAGGTTTGTAGGCCATGGGATTGCGCTGAAAATGACAGGACCATCAGTCTAACAGTTGGTCATTCATCACGGGGCCCGCTCGGCCCACACGCCGTGATCAGGGGCGGGAGCAGACTGGCCCCGCGATCGTCCGTCGGATCTTGATACAAGTCATTGGCGATACGTTTCATCTATGCGCACCTTGAACTTGTGCAAAAAGGCCCTATGTTAGTCAGGCCCCCTAAAAGCGCTGTGCCAGCATCGTGGAAATCCACCACTTTCCTCACCATCGTTTCCGGGTAGAATGCTCGTTCGCATGCGGCCTCTGGGCTGCACGGGCGACTCATGGGGCCGCCCTCCATCCCTACGTGTGGAAGATCCTGCCGATATGTTTGCGCCTTTGTTAAAAAAACTTTTTGGAAGCAAGAACGAGCGTGAAATCAAACGCATGCTCAAGACGGTGAGCACCGTCAATGCCTTCGAAGAGAAGATGGTGGCCCTCTCCGATGAGCAACTGCGGGGCAAGACCGCAGAGTTCAAGGAACGCCTGGCCAAAGGCGAAACGCTCGACCAACTGCTGCCAGAAGCCTTCGCGGTAGCCCGCGAGGCCGGCAAGCGCGTGATGGGCATGCGTCACTTCGATGTCCAGCTGATCGGCGGCATGACCTTGCACGAAGGCATGATCGCAGAAATGCGTACCGGTGAAGGCAAGACCTTGGTCGGTACCCTGGCCGTCTACCTCAATGCGCTGTCCGGCAAGGGTGTGCACGTGGTCACCGTCAACGACTACCTGGCCCGCCGCGACGCCAACTGGATGCGCCCGCTGTATGAGTTCCTCGGCCTGACCGTCGGCATCGTCTCGGCGTTCCAGCCGCCGGAAGAGAAGCGTGCCGCCTACGCCGCCGACATCACCTACGGCACCAACAACGAATTCGGGTTCGACTACCTGCGCGACAACATGGCGTTCAGCCAGGACGAGAAGTTCCAGCGTGAGCTGAACTTCGCGGTGATCGACGAAGTCGACTCGATCCTCATCGACGAAGCGCGTACCCCGCTGATCATCTCCGGCCAGGCCGAGGACAGCTCCAAGCTGTACATCGAGATCAACCGCCTGATCCCGCGCCTGACCCAGCACATCGAGGAAGTCGAAGGCCAGGTGACCCAAGAGGGTCACTACAGCATCGACGAGAAGAGCCGCCAGGTCGAACTGAACGAGGCCGGCCACCAGTTCATCGAGGACATGCTCACCCAATCCGGCCTGCTGGCCGAGGGCGAGAGCCTGTACTCCGCGCACAATCTGGGCCTGCTGACCCACGTCTACGCCGGCCTGCGGGCGCATAAACTGTTCCACCGCAACGTCGAGTACATCGTCCAGGATGGCCAGATCCTCCTGATCGACGAGCACACCGGCCGCACCATGCCGGGCCGCCGCCTGTCCGAGGGCCTGCACCAGGCCATCGAGGCCAAGGAAAACCTGAACATCCAGGCCGAAAGCCAGACCCTGGCCTCGACCACCTTCCAGAACTACTTCCGTCTGTACACCAAGCTGTCCGGCATGACCGGTACCGCCGACACCGAGGCGTTCGAGTTCGCGCAGATCTATGCGCTCAACGTGATGGTCATCCCGCCGAACAAGCCGTTGGCGCGCAAGGACTTCAACGACCTGGTGTACCTGACCGCCGACGAGAAGTACGCGGCGATCATTGCCGACATCAAGGAAAGCATGGCCCAGGGCCGTCCTGTCCTGGTCGGCACCGCGACCATCGAAACCTCCGAGCACATGTCCAACCTGCTCAAGAAGGAAGGTATCGATCACAAGGTCCTGAACGCCAAGTACCACGAGAAAGAAGCCGAGATCATCGCGCAAGCCGGTGCGCCGGGTGCCCTGACCATCGCCACCAACATGGCCGGCCGTGGTACCGACATCCTGCTGGGCGGTAACTGGGAGGCCGAAGTCGCCGCCCTGGACAACCCGACCGCCGAGCAGATCGCCCAGATCAAGGCCGACTGGCAGAAGCGTCACCAGCAGGTGCTGGAGGCCGGTGGCCTGCACGTGATCGCCTCCGAGCGCCACGAATCGCGCCGTATCGACAACCAGCTGCGTGGCCGTGCCGGCCGTCAGGGTGATGCCGGTTCGAGCCGCTTCTACCTGTCGCTGGAAGACAGTCTGATGCGCATCTTCGCCTCTGACCGGGTGAAGAACTTCATGAAGGCTTTGGGAATGCAGTCCGGCGAGGCCATCGAGCACCGCATGGTGACCAATGCCATCGAAAAAGCGCAGCGCAAGGTCGAGGGCCGCAACTTCGATATCCGCAAGCAGCTGCTCGAGTACGACGACGTGGCCAACGAGCAGCGCAAGGTGATCTACCACATGCGCAACAGCCTGCTAGCGGCCGAGAACATCGGTGACACCATCGCCGAGTTCCGCCAGGAAGTGCTCGATGCAACCATCAGCCAGCACATCCCGCCGCAATCGCTGCCCGAACAGTGGGACGTGGCTGGCCTGGAGGCCTCGCTGTCCAGCGACTTCGCCATGAAACTGCCGATCCAGCAGTGGCTCGACGAGGACGATCACCTCTACGAGGAGACCCTGCGCGAGAAGCTGCTCAAGGAAATCACCGACGCCTACAACGAGAAGGAAGACCAGGCCGGCATCGACGCCCTGCGTACCTTCGAGAAGCAAATCCTGCTGCGCGTGCTGGACGACCTGTGGAAAGACCACCTGTCGACCATGGACCACCTGCGCCACGGTATCCACCTGCGCGGCTATGCGCAGAAGAACCCCAAGCAGGAGTACAAGCGCGAATCCTTCACCCTGTTCCAGGAGCTGCTCGAGTCGATCAAGCGCGACACCATCCGCGTGCTGTCGCACGTTCAGGTCCGTCGCGAAGACCCGGTCGAGGAAGAAGCCCGTCTGCGCCGCGAGGCCGAGGAACTGGCCAGCCGCATGCAGTTCCAGCACGCCGCCGCACCTGGCCTGGAAGGCGAGCAACTGGCCGAGGAGGGCGCTGAAGTCGCCGTCGCATCGGCCCCTGTGCGCAACGACATGAAGCTCGGTCGCAACGAGCCTTGCTGGTGTGGCTCGGGCAAGAAATTCAAGCATTGCCATGGTCAGATTGAATGATCTGAACCACCTGCAGTAACGTGACACATCCGGGGCCGCTTTGCGGCCCCGCTTTTTGTTCTCAACCGATTTATCTAGGAGCGCTCTAATGGCTGTTGGTCTTGGTCCCCTGCCCACCCTGCACCCGGTTCCCGGTTTCGAACTCGGTATCGCCTCGGCGGGCATCAAGCGCCCGGGGCGCAAGGATGTGGTGGTGATGCGCTGCGCCGAAGGCTCCAGCGTCGCCGGCGTGTTCACCCTCAACGCCTTCTGCGCGGCACCGGTGATCCTCTCCAAGCAGCGTGTGCAGGGCACCGTGCGTTACCTGCTGACCAACACCGGCAACGCCAACGCCGGCACCGGCGCACCAGGCCTGGCCGCCGCCGAGCGCACCTGCGCCAGGCTGGCCGAACTGGCCGGTGTGCCGGCCGAGTCGGTCCTGCCGTTCTCCACCGGCGTGATCGGCGAGCCGCTGCCGGTCGAGAAGATCGAAGGCGCGCTGCAGGCCGCCCTGGACAACCTGTCGGAAAACAACTGGGCCGAAGCCGCCACCGGCATCATGACCACTGATACCCTGCCCAAGGGCGCCAGCCGTCAGTTCCAGTTCGACGGCAAGACCATCACCGTCACCGGTATCAGCAAGGGCGCGGGGATGATCCGCCCGAACATGGCCACCATGCTCGGCTACATCGCCACTGATGCCAAGGTCGCCCCGGCGGTGTTGAAGGACCTGATGCTCGACGGCGCCAACAAGTCGTTCAACCGCATCACCATCGACGGCGACACCTCGACCAACGACTGCTGCATGCTGATCGCCACCGGCAAGGCCGATGTGCCGGAAGTGACCGAAGCCAGCGGCGCGCTGTTCGAAGCGCTGAAGCAAGCGGTGTTCGAAGTGTGCATGGAGGTGGCGCAGGCTATCGTCCGTGACGGCGAAGGCGCCACCAAGTTCGTCACCGTGCAAGTCAACGGTGGTGGCAACCACCAGGAGTGCCTGGACGTCGGCTACGCCGTGGCTCACTCGCCGTTGATCAAGACCGCGCTGTTCGCCTCCGACCCCAACTGGGGCCGCATTCTCGCAGCTGTCGGTCGCGCCGGCGTGCCCGAGCTGGATGTCAGCCTGATCGATGTGTATCTGGACAGCGTGTGCATCGCCAGCAAAGGCGGGCGCAGCCCGAGCTACACCGAGGCGCAAGGCTCGGCGGTGATGGCCCAGGAAGAGATCACCATCCGTATCGACCTCGGCCGTGGCCAGTGCAGCGAAACCATCTGGACCACCGACCTGTCCCACGAGTACGTGAAGATCAACGCCGAATACCGCACCTGATGTCACAGGGGCTGCACAGCAGCCCCAATATCTCGAATTCTATGGAGCCGAACCATGAGCTATCACCTGATCATCGGCGACAAGCTGTATTCCTCCTGGTCGCTACGCGGCGCCCTGGCTCTTGAGCTGGCTGGCACCCCCTACGAAGAAACCCTGGTCAAGCTCAACCAGCCCGACACCCGCCAGCGCCTGCTGGCCTTCTCGGCGACCGCCAAGGTGCCGCTGCTCCAGAGCGAGCATGGTGTGATCGCCGACTCCCTGGCCATCGCCGAATACCTCAACGAACGCCACCCTGAGGCTCGCCTGTGGCCTGAGGACATCGCCGCCCGTGCCCAGGCCCGTTCGGCCTGTGCCCAGATGCACAGCGGCTTCTTCGCCCTGCGCGGCGCCATGCCGTTCGACCTGTCCCGCGACCAGGCGCTGGAAAGCGTGCCGCTGGATGTGCAGGTCGACATCGACCGCATCGTCGCCCTGTGGTCCGAGTGCCGCCTGGTGGCCAAGGATAGCGGCCCGTTCCTGTTTGGCCGGCCGACCCTGGCCGATGCCTTCTTCGCCCCGGTGGCCGTGCGCCTGCGCACCTACCGCGTCGAGGTGCCGGCCGAGGCCGCCGCCTACATCGAAACCATCTACCAGTGGCCGGCCTTCCAGGCCTGGCAGCAGGCTGGCCTGGCGGAGCGTGAAGGGTGAAACGGATTCATGTAGTGGCCGCGGTCATCCGCGGTACCGATGGTCGCATCCTGATCGCCCGTCGTGCGGATACTCAGCATCAAGGCGGCTTGTGGGAGTTCCCCGGCGGCAAGGTGGAAGCGGGGGAGAGCGTCGAAGCGGCGCTGGCCCGTGAGCTGCGTGAGGAGCTGGGTATCGAGGTCACGGGTTCGCGCCCGCTGATCAAGGTCAGCCACGATTACCCGGACAAGCAGGTGTTGCTCGATGTGCGCGAGGTGGATGGCTTTACCGGTGAGCCACATGGGGCAGAAGGGCAGCCTTTGGCGTGGGTGGCTCCGCGTGACCTGGGGCAGTATGCGTTCCCCGAGGCCAACAAGCCGATCGTCGCCGCCGCGCGTTTGCCCGATCAATACCTGATCACCCCGGACGGTCTGGAAGTGCCCGAGTTGCTCAAAGGTATCCAGAAGGCCGTGGCCAGCGGTATCAGGCTGATCCAGCTACGGGCACCGGACATGTACGACCCCAAGTACCGCGATGTGGCGGTCGACGCGGTTGGCCTGTGCGCAGGCAAGGCGCAACTGATGCTCAAGGGGCCGCTTGAATGGCTCGGCGACTTCCCGTCTGCCGGCTGGCACCTGACCGCCGCGCAGTTGCGCAAGTACGCGGCCAAGGGCCGGCCGTTCCCGAAGGAGCGCTGGCTGGCGGCGTCCTGCCACAGTGCCGAGGAGCTGGCATTGGCCGAGCAGATGGGGGTGGACTTCGTCACCCTGTCGCCGGTGCAGGCGACGCAGACTCATCCTGAGGCTGAGCCGTTGGGTTGGGATGAGGCACAGCGCTTGATCGCCGGGATCAGCCATCCGGTGTTTCTGCTGGGTGGGGTGGGGCCGGGTGAGCGGGAGCAGGCGTGGGATGCCGGTGCTCAGGGCGTGGCGGGGATTCGGGCGTTCTGGCCTGGGGCTTGAGTCATCCGCCAATCGCGGGCCAAGTCGGGTCGCCGCAGCGCCGCTCCGACTTGCCCCGCGATGCTTTCAGACGGGCTTCTCGGCCGTCTGCCACAGCACTTCGTCGACACCTTGGCGTCGTCCAATGATCCGTGCTGCGACAAACAGCAGGTCCGACAGCCGGTTGATGTAGGCCAGCCCCACTCCCTCCAGCGGCTCCAGCGTGTTCAACTGCTGGCAGCGTCGTTCAGCTGCGCGTGCCGCGCTGCGACATACATGGGCCTGGGCCACCAGCATCGAGCCTCCGGGGAGGATGAAGTTCTTCAGTGGCCCCAACTCGTCGTTCCAGCGGTCTATCGCAGCCTCCAGGCGCTCCACTTCAACGCTGTTCAGCGCCTGGTAAGTGGGCATCGCCAATTCGCCCCCCAGGTCGAACAGCCGATGCTGACAAGGCGCCAGCACCTCGATCAGCTCGCCCAACCCTGCCTCGGCCAGACCCGCCAGCAACACGCCGAGCTGGCTGTTGAGGCTGTCGACCTCGCCGATCGCCTCGACGCGCGGATGGTCCTTGGGCACCCGGCGCCCGTCGCCCAGGCCGGTTTCACCTTTGTCGCCGGTGCGGGTATAGATCTTCGACAGGCGATAGCCCATGTCATGTCTCCGTGTTCAGGGGGGCCGGTTGGGCCTGGTTCAGGGGCAGGCGCAGGGTGAAGCAGGTACCCTGGCCGGGGGTGGACTGCACTTCCATCTGCCCCTTGTGGTTGTTGGTGATGATGAAATACGACACCGACAGGCCCAGGCCGGTGCCCTGGCCGATCTCCTTGGTGGTAAAGAATGGCTCGAAGGTGCGCTTGCGCACCGTCTCGGGCATGCCGACGCCGTTGTCCTCGACCTGGATTTCCGCCCAGGGCGGGTTGAGCCTGGTGCGCAAGGTGATACGCCCAGGCTCGCTGGGTTGCGGGCGCTGGTGGATGGCCTGGGCGGCATTCTTCAGCAGGTTCAGCAGCACCTGCTCCAGTTCGTTGGCGGTGCAGGGCACCGGCCCCAGCTGTGGGTCGAACTGGCGGACGATGGCCTGTCCCTTGAAGTCGAAGCCGATGGCCAGGTCGAAGTCATTGCCGGCAATCTCCACCGCCTGGTCGATCAACGCCGGCAGGTCGCAAGGGACTAGCTGGCGGTTGCTGCGGCGGCTGAAACTGAGCATATGAGTGACGATCTTCGCGGCCCGCGCGCCGGCTTGCTGGATGCCGTCGAGCAACTGTGGCACCTCGCGGCTGGCCAGGTAGCGATTGATGGTCGGCAGGTCGATGCCCAGCTCGTTGGCCTGCTCCTGATTGCGCGGCAGGTCCGGCGACAGACGGCGGCGGATGTTCTGCACGTTGTGCAGGATCGCGCCCAGCGGGTTGTTGATCTCGTGTGCCATGCCGGCCGCCAGGCCGCCGACAGAGAGCATCTTCTCGGATTGCACCATCATTTCTTCCAGCGATAGACGCTGGGTGATGTCGTCGATACGGATCACCACGCCGCGTCCGCCACCGCCCATCAGCGGGTAGAAGGTCAGCGCGTAGTGACGCAGGTCCTCGCCCTTTGGCCAGGTGACCCGCTCGATCTTGGCCACCCGGTGTTTCTCCACGCTCTCCTTGAGCTGCGGCAGGAACGGCTTGAGCGGCTCGAAGGCGAGGAAGATCGGTTGGTTCAGCGCTTCGTCCAGCGGTGTCCCGGAGAGTACCGTGGCCTCGTGGTTCCACTGGGTGACGTAGAGCTGTTCATCGAGGGCGATCAGCGCCGAGGGCATTGAGTCGATGATGCTGTTGAGGTAGTTCTGGAAACCGGTGAGCTTTTTCTCGATCTTGCTGCGGACCTGGACTTCCAGCTCCAACTTGCGGTTGGTGTGGCGGGTTTCCTCAGCCAAGCCCTGGGCCTGGTCGTAGGCGTTTTGGAATTCGTCCCGGGTGCGTTTGAGTTGCTGTTCACGGGCTTCAATGCGCGACAGCATGGTGTTGAACGCTTCAGCCAGGCCGCCGATCTCGTCGTCATTGCCGCGCTGGGCGCGCAGGGCATAGCTCTCCTCACGGGTGACCTGGCGGGTCAGCTCTTCAAGGCGGTTGATCGGCAGTGTGATCAGGCGTTTGATCTGCCGAGCGATGACTAGCCACAGCAGCACGCTGAAAACCAGGATCGCCAGGCTGGCGGAGAGGGTGCCGGTGTAGAACGCGGTGGGCAACTCGCTGCTGGCCACCAGCAGCAGGTGTGCGGGTGGGGCGGCGCTGCGCGGCAGGCGGATCAGCTGAGTACTGCGAAACTCCATCAGGCGCCAGCCATCGATGTTGCGGTAGCGCTTGGGCAGGGTCAGCGGGTCGCCATGCTGTAGTTGCGCCAGCAGGCGGCCATCGCCGCCATAGATCGCCGCGGCACGCAGGGGGGCATAGCTGTCGAGTTCCTTGAGCAGCGCGCTGGCGGTCTCCGGTGTGTCGCCGGCGCGGGCCGACAACTGCGGATTGGACACCAGCTTGCCGATGGTCTGCAGGGCCTGGGGGGCCATACTCTCCTGGGTGATCCAGTAGGCGGCGCTGATGAATGCCAGGTTAGCCACCAGCAGAATGGTCACCAGCAGCACCAGCAGGGCCGCCAGCAGTTTCTGCCCGACCGGGAGGTTTTCCAGGCGTTGACGCAGGGTCATGGGTCTGAGGGTGTCCGTTTCCGATGAATGGGCAGGATCAGTCGCTGCGCAGGCCGCGGGCCTGCAGGTTATCGACAAGGCGTCGGTGCAGGTGTTCCAGTTGCGGCACTGCCAGGCCGTGTCTGCCGGCGGCACGACAGGCGTGGCCGAGCAGGTAGTGGACCTCGGTGCGCCGGCCATGGCGGACATCCTGGTACATGGAAGAATAGTTGGCCGCGGTGGCCAGGATCACTCGCTGTACTTCCTCGTGCAGGTCGCTGGCCGCTTCGGGCTGGCCGCAACGATGCAGCAGGTTGACCAGTTCGTCGCACAGCGGGTCGACTTCGGTCAGGTGCCCGAGCAGGCCGCCATTCTGGCAGTCGTGCAGTACCGTCAGCGGGTTGATCGCACAGTTGAGCGCCAGTTTGCGCCACAGGCGAGCAGGGATGTCGAGCGCCCACTCGGCCGGTATGCCGGCCTCGTGCAGGTCGTCGAACCAGGTCGGCATGCCCGGGCTGGCCGGATCACCCAGCCAGTTGAATCCGTGGCCGGCAAAGCGAACCTGCCAGTCGGCTTCGCGGAACGCGCCCTCGGTGCTGGAGGCGAAGATGCAGCGGGCGTGGGGCACCTGCTCGGCGACCTCGTCCTGGCTGCCCAGGCCGTTCTGCAGCAGTATCAGCTCGGCGCCATGGGCCAGCCTGGGGGCCAGGCGCGCCACGGCAGGCGCGGCGTCATAGGCCTTGCAGGCGACCAGCAGGCGATGGATCGGGCCGGGCGCGTCGAAGCTCTCCGCGGGGATCGCATAGTGGTGCTGGACATCCTGCTCCATCAGGGTCAGCCCGCCCTTGCGTTCATAGGCGGCCAGGCGCTGCTGGTCGCGCAGGATAAGGCGGACTGCCTTGCCCGAGCGGGCCAGGCGGCAGGCCCAGAGGCTGCCGAGGCTGCCGGCGCCGAGAATATGCCAGGTGCTGCTCATCTGCGTTTCGCAACCCGTTATAATGAGTCCGCATTTTAACCATCAAACCCGACGCGCTCCATCTTCAGGCCGAGCGCGCTTTTTTTTCTGGAGATCAACCATGCCTTCGTTCGACGTGGTATCGGAACTGGACAAGCACGAAGTGCAGAACGCTGTCGACAACGCCATCAAGGACCTCGACCGTCGCTACGACTTGAAGGGCAAGGGCACCTTCGAGTTTAAGGACAAGGAGCAGACCGTGCTGCTGACCGCCGAGGAGGAGTTCCAGCTCGAGGCCATGCTGGAAATCCTGCGCCTGGCACTGGTCAAGCGCAAGATCGACGTCAAATGCCTGGAAACCAAGGATCCCTACGCTTCGGGCAAGGAGAAGAAGCAGGAAGCCAAGTTCCGCGAAGGCATCGACAAGGACCTGGCCAAGAAGATCGTTGCCACCATCAAGGACGGCAAGCTCAAGGTCCAGGCCGCCATCCAGGGCGAGCAGGTTCGCGTCACCGGCAAGAAGCGCGATGACCTGCAGGAGGCCATTGCCTTGCTGCGCACCAAGGAATTCGACATGCCGCTGCAGTTCAACAACTTCCGCGACTGATCGTACAGCGGCCCGGAACCTTGATGGCGCATTGATGTCCATCGGGGTCAGGGCCGCTGGCTTTGCGCTGCCCGCTTCACTGTGTACTTGCCGTTCGGCATCAGGAGATAAACATGGATTTGAACGCTGAAGTCGATCAGCTTGTTCGCCAATCGCAGACCTGGGTTCCCTTGATCATGGAGTACGGCAGCCGCCTGTTGCTGGCGCTGCTGACGCTGGCCATCGGCTGGTGGATCATCAACAAACTCAGCGCCCGTCTCGGCAAGCTGGTGGGCCTGCGCGCCGACGCCGCACTGCAGGGCTTCATCAGCACCCTGGCCAATATCGTGTTGAAAGTGCTGCTGATGGTCAGCGTGGCGTCGATGATCGGTATCGAGACCACCTCGTTCGTCGCCGCCATCGGTGCCGCCGGCCTGGCTATCGGCCTGGCCTTGCAAGGCAGCCTGGCCAACTTCGCCGGCGGCGTGTTGATCCTGATGTTCCGCCCCTTCCGTATCGGTGACTGGATCGAGGCCCAAGGGGTCAGCGGTACCGTGGACAGCATCCAGATCTTCCACACCGTGCTGCGCACTGGCGACAACAAGACCGTGATCATGCCCAACGGCAGCCTGTCCAACGGCATCATCACCAACACCAACCGCCAGCCGACCCGTAAGGTGGTGTTCGACGTGGGGGTGGATTACGACGCCGACCTGCAGAAGGCTCGCAATGTACTGCTGGAGCTGGCCCAGGATCCGCGTGTACTGCAGGACCCGGCGCCGCAGGCGGTGATTTCGACCCTGGGCGACAGTTCGATCACCGTGTCGCTGCGCATCTGGACCAAGACCGCCGACTATTGGGACGTGATGTTCATGCTCAACGAACATGCCCGTGATCGGCTCAAGGCCGAAGGCATCGACATTCCCTTTCCACAGCGAGTGATTCGCGTGGTGCAGGAGACCGTGGCGTAACATAAGCGTCCGCGAAATCGGGGCGGCGGGGGGGCGCCCCCCGCGCCCCCCCCCGCGCCGCCGCGGGGGGGGCACAAAAAAGGGGGGGAGGGGGGGGGGAGGGGAGG
>NZ_JAOXMC010000049.1:0-800 GCF_026343815.1 Pseudomonas sp. BJa3 | reverse complement strand
TGGCCAACGCGCAGGCCACCACATTGGAGTGACGTCGCGCGAGCAGTGAACACACCCAATCAGCCAATGGGCCTTTCTGGTACTTCAAACGCATCAGGTAAACCCGTGCGCACTGCACCAACAAGCGTCGAAGGTTCTTGTCGCCGCGCTTGCTGATCCCCAGCAAAGCTGGCCTACCACCAGTGCTGTACTGGCGGGGCACCAGACCTACAGAGGCAGCAAAGTCCCGGCTACTGCCGTATTGCTGACCGTCACCCATTTCCACAGCCAGCAGGCTGGCGGTGATCGGCCCGACACACGGGATAGTCAGCAAACGGCTACCCAGATCATCGTCAGCCAGCTGGCTCGCCAGCTCTTCGTCCAACACCTTGATCCGCTCGCTCAGGTAGACGAAATGCTCATGCAGGCGCTGCAGCAGTGCAACGAGACGTACAGGCAGGTCGTGCTCTTCAAGCACTGAAGCGAGGCGTTTGATCACCGCCAGTCCGGTCGGCAGGCTCACACCGAACTCAAGCAGGAACCCATGCATCTGGTTCACCGTCTTGGTTCGGTCGCGGACCAATGACTCACGCATCCGATGAGAAACAGAGAGCGTTTGCTGGTCTGGCGACTTTGGTGTCACAAAACGCATGGAAGGTCGGGAAGCGGCTTCGCAAATGGCTTGCGCATCGACGAAGTCATTCTTGTTGCTCTTGACGAAAGGCTTAACGAACTGCGGCGAGATCAGCTTGGCCTCATGCCCCATCGCTTTGATTTCTCGAGCCAGGCAGTGCGAGCCGGCACAGGCCTCCATCACCACC
>NZ_JAOXMC010000495.1:0-241 GCF_026343815.1 Pseudomonas sp. BJa3 | reverse complement strand
ACGGCTCTACCACGCACACGGTGCCGGTACTGAGCGTGCACACCCACCAGGTGTTGGCCGGCTGGCCACTGGGGACGATCTCGGTGTTGGCCATGTCGTGCTCGGGCAGCTCCATCGAGGTCAGCTGGCCGACCCGCGGCTGCGACCAGTAAAGGGCGAAGCGACGGGTCTCGTTGCGGCCCAGTTCGCCCTGGCCGGCGAACAGATTGTCCTTGCCATCCAGCGCGCCAGGTTCGAACAC
>NZ_JAOXMC010000494.1:0-241 GCF_026343815.1 Pseudomonas sp. BJa3 | reverse complement strand
CGTCCCCCGCGATCAGTCACCGCGCCGGCGGGCTGCGGCAAGACCCAGCTGCTCACAGAGACCTTGGCTCAGCACAACGGCCCCAAACCCATTCTGATCCTCACACATACCACCGCCGGAGTTACAGCCCTCCGCGCACGGATGGCTCGGGCCAGAGTAGCCCCGACCTCATTTCGATTCGCCCCTCGTGATGGCTTTAGCATGAAACTCATCAGCAGGTTTCCAGGCAGAAGTGGGCACA
>NZ_JAOXMC010000493.1:0-241 GCF_026343815.1 Pseudomonas sp. BJa3 | reverse complement strand
CCTAACCCGCCATTATCCACCCTGGAGAAAATGGGGGCGGATAAGCCTGGCGGGGCGTTGCGGTTAGCGCACGTGTTTCCAGTAAGAGGCGTTCAGGCGCCACATCACCAAGAAGAACAAGAGCAGGAACAACATGACACCGACGCCCAGCTGCACGCGGAACGTCTGGACGGGCTCGGCCATCCAGGACATGAACGCGGTCAGGTCGGCGACGTCGTTGTCGTATGTTGCGGTTTGGGCC
>NZ_JAOXMC010000492.1:0-241 GCF_026343815.1 Pseudomonas sp. BJa3 | reverse complement strand
GGCCCGACACGGCGAAGCCGGCCAGCAGGAACGGCGCCAGGCTGAGCGCCAGGCCGGCGTGGTCACCGGTGTAGCGCCGCGCCCAGGCCAGCATGGCCAGCGAAAAGAGCGACCCCAGGAATAGCACCATGCCCAGCGTGGCGCGTAGCCGCGGCGGTTCGGCGTGTTGCAGCACCAGGGCGATGGGCGGGGCGCCGACCGAGGTCATGGTGCCCATGATGCCGGACGCCACGCCGGCGCC
>NZ_JAOXMC010000491.1:0-241 GCF_026343815.1 Pseudomonas sp. BJa3 | reverse complement strand
ACAAATAAAACTTAAACTTTTTCAAGTTAATATAATCAAATACGAAACCAATTGGAATAATTTAGAAGGAATTTTTCCCTCGTAAAAACTTAAAAAATTTTCACAACTCGATGTTTGAATACATCAGAAAATAAGATTTTCCCATTGGCGTTAACCAAAATGAGCAAAGTAAAAATGTAAGAGAAATAATAACCCATCATTCTATAACGCATTTTTAAAAGATAGCTCCTGTTTACGCTCT
>NZ_JAOXMC010000490.1:0-241 GCF_026343815.1 Pseudomonas sp. BJa3 | reverse complement strand
AGTTCGCCTGCCCCGCATTGCCGGTGACTCCGATGACGGAGGCAATGTTGATGATGCGGCCCTTGCGCGCCTTCATCATGCCGCGCATCACCGCTTTGGATGTGCGATAGACGCTGGTCAGGTTGGTGTCGAGGATGGCCTGCCAGTCCTCGTCCTTCATCCGCATCAACAGGTTGTCGCGGGTGATGCCGGCGTTGTTGACGAGAATCGAGATACCGCCGAATTCCTTGGTGACCGCATC
>NZ_JAOXMC010000489.1:0-241 GCF_026343815.1 Pseudomonas sp. BJa3 | reverse complement strand
CATCTTTCAATGACGATGTGTATCGGGAATGGCGGTCATTCCGGGGCCCGATCACAGATTTGAAAATTCCCGGCCGGGCCGATTTTCCGTCAAAGCCCTGACGCGTTATTGGCAATGTGACGCGCCGTGTCACATTGTGACGCAGGGCGTCTGGCAGATGCCGAGGTGGGGAGAAGATCGGACTGAGATGGCGACGGTAACCCGTCGGGATCGCGGGACAGACGTGCTCGATCGCGTGCCA
>NZ_JAOXMC010000488.1:0-241 GCF_026343815.1 Pseudomonas sp. BJa3 | reverse complement strand
ATCGCCGCTGAACAGGGCGCGCCGGCGCGCTTTCAGCGCCATGCCCAGCAAGCCGCCGAGCAACAGCGCCGAGAGCACAGCCCGGCTGATGATCAGCGCCAGCGGAATGCAGAAGCCGGGGGCATCGGTGTCCATCAGGATCACCGCACCGACGACGAAGGCGCCGATACCGCCGAAGCCGAACACTCCGAAGCTAGGCAGGAACGCCTCGGCGACCATGAACGCCACCCCGAGCAGGATC
>NZ_JAOXMC010000487.1:0-241 GCF_026343815.1 Pseudomonas sp. BJa3 | reverse complement strand
AGCGATTCACTCAAAAAAATGTGGGAATCGCGGTCATTTGTATTCAAAGCGTAAGCAGGGCCTACGGCCCTCAAGACCGATCTCCCTGAACGCCCCGCCTCGCCATTCGGCAAGGCAACCTAAGGGCGAAAAACCGAAAAGAAAAAACAGGTAAGCCAGGCCATCACGTCGCGTGTAGATCCTGCATCGGCAGTGGTGCCAACACCAAAAAAATTCTTTTGATCTCAAATAATTAAACTCC
>NZ_JAOXMC010000486.1:0-241 GCF_026343815.1 Pseudomonas sp. BJa3 | reverse complement strand
CGCTGCCGCGCGCGATGATCCCCGGCATCACGCTGGAGAGCCCGAAGATCACCCGCGAACTGACCACTGCCTGGTTCGCCACCCGCGTGGATGAGCGCTACCGGCGCTGCCTGCAGCGCTAGCCGCCCAGTCCCGCCCACCAGCGAGCGTAGGCCTGCCAGGCCGCGGTACCCGGCACCACATGCATCAGCACGAAGTTCAGCGCGAACACGGCCGCCACGAAGCGGAACACGCCGCGCCC
>NZ_JAOXMC010000048.1:0-941 GCF_026343815.1 Pseudomonas sp. BJa3 | reverse complement strand
CAAGCCCGCTTGTATGGTTAGACTTGAAGGGGTGGTGGGACTAAATGCCCGATTCTGACTGTTCGCATCAGTACAGACCGTGGGAGACATCGCCCCACCCCTTCCACCAAAGCGCCGATAAAGAATGCATCGTTTGCAAGCGACGATAGAAGCAAGCCAGCGCCTCTTGGTGAAACCCCTTCAAGCCAAAAAACCATAACGTGAGGAAGCGCCCATGGCAATGCAGGTTGGCAAGCTGATCGTGGGTGCGGATGTCGCGAAAGCTGAACTGGTGATTCATCACGATGATCGCGATGAGATCATCAGGCTGAAAAACGCCAAACTCGAAATCAAAAGATGGCTGAAACAACAGCCTCTCAACACGGCTATTGCTGTTGAGGCGACTAATGTTTATCACCTCGATCTGGTTGAACTGGCTCACAGCCTAGGCTTCGAGGTGTATGTCATTGATGGGTTCCAGCTGAGCAACTACCGGAAAAGCGTGGGTGGACGAGTGAAAACGGATCCTTCTGATGCTCGGCTGCTGTCCCGGTTTTTGAAAAACGAGGGGGAAGACCTTCGCCCTTGGACTCCTCCTCCCGCCGTCTACGGCAAGCTACAGAGCCTTCTTCGACGCAGATCGGCCTTAGTGACTGCTCGCACTGCAATGATGCAGAGCTGGGCTAATGAAGCTTTGTTGAAGGTCGCCTTCAAAACCTTTGTAAAATCCATAGACCGGCTGGATCTGCTGATCCAAAAGAAGATTAAGGAAGTGCTGCGAGAAGCTGGCCTGCACGAACAAGTTGCCCGCTGCCAAGCGATAGAGGGTATTGGTTTTCTCACCGCTACAGCATTGGTGATGGCCTTTATGCGGGGCGAGTTCAAAAGCAGTGACTCGTACATTGCATTCCTGGGAATGGATCTACGAGTCAGTGATTCAGGACAGAAGAATGGACGCCGCC
>NZ_JAOXMC010000485.1:0-241 GCF_026343815.1 Pseudomonas sp. BJa3 | reverse complement strand
ATGATGCCACGCGCGGATGACATCCCCGTGCCGGCACCGCTCACTCGGCGGGGCGCCATTGGCGGCCGTCGAAATGTTCCAGCGGCCGGAAGCGCCGCTTGTAGTCCATCTTGCGATGGCCGTCGATCCAGTAGCCGAGATAGAGATGCGCGTAGCCGTCGCGACGCGCCCACTCGATCTGCCGCAGGATCGCCAGCGTGCCCAAGCTCCGCGCTTCCAGCGTCGGGTCGTAGAACGTGTA
>NZ_JAOXMC010000484.1:0-242 GCF_026343815.1 Pseudomonas sp. BJa3 | reverse complement strand
CCTGGACTACAACACCTGGAACCTGGGCTGGGCCTATCAGCTTACCGACACTCTGGCGCTTGACCTGCGCTATCACGACAACGACCAACACGACTTCGGCGACATCTACGGCGCGCGCGCCGTAGCCTCGCTGAAGGCGACCTTCTGAGGCGACGACCATGGTCAACCAACTTCGCCCGGCCCTCGTCATGACGGCCCTGTTCACCCTGCTGCTGGGCCTGGCCTATCCGCTGGCCGTCACC
>NZ_JAOXMC010000483.1:0-242 GCF_026343815.1 Pseudomonas sp. BJa3 | reverse complement strand
ACGAAGGCCCAAAAAAAAAAAAACAACCAACCCCAAAAAACCAAACCAAAAAAAACAACACAAACACACAAACAAAAAAAAAAAAACCCCCACCCAAACCCCAACCAAAAAAAAAAAAAAAACACCCCCAAAAAAAAAAAAAAACACAACCCCACAAAAAAACAAAAATAAATATAAAAAAAAAACCACCCACAAAACAACCAAGAACGCCCCACAAAAAAACACAAAAAAAACACCCAACA
>NZ_JAOXMC010000482.1:0-242 GCF_026343815.1 Pseudomonas sp. BJa3 | reverse complement strand
CACGGTCACGCCCCAGGACAGCACGTTGATGTCCTACGGGTCGTCCGGCGAGTGCAGGCGCACCAGACAGTCCTGGTCCAGCTGCGCCAGCGCCGTTTCGTAGTATCCCCAGTCGGCCATGCGCACCACATACAGGCCATGCTCGAGCGGGGCCTTTTCCTCGCTGCTCAGCTCGGCTTCGTCCATCCGCAGCAAGCGCACCACCTACGGCTTGAACGCCGCGGCCAGTTCCTTTTCGACCG
>NZ_JAOXMC010000481.1:0-242 GCF_026343815.1 Pseudomonas sp. BJa3 | reverse complement strand
CGCTCATCAGCATGTTTCACACCTTTACCTTTGTAAGGCTCAGGTCTACGATATTCGCGAATCTCCGCTGCAACTTGCCCAACCTGCTGCTTATCAATTCCAGAAATAACAATTTCCGTAGGCTTCGGAACCGTCACAGTAATGCCTGATGGTACTTTATAAATAACATCATGCGAAAAACCTAACGACAGCTGAACATCCCTCCCCTGTAAAGCGGCACGATAACCAACTCCGTTGATCTC
>NZ_JAOXMC010000480.1:0-242 GCF_026343815.1 Pseudomonas sp. BJa3 | reverse complement strand
CCGAGGACCGGTCAAGACTGATCGCGCTCGGCCGACCGGAGCGGCTCAACGTGAATCTGACATAGGCCGTCCCGGTTTCACGGCGAGCCCGGGCAGATGCCGGATAACGCTTCACCTGCACCAGCCGCGCCATCACGCGTCCTTCGAAACTGTCCCGGGAGACCGGCGTCGGGGAAGCCGGCGGCGGATCAACACGCGGCGAGGCCGGAGCTGGCGTCGGCGGTGTGGGGGGCGCAACTGCG
>NZ_JAOXMC010000479.1:0-242 GCF_026343815.1 Pseudomonas sp. BJa3 | reverse complement strand
ACGACACGATCAGCGCCATCCCGCCGAACCACACCAGCGAGCGCACCACCGCCCAATCCGCCAGGTAGCAGATGAGGTAGAGCAACCGGCGGGTGATGTACATCACGCCCAGCACATCTTGGGTTACTTGTTCGGCAGTGCCGACGATATCGGCCACCAGCACCGCCGCGGCAAATGCCGGACACGCCTCGTAGCCAGTCTACTGAGCGGCATGGGCCCGCCGTGGCTGCCCTTCAAGCTCG
>NZ_JAOXMC010000478.1:0-242 GCF_026343815.1 Pseudomonas sp. BJa3 | reverse complement strand
CACTGGCGCAGGAACAGCGCCATCACCCCGATCACCAGGGCGACGGCGATCAGCAGGGTGACTTCCACTTCGCGCAGCGAGGCGCGGATGGTCTGCGTGCGGTCGTTGAGCACCGAGACCTGGACCGAGGCCGGGAGCATCTGCTCAAGGCCCGGCAGGGCGTCCATGACCCGGTCGACGGTATCGACAATGTTCGCGCCCGGCTGGCGGAACACCACCAGGTTGAGGCCCTGCTGCTCCCC
>NZ_JAOXMC010000477.1:0-242 GCF_026343815.1 Pseudomonas sp. BJa3 | reverse complement strand
GGCACCCGCATCCTGCACTACAAGTGCTGCTCCACCTTCGACAGCGCGCCGCACGTGGGCAGCATCGGCGCGGCCGTGGCCGAGCTGCGGCGCCACATGCTCAATCCGCTGGTGCCCATCGTCGGCGGCCAACCCGGCATCGGGCGCTATTGCAGCTTCGCCAACCTGTTCGCGCGCGCCGGCGCCGCCGCCGAGGTCCACCGGATCGACCGGCACCCGGTGATGCGCGCGCATCCCGTCAC
>NZ_JAOXMC010000047.1:0-974 GCF_026343815.1 Pseudomonas sp. BJa3 | reverse complement strand
ATGGAAGGCCGCATCCCGCTGCCTGGCCACGTCATCCCGGTGGCGGACGAGTTGCTTTCGGGGCGGCCCAATGGTGGCCGGATCGCTGCGGCGGCCGGCAAGGTCGTGACCCTGGACCGTGACACGCAGATCAAGGCCGGTGACCGGCTGATCATCAACCTGCCCAATGGCAGCGCCCAGGGCCGCACCGTGCAGTCAGTGGCCGGTCGCGCTGTGACCGTGACCACGGCCTACTCGGTCCAGCCGGAGCCCGAACTGCAGTGGGCGATCGACGCTGACGACCTGGCCATCCAGCTGTTCCGGGTGCTGAAGACCTCGCGCACCGCCGAAGGCGAGTACGAGATTACCGCGCTGGAGTTCAACCCGAGCAAGTTCGCCGCGATCGACACCGGGGCCAAGCTAGAGGAGCGGCCAATCAGCGTAATCCCGGTGACGACCGTGCCGCCGCCGGCAAGCGTGACACTGACGTCCGACTACGCGATTGCCCAGGGCCTGGCCGTCAGCACGATGACCATCGCCTGGCCAGCCGTGGAAGGGGCCGTGGCCTACGACGTCGAGTGGCGCAAGGACAGCGGCAACTGGATCAGGCTTCAGCGCACCGGTACCGCGTCGGTAGATGTGGTCGGGATCTACGCCGGTCAGTACCTGGCCCGCGTGCGCGCGGTCAGCGCCTTCGATATCACCTCCACCTGGCGCAGCTCGGCGCTGACCGACTTGAAAGGGAAGGAAGGTACGCCGCCGGCGGTTACGTTCCTCACGGCGACCAGCGAGATTTTCGCCATCCGGTTGAAGTGGGGACTGCCGCCCGGGGCCGAGGACACCCAGCGCACGGAGATCTGGAGCAACCCGATCAACGACCTGACCAGCGCCACCAAGCTGGCGGACCTGGCCTATCCACAGTCGGAGCACGTGATGTCCGGCCTGGCTGCCGGTGCGTCGTTCTTCTTCTGGGCGCGCCTGGTCGACCGGACTGG
>NZ_JAOXMC010000476.1:0-242 GCF_026343815.1 Pseudomonas sp. BJa3 | reverse complement strand
GCACTCGAGTGCGTACCGCATCCTTGATGAGTTCGTGCTCGTCGGGGCCCGGCGTGATGTGCTTCTCTGCCGAGCACATCCAGCCGTAATCGCGGTTGATACGCAGCAATCCAGGGTCGACCGTCATCGAGTCGTGTACTGAAATCTCGGGACCGATGACGACGGCGCCAGCGTTGAGGGCATAGGCTACCTCGTCTCGCTCGGTCTCGTCAGTCAGGATCGACACCGTTCTCATTACTAGA
>NZ_JAOXMC010000475.1:0-242 GCF_026343815.1 Pseudomonas sp. BJa3 | reverse complement strand
AGGGCGCCGCGGCCTCCGAAATGGCCAGGTTGCGCACACCGGGCTCGACCACCGCGGTCGCGCTGGCCAGGTCGATATGCTTGATGCGATTGAATTTGGACAGGCCCAGCAGCACGCCCTGGCTGTGCGGCATGGCGCCGCCCGACAGGCCGGTGCCGGCGCCGCGCGCGACCACCGGGGCATTCAGGCGCTTGCAGATGCGCATCACGGCCTGCACCTGCTCTTCGCTCTCGGGCAGGGCC
>NZ_JAOXMC010000474.1:0-242 GCF_026343815.1 Pseudomonas sp. BJa3 | reverse complement strand
GAGCTCGACGAATCGCGCATCGTCGTCGCCCAGCGTCTTCGGATCCGCCGCCAGCAGCGGCGCGACGTACTGGCGGTACAGCGGCTCAGCGTCCGCCTTGCGTCCCCATTCGTTGTACGTGTCGATCAGGTTCCAGGCGGCGATGCGGGTTTCCAGGTGCGTCTCGCCCAGCACGCGGCGGCGCAGTTCGAACAGACGCTGATACTCCGGCACGGCCTCCGCGGTGCGGCCCAGCACGCGCA
>NZ_JAOXMC010000473.1:0-242 GCF_026343815.1 Pseudomonas sp. BJa3 | reverse complement strand
CCAGCCACGCCTTGGACGTCCAGTCCCGGCTTCAGGCCAAGGCGCGCCTGAATCACCTGATCGAGGGCAGCGTCGATGGCATGGTGGTCGAACAGGACGGCGTCATCCTGGCCGCCAACGCCGCCTTCGCCGATCTGACGGGCGTCCCTCACCACGCCCTGATCGGCGAACCGCTGTCGCGCTGGATCGCCGGCGTCGCCGATCTGGCGGTCAACGGCCTGAGCCAGTCCAAACTGGTCGCC
>NZ_JAOXMC010000472.1:0-242 GCF_026343815.1 Pseudomonas sp. BJa3 | reverse complement strand
CGAAGTTACGGGCGGCGCCTGCACTAACGCAGCTAGTCGCTAGTTGCCAGCGTGGGAACTCTAGATCAACATCGCGGGGCAAACCCGCTCCCAACATAGTTTGACTACGTGATTCAACGTGGGAGCGGGCTTGCCCCGCGATAGCGTAATGAAGAACAACATAAAAGCCACTAACAAAACCAACATATCTGCTCTTGATCTGCTCTTGATCTGCTCTTGATCTGCTCTTGATCTGCTCTTGA
>NZ_JAOXMC010000471.1:0-243 GCF_026343815.1 Pseudomonas sp. BJa3 | reverse complement strand
TGTTGGCGCGAGTACGGGTTGCTCATGATCATGCACACGGCGGCGTCGTTGTTGATGACGTTGCCGGTTTGCAAGTAGTTCACTGTGTCTTCGATGATGTTTTGCACGATCAAGAGGTAGATGATCTTGTAGATGAAAACTTAGATTTAATGCGTGTACGTGGCGTTAGCTATGAAGCAAATGTGAAGTAGCACGCTTATTGTATTGATTCTCATGATCAGTTTTGCTTTATGCACCAGTAAC
>NZ_JAOXMC010000470.1:0-243 GCF_026343815.1 Pseudomonas sp. BJa3 | reverse complement strand
GGCGGTCTTAATGGTTATCTTAGTGAGCCATCGACAGGTAGACGATGGTCAGCATCAGTAAGATGAAAGCTTGCAGGGAGATGATAATGATGTGGAACACAGCCCACGCCCACTGCAGCACCACACCCAGGCCTCTGAGCCAGAGGATGCCGGCGCCGAACATCACCGCGATCAGGAAGAACACCAGCACGCCGGCGTACATGTTGCCTAACAGACGCAGCGCCAGCGAGATCGGCTAGGCGA
>NZ_JAOXMC010000469.1:0-243 GCF_026343815.1 Pseudomonas sp. BJa3 | reverse complement strand
GGCCGCGAGCAGTCGCGCGTCGTCAACGGCCCTCGGACCGATGCCGCTGGCGCTCCCTGAAGCCCGACGCGCGGCCGCCTTGCCGTTGCCATCGTCCACCCCCATTGTGATGTCCATGACCCTGCCGATCGCGCTCGCCGAATCCCGCCTCCTGCTGCCCGCCGGGCTGGCGTCCTCCAGCCTCGACCGTGCGTTCGGCGCCCTGTTGGGCCCCGGCGTCGATTTCGGCGACCTGTATTTCCA
>NZ_JAOXMC010000468.1:0-243 GCF_026343815.1 Pseudomonas sp. BJa3 | reverse complement strand
CCTGCGCCGTTGAAAGACGCCCTGGCGCTGATCGGGCATCCCGTCGGGCCGGCTAGATCGCCGTTGCAAGGAGCGTCGGCCGAAACGCTAGATCGCGTTGCGGCAGCCCTGGAGCATATCTCTGCCAGTATTCACGCCTAGGTCCATCAGGGCAGACGCTGCCATTCCTGGTTGGGCAGCGCTACAATTGCGCGGTCGCTGTGACGGAATCTTCGCCGCAGTGCCGCGCTGCCCTTGCCCAGG
>NZ_JAOXMC010000467.1:0-243 GCF_026343815.1 Pseudomonas sp. BJa3 | reverse complement strand
CGGGCACGACGCGCACACTGCCCGTGCGCAGATGGCCGTAGTGGGCGAAGCGGCCGTCGCCTAGATCGAGCACGATGATGTTGCCGCCGCCGGTATCCAGCGCATGGTCCGAACGCTCATCCAGGCGCAGGCGTTCCGGCAGGTCGTTGCGCACGCTCGCCACGATGCCATCGGCGACCGCGAGCACCGCTTCGCCGTGGCTGTAGGCATCGGCCACCCGACCGCTGTCGCGCGCTGATTTGC
>NZ_JAOXMC010000046.1:0-1190 GCF_026343815.1 Pseudomonas sp. BJa3 | reverse complement strand
ATCTCGCCGCCCTGGTTGTTCAGTTTGGCCAGGTTGACCAGGGTCAGCGGCCCGGCGGTGGTGATCAGGCCCGCGCCGTTGTCCAGGTCGGCGCCGCCCAGGTCCAGCGCGAGGCTGCTGCCGAGCAGCTTGCCGGCGTGGTTGTCCAGACCCTGGCTGGTGAGGGCGAGCGCGTCCTTGGCTTCGATGCGGCCGCCGTCGCGGTTGCTCAGCGTACCGGCATGAATCTCCAGCGACTGGGCGCCGATCAGGCCCTTGAGGTTGTCCAGGCGCTGGCTGACCCGCAGCAGCAGGCGCTGGTCGCTGAGCAGGCGGCCGTTGCCGTTGTCCAGTTGCTCGGCAGCGACGGTGAAGGCCTGGGCGCTGGACATCTCGCCGCCCTGGTTGGCCACGGTCTTGAGGTTGTCCAGCTGCAGCGACGGCGCATTGATCAGGCCGCCACGGTTGTCCAGGTGGCCGTGGCCCAGGTCGAGGTGGACCGAGGTGTCGCTGAACAGCTTGCCGCCCTGCTGGTCGAGGCCGGTGACCGTGGCGGTGAGTGCTTCGCGGCTGCCCACGCGGCCGCCGTCGCGGTTGTCCAGCTGGCCCGCGTGCAGGTCGAGGGTGCGGTTGCTGCTGATGCTGCCCTGGCGGCTGTTGTCCAGGTGGCCGGTGGTGATGGCTTGTGCGCCCTTGCTGGCAATAACACCCTTGTCGGTGTTGGCCAGGCTGACGCTGGCCAGGGTGATAGCGCTGTCGCTGAGCAGCTCGCCGCCCTGGTTGAGCAGCGCGCCGCCCGTGGTCAGTTTCAGGCTGCCGGCGCTGTCCAGTTTGCCGGTGCTGTTGTCCAGGCTGTGCGCGGCCAGCACCAGCTGGCCCTCGGCGCTGATCAGGCCGAGGCGGTTGAGCGCCGCGCCGGTCAAGCTCAGGGTCATGTCCCGTTGGCTGGTCAGGCGGCCACCGTCGTTGTCCAGGGTCAGGCCGGTCAGGGTCAGGCCGGTCTGGGCCTCGAGGCGCGCTTTGTTGCGGTTGAGCAGCGATTGCAACGCCAGGGTCATGCCGGTGCCGGCGACCAGCAGGCCCCCGTCGCTGTTGTCCAGCGAGGTGCCGGTCACATTGACAGCCGCCTTGCCAGTGATCTCACCACCACGGTTGTCGATGCGGTCGACCTCCAGGGTCAGCGCGCCATTGCTGCCGAGCAGCCCCGCCTC
>NZ_JAOXMC010000466.1:0-243 GCF_026343815.1 Pseudomonas sp. BJa3 | reverse complement strand
CAGATATCGCCATCGCTGAAGCCATGGGGGCTAAGCGCGGCGAAATCTTCCTCGGCGATGCGCTGGGCGTCGGCCGAGATTTTCATCGCGAAATCGAGCATCGCCTTTTGCCGCGGCGTGATGTCGGCCTTGCGGTAGTTGATCGCGACCTTGTCGGCGATCAGCGGGTTCTTGGCGCGGATGCGCAGGATCGCGCCATGGGCGATCACGCAATATTGGCACTGGTTGGCCGCCGAGGTCGCG
>NZ_JAOXMC010000465.1:0-243 GCF_026343815.1 Pseudomonas sp. BJa3 | reverse complement strand
CGTACGCCAGTTTGGCGGCATCGTCAGCAAGGAGCTCGGCGATGGGCTCGCCGCGGTATTTGGCGCGCCGGTCGCTGACGACAACCATGCTCCGCTCGCCTGCCATGCGGCGATCGAGTTGGTCCGACGAGTCGCGGGTTTGGGCGACCCTGGGCTCCAGGTTCGGGTCGGGCTCCATTCGGGGCGCGTGGTCGCCTACATGGTCGCGAGCGAGTACTCCAAGGTTTACGAGATCGGGGGGGC
>NZ_JAOXMC010000464.1:0-243 GCF_026343815.1 Pseudomonas sp. BJa3 | reverse complement strand
AGCCGGGCTTGTCCCGGCTTTTTTCTTAGCCGGCGCGCGCGGGGCGCAGGCGGGCGTCGAGGGCGAGCAACAGCCCGCGCATCGGTGTCAGCAGCGTCGCCAGGCCGGCCAGGACACCCACCGTATTAGCCAGTGCGTCGCGCGGATCGGCCATGCGGGTGGTGGTCAACGCACCCTGGGCGAATTCCAGGGCCACGCCCATCGCCACCAGCAACAGCGCGACCACGACGCAGCCGCTGCGGC
>NZ_JAOXMC010000463.1:0-243 GCF_026343815.1 Pseudomonas sp. BJa3 | reverse complement strand
ATCTGCACGCAGTCGAACCACTGATCTTGGCGCGCCTCTTTGAGCGCATTCTGCGCCTGGGGGCTGAGATTCTCTTTGCCGAACCGCTCGGCCATCTGCGCCGCGGTTAGCTTGAACTCGCGATAGAACGCGTTGCACCTACCGTCTGCGCCGTTGGCCACGTAGTACTCACCAGCGGTGAACACCTCGCAACGAATGCCGTTCTTCGGGTCTTCGTCGATCCAGATCGCGCCAGTGCCGAAC
>NZ_JAOXMC010000462.1:0-243 GCF_026343815.1 Pseudomonas sp. BJa3 | reverse complement strand
CTCGTGGTTTATAGGTCATGTAATCTCGTTTGGAATGCGTAGAAATGTTTCATATTATGAATGATTTATGTTCTCTCTACTGTATACAATTTTCATGAAGAGAGAAACTAAAAAGCGAAATTTGTACAGTGAATGTTTCAACTGAGGTTAAACAGTTAACTTTCCAGATAATCTCTGTTTCTTTTCATCAAAGGTTTGGAAAAAAGGGTCATGAAAATCTCTTTATTTTCACATTTTTTAGCA
>NZ_JAOXMC010000461.1:0-243 GCF_026343815.1 Pseudomonas sp. BJa3 | reverse complement strand
GGCACCCGCGCGCACCTGCGCGAACGGCCGAAGCCCGACAAGGTCGCGCTCGCCGTGAAGGAGATGCACTTCCTGACGCGCGAGACGATCGAGGCGCGCTTCAATCTCAAGGGCGATGAAGGCGTGGTGATAGAGGCCGCCGGCACCATTTCGCGCGGCATGACTGGCATGGGCTTCATCTATGCCAACAAGGAGTGCATCTCGCTCGGCATCGGCTGCTTGGTCGCCGACTTCCAGCGCACC
>NZ_JAOXMC010000460.1:0-243 GCF_026343815.1 Pseudomonas sp. BJa3 | reverse complement strand
CCAACGCCGACAAGGCAAAGTCACTGGTGGCGCGGCTCGCCAGGGATTTTCCGCGCGAGCATGAGCCGTGCCCGATCGGCTCGGACAGTGCGCTCGACACCGCGCTGATCACAGCGCCCGAGGCGCGCGATCCCGAGCTTCTGAAGAAGCTGGATGCGGTGGCCGGGCGCATCCTGCGCGGTTGAGACGCAAGAAGAACGAAAAGGCATGAGGCCATGAAGGTCGACGGCAGGCATTTCCGCA
>NZ_JAOXMC010000459.1:0-243 GCF_026343815.1 Pseudomonas sp. BJa3 | reverse complement strand
CAGTACCTGATGCTGTCCGTGGTCGCATGCGGCGGTGGCATCGTGGCCATGGCCGGCCTCGGCGTCTATTACTACATCCTTCGCTATATGAGCGAGCGGGTAATCCTGTCCATTGTCGGCGGGGTGTTGGTTTCGGTGATGGTGGTAACGGCGGCCAACACCTTCCTGCATATCTCCACAGGCCTGTCGCGCGGCGTACTCGTGATTTACGCCTCTCTGGCCCTGGCCGGCCTACTGGCCACC
>NZ_JAOXMC010000458.1:0-244 GCF_026343815.1 Pseudomonas sp. BJa3 | reverse complement strand
TGTTTTTTTTTTTTTTTTGTTTTTTTTTTCCCTCCCCCCGGCCCCTTTCAATCTGTTTTGTGTTTATCTTTTGTTGTTTGCTCTTGGGTGGTTTTGGGGGGGGGGGCGGGGGGGGGGGGGGGGCCGGCCCCCGCCCCCCGAGGACGCGCGGCCGCGAAGCACAACGCCCGAAACACGAGACAAACCAACACCCACACGCCCCCCCGAAGCCGAAAAACCCCCCCCCCCACCCCCCACACAACAC
>NZ_JAOXMC010000457.1:0-244 GCF_026343815.1 Pseudomonas sp. BJa3 | reverse complement strand
CCGAACGGGCGGGCCTTGCCGAGCTCCAGGGTGAAGTACTAGGCATCGAGCTGCTCATAGGTGAAGGCGCTGAAGGTGATCGACGACTTGCTATGCAACAGCAACGCCTCCATACCGGCCGCCGCCAGACGCGCCAGCTCTCGGCGGGAGTGATGGCGGCCTTCCTTGTAGGGATACAGCTCGAACTGCACGATCTTCGACCCACGAAAGGCGGTATGCAGGTCGTAATGCAGGCGGGTGCGCT
>NZ_JAOXMC010000456.1:0-244 GCF_026343815.1 Pseudomonas sp. BJa3 | reverse complement strand
CAGAACACCTGCCCGCCGATACGGTCGTTGTGGCCCAGCGCAGCCCATGTGAACAGGGCGGCGGCCTGGTCGGCCAGGACCGTCTTGAACTTCTGCCCGGAGCCGAAGAACAGCCGCTGGCTCTTCTCGACCATGATGAAGATCGGCCGTTCGCGCTCATCATGGAACAGCATGGTGTGCGGCTCCTGGGTGCGGGCGGTGACACGCCAGTCGATGTTTAGCACATCGTCGCCGGCCAGGTAGA
>NZ_JAOXMC010000455.1:0-244 GCF_026343815.1 Pseudomonas sp. BJa3 | reverse complement strand
AGGATGATCAAATATGTCGCGGCCTATCTCGGGGCCGGCCTGACCTTTGCGGCCATCGATTTCGTCTGGCTGACCACCATGACGAACCGGCTGTATAAGCCCGTCATCGGGTCGATCATGGCCGACAAGCCGGACATGAAGGCGGCGGTGGCCTTCTATCTGATCTCCATTGCCGGGACCGTGTTCCTGGCGATCGCGCCGGCCCTGAAGGAAGGGAACTGGACGCGGGCGGCGATCAATGGGG
>NZ_JAOXMC010000454.1:0-244 GCF_026343815.1 Pseudomonas sp. BJa3 | reverse complement strand
CTGGTCGGTTTTTAATGGTGCTGTTGGCGGGCGGCGGCGCTGCCCGCCAATCCGCAATGGGAGCAGGGGTGATGAGTTCGCAACGTCAGCGTCTCCCTCCTACCGTGCGCGTCGGGCAGATCCTCGATGCCGCGCTGCAGGAGTTCTCGGCCGCCGGCTACACCGGCGCCCGGATGGATGACATCGCCTTGCGCGCCGGTCTGTCCAAAGGCGGCCTGTACGCGCATTTCGCCAGCAAGGAGGA
>NZ_JAOXMC010000453.1:0-244 GCF_026343815.1 Pseudomonas sp. BJa3 | reverse complement strand
AGGCCTTTCATGATGACGATGGCCTCCTCATTGATGTTGGCGTACCAGACTTCTGCTTCGCCAAAGAACTTCACGTTCATCAGGTTGATCGCTATGATCAGCAGGAAGAACGCCGCCGCGGTTACCCAGGTCGTGATTTCCGGCCACCAGTAGTTGACGTACTAGCCCACCGCCGACAGTTCCGACATGCCCACCAGGATAAACAGCACCCAGCAGTTCCAGCCCGATTGGAAGCCGGCGAAAC
>NZ_JAOXMC010000452.1:0-244 GCF_026343815.1 Pseudomonas sp. BJa3 | reverse complement strand
CTTCCGCATGTACGACCCGGATGGCCTGCTGGGCGACACCCGCGACATCGGCATCACCCTGGCGCTGCTGCCGCGCGACACCCCCGGTGTCGACGTCGGCCGTCGCCACTTCCCGCTGAACTCGCCGTTCCAGAACGGCCCGATCCACGGCCGCGATGTGTTCATCCCGCTGAGCCAGCTGATCGGCGGCGTGGAGATGGCTGGCAAGGGCTGGAACATGCTCAACGAGTGCCTGGCCGTGGGC
>NZ_JAOXMC010000451.1:0-244 GCF_026343815.1 Pseudomonas sp. BJa3 | reverse complement strand
AGTCGCCTGTTCAACTATCTCCTTCGCTTGTGCACTGGTCTCCGGCTTGATGTTCCAGAAGCGGCTCAACTCACCAAGGACGTTCTGCTGGAACTTTTCATCCGCCATCATCGCCATGGCATCAGCCCGGCTCTTGCCGCCGAGCATCAGTTGCTCCAGGGTTTGTTCAGCGAAGACACGACTGGTGACGCCAGTAACGCCTGCCGCCAGCTCACGCCCCATCACCCGCTCCAGGCGATTGAGG
>NZ_JAOXMC010000450.1:0-244 GCF_026343815.1 Pseudomonas sp. BJa3 | reverse complement strand
GAGCGAGCACGCGCACGAGCTGCAGGAACCGTGCCCGCGGTGCGAGGTGTGCAGCGCGCCGGTGGCCATCGCCGCCACCGGCCGACCGCGGAAGTACTGCAGCGCCAAGTGCAGGCAGAAGGCCGTGCGCATGCGAGGCGCGATAGAGGCGTTGGCGTTGCTCGAGATCCTTAAGTCCGAGTTCCCGCAGCCTGCGATCGACTGGTCCGATGAGGATCACCGTGTAGCGTAGCGAAACGCGCAT
>NZ_JAOXMC010000449.1:0-245 GCF_026343815.1 Pseudomonas sp. BJa3 | reverse complement strand
CTGATCGGCTGGCCGGTGATCTCGGCGAGCGCGCGGTAGCTGTCGTCCAGCGCATTGCGGGCCAGGATGGTGTTGGCGCGGGCGCTGTCGTATTGCGCGCGGGCTTCGTGCACGTCGGTGATCGGCGCCTGGCCCCCGTTGAGACGCTTCTGGGCGTAGTCGAACTGCTTATTCGACGCGGCTTCGTTGGTCTCGGCGGCGGCCAGCGACTCGATGCCGATCAGCACGTTGAAGTAGGCGGCCGA
>NZ_JAOXMC010000448.1:0-245 GCF_026343815.1 Pseudomonas sp. BJa3 | reverse complement strand
AAAGTTGGCGTAACATACGAGCATCTTCAGCAAGTTGGCGCAAATCAGCACCCGCGCGCATCTCACCTGTTGACAATTCTAGAGTTGCTTCTTCCAATCCAGCATTGATTAAAAATTCCTCAAATGCTGTCTCATTTTTGATATACTGAGAAGATTTCCCGCGCGATACTTTATAAAGGGGCGGTTGAGCGATATAAAGATTTCCTCGTTCAATCAATTCAGGCATTTGTCTGAAAAAGAAGGTA
>NZ_JAOXMC010000044.1:0-1447 GCF_026343815.1 Pseudomonas sp. BJa3 | reverse complement strand
TGAACTGACCCCCGAAAGTTGGACACCTGATCCCCAACCGGAGGGTGTTCCATGACGAAATACAACCTGGCACTCAAGCAGATACTCATCGAAGAGTGCCTTTCTGCCCGCAGTGTTCATGAGGTGGCGCTCAAGCATGACCTGAGTCCATCGCTGTTACGCCGCTGGGTAAAGGGCTACGAGCAACACGGTGCAGCCGGTTTGATTGCCAAGTACAGCCACTACGACGCGCAGTTCAAATTGAAGGTTTTGCAGTGCATTGAGCAAGACGGACTGTCCGCTCAGCAAGCTTGCGTGCAGTTTGATATCCGCGGCCCGAGTAGCATCAGGCAATGGAAAAGGTTGTACGATAAAGGCGGAGTAGAAGCCCTTCACCCGCGCCGTACCCGAGAGTTCAGCATGCCCCGCAAACCATCAAAACAGTCCAGCACAAGCCCGCCCACTCCAACGGACAGCGAGCTGACACCAAAGCAAATGCTCGAAGAGCTGGAATACCTGCGCGCGGAGAATGCTTATCTAAAAAAGCTCGATGCCTTGATCCAAGCGGACCCTCGAACTGCGCAGGCAAGAAAACGCAGGCTATCCAAGGATTGAGGCGCGGGCATCGACTTGCTCTGCTGCTACGTGCTGCAGGGCTGGCACGCAGTACCTTTTATTACCAAAGCAAAGTGCTGGTGGCTGACAAGCATGCTGCTCTCAAAGAGCGCATCAACAGCCTCTATCACGGAAATAAGGGGCGGTACGGCTATCGTCGCATCACTGCGGCCCTCGGGCACAATGGCGAGGTGGTCAACCACAAGAAGGTGCAGCGACTGATGCAGTTGATGGACCTCAAATCTCTGGTAAAAGTTAAGAAATATCGCTCGTACCGAGGCTCCGAGGGGGTTGTTGCATCTGATCTACTCAAACGCAAATTCAAGGCAGAAGCCCCCAATCAGAAATGGGCAACCGACGTGACAGAGTTCAAGGTAAAGGGGCAGAAGCTGTTTCTCTCGCCTGTGATGGACCTGTACAACGGCGAGATCCTTGCTTATCAGATCAACCGGCGTCCTGAGTTCAAGATGGTTTCGACAATGCTGGAGCAAGCCTTCGAGCGGCTGAATCCAGGTGACACACCGATACTGCATTCCGATCAAGGCTGGCAGTATCAACAGCCAACTTACCGGCATATGCTGGCTGGGAAGAATATCGAGCAGAGCATGTCGCGTAAGGGCAATTGCCTGGACAACGCCGCCATGGAAAGCTTTTTCGGCACGCTCAAGAGCGAGTTTTTTTACCTGGAGTCGTTTGAGAGTGTTGAGCAACTGGCATCAGGACTAGAGGATTACATCGCCTACTACAACCAAGAACGCATCAGTCTCAGACTGAATGGCTTGAGTCCGGTAGAATTCCGAACCCAAGCGCTGGCCGCATAGCGCTACCTGTCCAACTTTCGGGGGTCAGTTCA
>NZ_JAOXMC010000447.1:0-245 GCF_026343815.1 Pseudomonas sp. BJa3 | reverse complement strand
AGGCGGTGGCGGCGAATCGGGACGATGCAAGCGTAGTGCGTCGTGGTGGCGTTGGCAACGTCAATTCGCGCGGGGCGTTCTTGAAAAAAATCTCAATTGAAGGTGAAGGGGCCGAATTCTAGACTGCCTCGACATCAATCGTGGAGACAGGCATGCAGTCGATGATCCCCGGCGCGCTCGACGGCGTGCGCATTCTTGACCTTTCGCGCATTCTGGCCGGTCCCAGCGCCACCCAGCTGCTGGGC
>NZ_JAOXMC010000446.1:0-245 GCF_026343815.1 Pseudomonas sp. BJa3 | reverse complement strand
CGCCATTACGACCAGGTCTGGGGCCGCGATCCCTCGGCCGGCCATTCCCGCGTGCTGCGCGGCGCGGGCATCCTGCTGTTGCTGCTGGCGCTGCTGCCCTGCGTCGGCCTGTGGGGCAACACCGTGGGCGTGGTGGCCTGGCTGGGCTGGCTGTCGGCCGGCGCGTTGCTGTGGGTCGGCATGCTGTCGTGGTCGCCGCGCCCGGCCATGGGCACCGCCGCCCTGGCGCTGGTGATCTCGCTGGC
>NZ_JAOXMC010000445.1:0-245 GCF_026343815.1 Pseudomonas sp. BJa3 | reverse complement strand
TCTGCCTACTCCACCCGTTTTGGCGGCTCGGTGAAGGGCTTCGAGGACGGGCAGTATCTTGATCAGAAAGAAGCCCGCGAGCTGGACCTGTTTATTCAGTACGGCCTGGCGGCCGGTTTCCAGGCAGTGCGCACTGCCGGGCTGGAAGTCACCGATGCCAACCGTGAACGCATCGGCGTGGCCCTGGGCTCGGGTATCGGTGGTCTGACCAACATCGACGAAACCAGCAAGATCTTGCACGAGAA
>NZ_JAOXMC010000444.1:0-245 GCF_026343815.1 Pseudomonas sp. BJa3 | reverse complement strand
CCAAGCGTGGATGAGCTATGCCTTCGATGGCATGGACCGCAACCGCGATGGTGTGCTCTCGGTGGACGAACTGCCCGGCGGCCGCGGCAAGCCGATCACCCGCGAGGCCCACCTCGCCCAGTTGGCCGAGCGCTTCAAGCGCCAGGACGTGGATCGCGACGGCGTCCTCAGCGAAAAGGAACTGGCGGCACCGCCGCGCTGACCTGCCTCAGGTGTGGATCAGACGACCGCCGGCGAACGCCCAG
>NZ_JAOXMC010000443.1:0-245 GCF_026343815.1 Pseudomonas sp. BJa3 | reverse complement strand
ACGCACCAGTGAGCCACCAGCGATGACCTAGAGCCTGATACTGCGGCTTAAGCTTATAGGCATGCTCGCCTGCGTTCTTCATCGCTTCAACTATCGCACCCTGAAGGTAGCGCTTGCTTCTTTCATCCATCGGCACCGCGTCTTCGATCAATGCCGCCAGTTGATCGATGAACCACGCCGACCGTTCGGCAGTCACCACAGCGTCCGTCAGAAAAGGTAGCACGAGGCGACTGCGGGCTGACTTC
>NZ_JAOXMC010000442.1:0-245 GCF_026343815.1 Pseudomonas sp. BJa3 | reverse complement strand
ACAGCGCCCCGTGTTGACGCGCAGGATCCCGAACGGACCAGGGTTCCTTGGGGGCAATCGTCCACAACAAACCCTGGGTGACAGATGGAGAATGCAAGGGTCGTCGCGGCAAGCGCCATCGCGCTCGCCGCCACGCTGTTCACCATATTCTCGATGCGGCCATGGGCCCGGCGGGTCGGTCTGGTCGACCGTCCCAGCGGGCGCAAGCAGCACGTCGGCCGTGTGCCGGTGATCGGTGGCATCTG
>NZ_JAOXMC010000441.1:0-245 GCF_026343815.1 Pseudomonas sp. BJa3 | reverse complement strand
ATCGACAAGCCCCTGACCCTGGAAGGCCCGCCCGACCGCGCCGCCGTCATCGCAGGTACGCGCCAAGGGCGCACGCTGTGGATCAAGGCCGAGGACGTGACGCTGCGCAACCTGACCATCACCCGCTCCGGACTGAGCCTGTCGGAGATGGACGCCGGCGTGTTCCTGGACCGCGGCGCGCACCGCGCCCGCATCGAGCACAACGACATCCTCGACAACCTGGTGGGCGTGCACGTGTGGGGACC
>NZ_JAOXMC010000440.1:0-245 GCF_026343815.1 Pseudomonas sp. BJa3 | reverse complement strand
CCTTGAGTAGGAGGGTCCCGGTGGCACGCGACTAGATGGGCTTCGTCGGGGTGGGCGGCGGCGCTGGCCCGGGGGGCGGGGCCGCCGGCGGCGGGGGGGGGGGGGGGGGGGGGGGGGGGGGGGGGGGGGGGAGCGGGGGGGGGGGGGGGGAGGGGGCAGGGGCGAGGGAGGAACCAGAAAGAGCAGGAAACAAAGGGGGGAAGGGAGGAGGGCGGGGGGCGAAGAGAGGGGGAGAGGGACGGAGA
>NZ_JAOXMC010000043.1:0-3028 GCF_026343815.1 Pseudomonas sp. BJa3 | reverse complement strand
TTGTGGTTCGTCGCGAACTTTCGGTTCGTTTCGTCTTCACCACCGCAATCTGCGTGAGCAAATTGCTTGGGTGTTATATGGTCAAGCCTCACGGGCAATTAGTATTGGTTAGCTCAACGCCTCACAGCGCTTACACACCCAACCTATCAACGTCGTAGTCTTCGACGGCCCTTCAGGGAGCTCAAGGCTCCAGTGAGATCTCATCTTGAGGCAAGTTTCCCGCTTAGATGCTTTCAGCGGTTATCTCTTCCGAACATAGCTACCCGGCAATGCCACTGGCGTGACAACCGGAACACCAGAGGTTCGTCCACTCCGGTCCTCTCGTACTAGGAGCAGCCCCTCTCAAATCTCAAACGTCCACGGCAGATAGGGACCGAACTGTCTCACGACGTTCTAAACCCAGCTCGCGTACCACTTTAAATGGCGAACAGCCATACCCTTGGGACCGGCTTCAGCCCCAGGATGTGATGAGCCGACATCGAGGTGCCAAACACCGCCGTCGATATGAACTCTTGGGCGGTATCAGCCTGTTATCCCCGGAGTACCTTTTATCCGTTGAGCGATGGCCCTTCCATACAGAACCACCGGATCACTAAGACCTACTTTCGTACCTGCTCGACGTGTGTGTCTCGCAGTCAAGCGCGCTTTTGCCTTTATACTCTACGACCGATTTCCGACCGGTCTGAGCGCACCTTCGTACTCCTCCGTTACTCTTTGGGAGGAGACCGCCCCAGTCAAACTACCCACCATACACTGTCCTCGATCCGGATAACGGACCTGAGTTAGAACCTCAAGGTTGCCAGGGTGGTATTTCAAGGATGGCTCCATGAGAACTGGCGTCCCCACTTCAAAGCCTCCCACCTATCCTACACAAGCAAGCTCAAAGTCCAGTGCAAAGCTATAGTAAAGGTTCACGGGGTCTTTCCGTCTAGCCGCGGATACACTGCATCTTCACAGCGATTTCAATTTCACTGAGTCTCGGGTGGAGACAGCGCCGCCATCGTTACGCCATTCGTGCAGGTCGGAACTTACCCGACAAGGAATTTCGCTACCTTAGGACCGTTATAGTTACGGCCGCCGTTTACCGGGGCTTCGATCAAGAGCTTCGCTTGCGCTAACCCCATCAATTAACCTTCCGGCACCGGGCAGGCGTCACACCCTATACGTCCACTTTCGTGTTTGCAGAGTGCTGTGTTTTTAATAAACAGTCGCAGCGGCCTGGTATCTTCGACCGGCGTGGGCTTACGCAGCAAGTGCTTCACCCTCACCGGCGCACCTTCTCCCGAAGTTACGGTGCCATTTTGCCTAGTTCCTTCACCCGAGTTCTCTCAAGCGCCTTGGTATTCTCTACCTAACCACCTGTGTCGGTTTGGGGTACGGTTCCCAGTTATCTGAAGCTTAGGAGCTTTTCTTGGAAGCATGGCATCAACCACTTCGCGCTCTAATGAGCACTCGTCATCAGCTCTCGGCCTTAAGATCCCGGATTTGCCTAAGATCTCAGCCTACCACCTTAAACTTGGACAACCAACGCCAAGCTGGCCTAGCCTTCTCCGTCCCTCCATCGCAATAACTGGAAGTACAGGAATATTAACCTGTTTTCCATCGACTACGCTTTTCAGCCTCGCCTTAGGGACCGACTAACCCTGCGTCGATTAACGTTGCGCAGGAAACCTTGGTCTTTCGGCGTGCGAGTTTTTCACTCGCATTGTCGTTACTCATGTCAGCATTCGCACTTCTGATACCTCCAGCAAGCTTCTCAACTCACCTTCACAGGCTTACAGAACGCTCCTCTACCGCATCACCTAAAGGTGATACCCGTAGCTTCGGTGCATGGTTTGAGCCCCGTTACATCTTCCGCGCAGGCCGACTCGACTAGTGAGCTATTACGCTTTCTTTAAAGGGTGGCTGCTTCTAAGCCAACCTCCTAGCTGTCTAAGCCTTCCCACATCGTTTCCCACTTAACCATGACTTTGGGACCTTAGCTGACGGTCTGGGTTGTTTCCCTTTTCACGACGGACGTTAGCACCCGCCGTGTGTCTCCCATGCTCGGCACTTGTAGGTATTCGGAGTTTGCATCGGTTTGGTAAGTCGGGATGACCCCCTAGCCGAAACAGTGCTCTACCCCCTACAGTGATACATGAGGCGCTACCTAAATAGCTTTCGAGGAGAACCAGCTATCTCCGAGCTTGATTAGCCTTTCACTCCGATCCACAGGTCATCCGCTAACTTTTCAACGGTAGTCGGTTCGGTCCTCCAGTCAGTGTTACCTAACCTTCAACCTGCCCATGGATAGATCGCCCGGTTTCGGGTCTATACCCAGCGACTAAAGCGCCCTATTAAGACTCGCTTTCGCTACGCCTCCCCTATTCGGTTAAGCTCGCCACTGAATATAAGTCGCTGACCCATTATACAAAAGGTACGCAGTCACCTAACAAAGTAGGCTCCCACTGCTTGTACGCATACGGTTTCAGGTTCTATTTCACTCCCCTCTCCGGGGTTCTTTTCGCCTTTCCCTCACGGTACTGGTTCACTATCGGTCAGTCAGTAGTATTTAGCCTTGGAGGATGGTCCCCCCATGTTCAGACAAAGTTTCTCGTGCTCCGTCCTACTCGATTTCACTGGCAAGAGATTTTCGTGTACGGGGCTATCACCCACTATGGCCGCACTTTCCAGAGCGTTCCACTAATCTCAAACCAGCTTAAGGGCTGGTCCCCGTTCGCTCGCCACTACTAAGGGAATCTCGGTTGATTTCTTTTCCTCAGGGTACTTAGATGTTTCAGTTCCCCTGGTTCGCCTCTTGCACCTATGTATTCAGTACAAGATAACCAGCTTGTGCTGGCTGGGTTCCCCCATTCAGAGATCTCTGGATCACAGTCTGTTTGCCGACTCCCCAAAGCTTATCGCAGGCTACCACGTCTTTCATCGCCTCTGACTGCCAAGGCATCCACCGTATGCGCTTCTTCACTTGACCATATAACCCCAAGCAATCTGGTTATACTGTGAAGACGACATTCGCCGAAAATTCGCA
>NZ_JAOXMC010000439.1:0-245 GCF_026343815.1 Pseudomonas sp. BJa3 | reverse complement strand
CTTCTGCTTCAGCTTGCCGATGTCCAGCGACGCCGGGTCGTCGATCAGCGCCAGGCGGCCTTGCGGGCGCAGCGCGGCGACGATCTGTTCGAGGTGCTGGTCGGTGTGGGTCAGGCTGGCGACGTGGCTGACCTCGGCGACACCGATCCGCTTCAGCTCTTCGGCCAGCGGCTTGCCGTGGTCGATCACATGGTGCGCGCCGAGGTCGCGGACCCAGGCCTGGGTCTCTGCGCGCGAAGCGGTGC
>NZ_JAOXMC010000438.1:0-245 GCF_026343815.1 Pseudomonas sp. BJa3 | reverse complement strand
GAAAACGTGGTGGTGGGCGCCTACCGCCACATGAACTACGGCTTTCCCAGTCTCTTGCTGGGCCTGCCGGGCTACCGCGAGCACGAAAAGCGCGCCCGCGAGCGCGCCCACGAGTTGCTGACGTGGATGCGCCTCGATCACAAGGCCAACGACCTGGCCGACAACCTGTCGTACGGCGAGCAGCGCCGCCTGGAGCTGGCGCGCGCGCTGGCCACCGAGCCCAAGCTGCTGCTGCTGGACGAACC
>NZ_JAOXMC010000437.1:0-245 GCF_026343815.1 Pseudomonas sp. BJa3 | reverse complement strand
CATCGCGAACTCCGGCAGCAACGCATGCGCTGCCGTCAGCCGCATGCCGGTCCGCAGGCCCTCCTGCGCGGCAGCGGCATTCACCGCCTGCAGGGTGCGCAATTGCACGGCGCCGCCGACCAGCGCCAGCGGCGCATCGGGATCAGGCAAACGCCGGAGGACGGCGTCCAGCGCCAGCTGCGGCAGCAATACACAGGCCCAGAGCATACGCAGGCCTCAATGCGCGACCAGCGCGAAGGACTGCG
>NZ_JAOXMC010000436.1:0-245 GCF_026343815.1 Pseudomonas sp. BJa3 | reverse complement strand
GTAGTGTGGGGTTTCCCCATGTGAGAGTAGGTCATCGTCAAGATTCATTTCGCAAAACCCCTATCTGCGCGAGCAGGCAGGGGTTTTGTCTTTTCAGCCGTGGAAAAAGTCCACCCTGCTAAAGCAAACCTCGCTGCTGAAGCAATCTTCCCTGCTAAAGCAATCTGGCGTGGGAGATTCTATGGTTTGCAGCAAGCCAGTTTTCCGCCTTTGGTGACATATTCGTCCTGGTTTTTCATCAGGGC
>NZ_JAOXMC010000435.1:0-246 GCF_026343815.1 Pseudomonas sp. BJa3 | reverse complement strand
ACACGCTCCACCTGCTAATGCTTTAGCAAAATCACCTGAAGCTTTAATGCCACCATCAGCAATGATGGGGATACCCGCTTTTTCAGCAACTTCTGCAGCACTCATAATAGCTGCAAGTTGAGGAACACCAACACCTGCAACAATTCGTGTTGTGCAAATAGAAGCAGGACCAATACCAACCTTTACGGCATCTGCACCATTATCAATTAACGCTTGCGTTGCCTGAGAAGTCGCTACATTACCAGC
>NZ_JAOXMC010000434.1:0-246 GCF_026343815.1 Pseudomonas sp. BJa3 | reverse complement strand
CGATGGCCTCCTGGGTGCCCAACAGCTATCGTGAGCTGTATCTCATGTTCCCGTTTCCACACGGTGTCGAAATGGTTCGGCGCGCCGTCTTCGGCGAGTTTGTCGAGACTCATTTCAATCCCCTTTATGCCTTTGCCGTAGGGGGAGTGATGCTCCTAGTCGGGCTGGTCCTGATCTCCGATGCGAGGGAGCGTATCCTTGTCGAATGACCGTGAGTGTAATACCTGCATGGCCTTGATTCGGAAC
>NZ_JAOXMC010000433.1:0-246 GCF_026343815.1 Pseudomonas sp. BJa3 | reverse complement strand
AGGCGACGAAGCCTTCGCTGTTCCTGCGCTCCAGTCCGATCAGATAGCCGTTTTCCTCGACGGGCGACCAGCCGAAGCGTTGCAGCCCCTCCAGCATCGCCTTGATGCCGTTCGGGCCGTCATAGGCGGGGCGGGCCAGCGTGGTCTTGTCGAAGCCGAACTTCTCGTGCTCGGCGCCGATACGCCACTTGTCCTTGGGCTTGATCCCCTTGGACATGGCCTCGATCAGAGCGTCTCTGGAAAGCG
>NZ_JAOXMC010000432.1:0-246 GCF_026343815.1 Pseudomonas sp. BJa3 | reverse complement strand
GGATACTGCGCCACCGGCAGCGCGCGGATCGACAACAGGCCGACCAGCGCGATCAGCAGCGAGATCACCCACGCGAAGACGGGGCGATCGATAAAGAAACGCGCCATGGCGGTTTACCTTTTTTCGTTATTTCCCGCGGTCGCCACGGGCGCGCTTGGCGCGGCCCGCTCGACCGGTTTGATTTTCTGGCCAGGGGCCAGCTGCGCGGCGTTTTCCACGACCACGCGTTCGCCGCCCTCGAGCCCC
>NZ_JAOXMC010000431.1:0-246 GCF_026343815.1 Pseudomonas sp. BJa3 | reverse complement strand
CGATTGCCCCGCGGTGATAGGCGACCCAGGTCCGATGGCAGTCCTGCTCGACAAGTGCCTGCCAATCGGTATCGCTCCAGGCATCCAGATCTCCCCATTCCCAGGGCGTTCCAACCAGTTCGTAGAGAAACCGATTCAATGCTGCCTGAGGCACTTCACATTCGATGATCTGAAGATCGTGCGGCTGTGGCTTTGCTCTCAGCGCGGCAGCCGAGGTCATTTCCAAGTAGTAAGTGGTGTAACTCC
>NZ_JAOXMC010000430.1:0-246 GCF_026343815.1 Pseudomonas sp. BJa3 | reverse complement strand
CACGCGGCACGTTCGGCGTTTCCATGAAGCCGTAGGTGACCGTGACCTTCTTGAAGTCGTCGTTGATCGGCTCCATTCGCACCCGGTCGGCTTCCTTGACGCGCGGGCGCTCGGAGGTGCGCACGGTCAGAATGACGTTCTTCTCGTGCAGCACCTTGTTGTGCTTGAGATTGTGCATCAGGGCGACCGGGGCGACATCGGGATCCGAGGTCAGGAAGATGGCCATGCCCGGCGCACGGTGCGGCG
>NZ_JAOXMC010000042.1:0-3071 GCF_026343815.1 Pseudomonas sp. BJa3 | reverse complement strand
CAGCAGTGAAACGATGCATCGCCGATGGTAGTGTGGGGTTTCCCCATGTGAGAGTAGGTCATCGTCAAGATTCATTTTGCAAAACCCCTATCTGCGCGAGCAGGTAGGGGTTTTGTCTTTGCGCGTTTGGCAAGTTAACGCCCACCCTTGTAGGAGCCCGTCGCCTGTAATGGCAGCGGTAGCCCTTTTCCTATGCAAGCCCTCGGGGCGTGGCTATCATGCCAGCCTTATTCCGAGTCGAGATTGGCATGCTGAAGTTGTTGAACCTCCTCAAGGATGGCCGGTTCCATTCCGGAGAAGCCCTGGGGGCCGCCCTCGGGGTGAGTCGCAGCGCCGTTTGGAAGCAGCTGCAGCACCTGGAGAGCGAACTGAACCTGACCATTCACAAGGTACGTGGCCGCGGCTATCAGCTGGCGGCGCCGTTGAACCTGCTCGAAGCGCAGGCAATCGCCAAGTTCGCGCAGGGCGAGCCGTGGCCGGTGTTCATTCACGACACCATCGACTCCACCAATGCCGAAGGACTGAGGCTGATTGCGCAAGGGCAAGCGGCGCCGTTTCTGGTGCTGGCCGAGCGCCAGAGTGCAGGTCGCGGTCGTCGTGGGCGTCCGTGGGTCAGTCCTTTTGCGGAAAACCTCTATTACAGCCTGGTCTTGCGCATCGATGGCGGCATGCGTCAGCTGGAGGGCTTGAGCCTGGTGGTTGGCCTGGCGGTGATGCGTACACTGCAGGCGTTCGGGCTAAAGGATGTGGGGCTCAAGTGGCCCAATGATGTCCTTGCAGACGGGCGCAAGATCACCGGAATACTCCTGGAGCTGGTCGGGGATCCTGCGGACGTCTGCCATGTGGTGCTGGGTATCGGCATCAATGTAAACATGCAGGGCAACGAACAGATCGATCAGCAATGGGCCTCGATGCGCGGTGAAGCTGGGCAGCTGGTGGATCGCAACCACCTGGTGGCGGTGCTCAGCCAGCAGTTGCAACACGAACTTGGTCGCCATCGCCGCTATGGCTTCGCTGCGTTCCAGGAGGAATGGGAGCAGGCGCACCTGTGGCAGGGGCGCAAAGTTTCGCTTGTCGCGGGCACTTCGCGTATCGAAGGTGTCGCGCTGGGGGTGGATGGGCAGGGCGGCTTGCGTCTGGAGGTCGATGGTGTGGAGAAGAGCTTCAGCGGCGGCGAGCTGAGCCTGAGGTTGCGTGATGATTCTTGAGCTCGATTGTGGAAACAGCTTTATCAAGTGGCGCGTCATCCATGCAGCCGACTGCACCATCAACGGTGGCGGCATCGTGGACTCCGATCAGGCATTGGTCGCAGCTGTCGCAGGGCTCTCTAGCCTGAGTCTGACTGGTTGCCGCATGGTCAGCGTGCGCAGTGAGGAGGAAACTTCATCGCTGTGCGCATTGATCCAGGCCTCGTTCGGGGTCGAGGTAAACGTGGCCCAGCCTGTGCAGGAAATGGCCGGCGTGCGCAATGGCTATGACGATTATCAGCGTCTGGGCATGGACCGCTGGCTGGGCGCGCTGGGCGCCTATCACCTGGCCGGGCGAGCTTGCCTGGTCATCGATTTCGGCACCGCGGCCAAGGCCGATTTCGTCGCGGCCAATGGTGAGCACCTGGGGGGCTACATCTGCCCGGGCATGCCGCTGATGCGTAGCCAGTTGCGCACCCATACCCGGCGTATTCGCTATGACGATGCATCGGCCGAGCGCGCCCTGAGCAGCCTGGCGCCGGGGCGCTCGACCGTCGAGGCGGTCGAGCGTGGTTGTGTGCTGATGCTCCAGGGCTTCGCCCGTACCCAGATCGAGCAGGCCAGGGCGATGTGGGGTGAGGACTTCACTGTGTTTCTGACCGGTGGGGATGCGCCCTTGGTACAGGAGGCGGCACCGAAGGCTCGGATCGTGCCGGACTTGGTATTCGTCGGTTTGGCCATGGCCTGTCCATTGAACTGAGGTGACTGACTATGCGCTGGTTGTTTCTGCTGTTGGTTGTGCTCAACGTCTTTTATTACGTGTGGCATCAGCAGGAAGCTCCCCTGAAGGTCAAGGAAGTCGCCCCGTTGGCTTTGTACAAAGGTTCTCAGCAGGAAATCCGCCTGTTGCGTGAAACCGGAGTTGCGGCGCCCGTCCGGCGCCGTGACGAATGCCTGGTGGTTGGGGGCATGGCTGCGCCCGAGCAGCTCGAGGCCTTGCGTCAGCGGCTGGTCAGTCTGGATATCGCTGCCCTGCCAGTGGTTGGTCAGCTACCGGGTGCCGACGGGCTCTGGCTCAAGGTTGCCCCGGAAAGCGAGCGTTTGCTGGACCCGGCTGTGCTCTCGACTCTTTCCAAGGATTTCAAAGACTTAAAACACAAAATTATTTTGTGCGAGGGTATTGCAACTGCCGAATAGCTTGATAGAATGGCGCCCGCTTCACAGGGAACATCACCTAGGTGGTAGATCTGGAGGCAGTGTCAAAGCAGCTAAGTTTCAGATTTGATTGAAAAAATTTGAAAAAACGCTTGACACTGGGACGGCAGACAAATAGAATGCCGGCCACATCTGGAGGGATTCCCGAGCGGCCAAAGGGGACGGACTGTAAATCCGTTGCGAGAGCTTCGAAGGTTCGAATCCTTCTCCCTCCACCAGTTTTAGCGAGAGCCGCAAGCTCCGCGGGTATAGTTTAGTGGTAGAACCTCAGCCTTCCAAGCTGATGATGCGGGTTCGATTCCCGCTACCCGCTCCAAGTTTGCTGTTGTTGCACAAAGTGTTTCGCTCTTGTAGCTCAGTTGGTAGAGCACACCCTTGGTAAGGGTGAGGTCAGCGGTTCAAGTCCGCTCAAGAGCTCCATATAAACAAGGCAGATATGAAAATATCTGCCTTTGTTTTATCAGCGGTATGACTATTTCTTCTGCGGAGGACTGTATCGATGGCTAAGGAAAAGTTTGATCGTTCGCTACCTCACGTTAACGTCGGCACTATCGGCCACGTTGACCACGGTAAGACTACTCTGACTGCAGCGCTGACCCGCGTCTGCTCCGAAGTTTTCGGTTCGGCCGTCGTTGAGTTCGACAAGATCGACTCGGCTCCGGAAGAAAA
>NZ_JAOXMC010000429.1:0-246 GCF_026343815.1 Pseudomonas sp. BJa3 | reverse complement strand
GGAAGACGTTGTGGTTGCCTTCCAGCTTGTCGCGGCTCTGGTCGACGTACGCCAGCTTCACCGTGGGGCCGATGGTGATCGTGCCGGAATCCGGTTTTTCCTGGCCCGTGATCATCTTGAACAGCGTCGACTTGCCGGCGCCGTTCGGACCGATGATGCCGACAATGGCGCCGGCCGGCACCAGGAAACTCAGGTTGTCGATCAGCAGGCGGTCGCCGAATTTCTTCGCGACGTTCTTGAACTCGA
>NZ_JAOXMC010000428.1:0-246 GCF_026343815.1 Pseudomonas sp. BJa3 | reverse complement strand
CATTGCAGGCCTCGACCACCAGATCCGGTCCGGACACCAGAAACATCGGCGCCGAAATGATCGGCAGGATCAGACCTTTTTGCAGCGAAGCGGGAATGGCCACGGGCGTCTCCTTTGGTTTTCTTTCGCTACGCTTAGCGGGCTGTCGCCGGGGAAGGCAATCGCGGGGATTTCAGACGGTAGCGCCAAAAAATGAGTCTAATTCGTCTAATCTCGGGTCGGATGCGGGGTGAAAGCGGGCAGGCG
>NZ_JAOXMC010000427.1:0-247 GCF_026343815.1 Pseudomonas sp. BJa3 | reverse complement strand
CTTTCTCCTCTTTATTTTTTTTTCTTTTTCCTTACCTTTTTTTTTTTGTCTCTATCATTTTCTTTCAGTTTTTTTCGTCCTCCTTTCCGGCGGCCCCCCCACACACCAACCTCCACCCGCACCCCCCCCCCCCACCCCCCCCCCCCCCCGCTCCCGGACCCGCAGCAAGCTCACAACGCCCTACCCGCGCGCCTGACGGGCTACCTGCACGACATTTCGGCGCTGGTTCCCAAGCCTGAGAGCGACT
>NZ_JAOXMC010000426.1:0-247 GCF_026343815.1 Pseudomonas sp. BJa3 | reverse complement strand
ATCGCTGGCACCCTGAGCGCCCCCGAAGATCCGCCCCCGCAATGAGCGATCCGCGCCTGCAATCCCTGCTCGACGCCGCCCCGGCGCTGCGCCTGAAGACCGACCCCGCCGACCTCGAACACTACGGCCGCGACTGGACCCGGCGCTGGACGCCGGCCCCGCTGGCAATCGCGCTACCGGCGACGGTCGATGAGGTGCAGGCCGTGGTGCGCTGGGCGAACGTGCACGGCGTAGCGGTCGTACCCTC
>NZ_JAOXMC010000425.1:0-247 GCF_026343815.1 Pseudomonas sp. BJa3 | reverse complement strand
GTTGCTAAGTTTGAGGGCTCTTTTGTGGTAATACTCATTTGGCTTCCACCAATGAAATCAATTCCAAAATTTAAGCCAGGTTTTAAAAACAGAAAAATTGAAGCAAGTGATAAAATAATTGAGATGCCAATACCAATGAAACGTGCTTTCATAAAGCGGAAAGTTGTATTTTGTGGGATGATGTTGAAAATAGAGTGAAGATGTAGAGTTTTCATTTTCCATTTACGGATTACCCAAATCATCATGA
>NZ_JAOXMC010000424.1:0-247 GCF_026343815.1 Pseudomonas sp. BJa3 | reverse complement strand
CCTTCGTCGCCACTCACGATGACGTCCGGACGCGTTTCCGGATGCCGTTTCAATCGAAGGACATGTCCTGATGAAGATCGCACTGACCACCCTGGCCGCCTCGATGCTGCTGGCCGGCGCCGCAACCGCCCAGCAAGCGCCCAGCGCGCCGCCGCCTCCGCCGCCCCCGCCGGTCGATCATCAGATTCCGCACCACCCGGCCCCGCCGCCGGTCGATCCCGCCGTGCCTGCGCCGCCCGCGCCCCCG
>NZ_JAOXMC010000423.1:0-247 GCF_026343815.1 Pseudomonas sp. BJa3 | reverse complement strand
GACGGCGGAACTGGTGCTGAACGGGCGTCCCTATGAGCTGCCGGCCGGCGACATCACCTCGACCATCAAGGTCGGGGCCGGCTATCAATCGCTTGACTCCGAGAGCCTGCGTTCGGGCGTGGCCGTGGATCGGTCGCAGTCGCGCAACTCGGGCAGCGTGCAGGCCAACTTCGATCTGCCGATCTCCAACGTCGAGCGCGGCGTGCTGCCCAGGATCGGCGACCTGTCGGCCAATCTGAACCTGGCC
>NZ_JAOXMC010000422.1:0-248 GCF_026343815.1 Pseudomonas sp. BJa3 | reverse complement strand
ATGGCAATCAATGCCGTAGTGTTGAACGGGAACCCAGCGCCGAGCACCAGTGGCAGCGGCCTGCGGATCAACGTCGGTACCGAGGGCACCGCCGCCAAACCAGACGCAGACGGCAAGGTGGTAATCGATCCGAAGTCGATGCGCAATAACAGCAAACCCAGCGCCGAAGTCAGCTCCGACAGCGAGCCCCCCCACGTCCAACAACTGCGCAAGATGATCGAAAAGCTGCAAAAGCAGCTCGAACAACA
>NZ_JAOXMC010000421.1:0-248 GCF_026343815.1 Pseudomonas sp. BJa3 | reverse complement strand
CCAGGCACCAGATCCCATTGATCCAGCGTCGCGTCGACCCCCAACTCTCGAAGTGAAGTGGCCACGCGCATCGCCCATGACTTGTGCTCCGGCGAGTCGTGCGAGTACGAGATAAAGACCTTGGGCGCGGGCATCTACTCCTCCAAATCGTCGTGGGGGCTTACAGCGCGGCGGACGACGGCACAGCCCTTAGAGAGCCAAGTCGCATCTCATGGCCAGTTGACCAACGTAAGATGGCGATGCTTTCA
>NZ_JAOXMC010000420.1:0-248 GCF_026343815.1 Pseudomonas sp. BJa3 | reverse complement strand
GGCGCCGGTGGAAGTGGAGGGCGAGGATTCGCCCTACCAGCCCGATGCAGCGCAATCGCCCAAGATGACCGCGCCGCTGCTGGACACGCCGCGTTCGGTGCAGGTGGTGCCCAAGCAGGTCATGTCCGACCAGTCCGCCAGTTCCTTGCAGGACGTGCTGCAGAACTCGCCGGGTATCACCTTCGCTGCTGGCGAAGGCGGGCGCGCCGGCGGCGACCTGCCCGTCATCCGCGGCCAGAATGCCGCCA
>NZ_JAOXMC010000041.1:0-3553 GCF_026343815.1 Pseudomonas sp. BJa3 | reverse complement strand
CGTCACCCTTGGCCACGACGGCTTGGGTCTTGAGTGCCTCCGCGGCGACCAAATAATTTTCGAAATTTTCCGTAACGACGAGACACTCAAGTTCGAGGTAACGCTATTTGAGCGTGATGTACCTCTAGAGCTGCTTGAGTACGCAGTGCCTGCGGCCCGTGAATTACTTGGGGATTTTGACCCTTACATTCCAAGCTAGGCGATACTTTGGTGGATCGGTTTTCTGTGGGCATGGGGATACCTCCGTGTCAGGCGGCTTCAGCTCGGGCTGAGGCTGTGCGCCATGGGTCATTGGCGCGGGCGAGCGCGGCCATCGGCGGCGGGCTGACGCTGTTGCCGCACATGTGCACCTGCTCCGTCTTCGTGAATGGCTTGCCGTCGGCGCCCTTGTCGATGATGTAGCTGGCGGGGAAGCCCTGGGCTCGGTAGAGCTCATGCGGCTGGAGCATGCGCAGGCAGATATCGACGATCACATAGGGCGTGCCCTTCACAAAGACGGTTACCAGGCCCAGGCGGTCTTTGGTGGTTACTGTCGGCGCCGGGGCGTCACAGGCGCTGATGTTCTCTGTGCCGTAGTAGCTGATCAGGAAGGCGGCGACGCGCAGGGCGCCGGCCTCGTGCTCGGGCGACAGCTTGTATTCGACCAGGCCGTGGTGGGTGCCGCCAGCGCTGACGGTATGCAGCGGCTCGTTGATCGCTCGTGCGTCGCAGTTGCCGCGAAGGTGAAGAAGATTCGCCCCCACCAGCGCGTGGTGATCGCCGGCCGTAACCGTGCTGAGTGGATCAATGGCCTGCTGACCGGTGCTGCCGTTGCGTAGGGTTGCCAGGTACGCCGTCACCAGGCGCTGCTGGCTGCCGGTGTTGGTGACGGTGCTCATGGGCTCATCCATGCCCCGCGCTGGCGTGGTGTTGAAGCCGCCGTTGGCCTGCTCGATGAAGGCAGTGCAGATGCCCATGGCATGTGCAGCACCTGCAGGTCGCTGGTAGTTTCCGCCGCTGGTGATCGTTGGCAGTGGGCCGGTGAGTGCGGCCCCTTCGCTGTTGAATCGGAACTTGACCAGGTGCGCCGATGCCAGTGCGTGTTTAATTCCGCCGGCGACGACTGTGCCCAACGGCTGATCTAGCCCTGGCACCCTTGGTTGTTGGCCTTCGCGTTCTCCGTAGCCAGTCTGCACGAGGGTAGGGCTGGCCATTGCGAACGATCCGCCGCGGGGCCATGAGGTCACGGTGCGCAGCGGCTCCTGCGCGGACTGGGCCAGTTCACCCGACCAGTTCGCAATCGGCACGATGAAGGGCTGAGGGTTATCTAGCACGAACTTCTTCATGCCCTTGGCCACCCGGCGCAGCGTTGCGGCTGCCAAGTCCTTCTTGCGGCCGAAGATGCTCTTGCTCGGGACGCTCCAGTCAATGCAGTCGGCGGCGGTGCGCCATTTCTGCTGGCCCTTGGCTGGGTTCTTGGCGTGGGTAGGCTCCGGCCACACGATTGGCTGGCCGTCGCAGCGGGCGATCATGAACAGGCGTTCGCGGCTGGTTGGTGCGCCGAAGTCGCAGGCCTTGATGATCCGCCATTCCACCTGGTAGCCCATGCCCTCAAGCAGCTGCACGAAGCGCCGCCAGGTGATGCCGCGTCGCTTCGGGTCGGGCACCAGGAACTGCTGTTGCACTGGTACACGCTCACCGACGGCGGCCACGGTGCCGTCCAGCTTCATCACCCGGCCGGTGGCTTTGTCGCGCTTGGCGATCAGTGGCCCCCACTGCAGGATCTGCTTCACGTTCTCGAGGCTGATCACACGGGGCTTCTTCTTGCCGGCCCACTTCAGGCCGACCCAAGACAGGTTGCGGATCTCGCGCTTGCGTGGCTGGCCGCCTGCGGCCTGGCTGTGGTGGGTGCAATCAGGGCTCATGTGGAACCAGCCCACCGGCCGGCCCTGGCATTCCTCGTCCGGGTCACCGTCGAAGACGTCGGTTGTGAAGTGACGCGCTGCCGGATGGTTGGCAGTGTGCATGCTGATGGCTGCCGGGCTGTGGTTCTTGGCCACCGTCACCGGGCGTCCCAGGCCCATCTCAAGCCCAGTACCGGCGCCGCCGCCACCGCAGAAGAAGTCCACCACGATCTCGTCGTCTTGCGGATCGAAGCCAAGGCCGTACTGGGTTTTGAAGTCGAGCGGGTTCTTTTTCTGGAATGCAGACATGGGCGGTCCTCGCCTGGGTGGCGTGATCGTTATCGTTGAATAGGGGAAGGCGCTGGCGGGCAGCGCTGGTATGCTTCGCCGCTTACCAAACAGGGAGAGTGGTGATGCGTTTGCGTGAGAGGCTTCGGGCGTTCCAGCTATGGTTCAACCCGAAGCGCAGGCGGTGGGCTGGCGTGACCCTGATCGCGCTTGGGGTTGTCGGTATGTTCCACAATCCGGAGAGCCGGTGGAGTTTGGTGCTTGGAGCTGGGATCTACTGGTTCTGCACGGCCTTGCCACCCGTGCTTGGCGGAAAGCAGTGAGACGCTGGCGAGCAGCGCCGGAGGGTCATGCGGCGATCGGGTACTGCTTGGCCAGGGCCTGCTGCACTGTCGCGATGATGCGGCAGAGGTAGGCCCAATCTGGATTTGGCTCCATGGCATCGGCCGGCAGGTTCCACCAGTCGTCACCGAACACGCGGTGCATGAACTCGCGGTGGGCGCCGCCGCACTCGTCGAGTGAGCTGGTGTGACGAACATCCTCGGCCTCGTCGAGCAGGCTCCGGGCGTCTTCTGCGTCCAGGTCCCGGTCACGCCGCATTTGCACGATCACCTTCCTCGCCTTGTCGGCCAGAGCTTCACCGCTGAACCGGCGAGAGCTCAGCGACCGGTCGAAGTAGCCGATGATGTAGGCGTCGTGCAGCTTGCAGAAAAATTGGGCGATATTCAGGCCATCCCACATGCCGCCCCAGTAGGCGTGCCAGGTCTTGTCGTAGCAGCTGACGGTGATCTTGCCTTTGCAGGGCGCCAGGTCTTCGAGGTACACGCTGATCGGGTCGAGGTTCGGCACCTCAGTGATCAGCAGCTTGGTTACTGTCGAGGTCTCGACTTGCATTTCGGTACTCCATGCATGCGCCGCCCTCCGTGCTGGTGGCGGCATGGTGGCAATAGGTGGTTACTTCAGGATGGCTTTTGCGCAGGCCTGGATCTCAATCCAAAGCGCTGATGATGGCCTTGCTTCGTACTTGAGCAGGGCCTTGGCTATCTGCTGGGCCAGCTGCTCCTTGCTGCCCGTGGGAGTCGACGCCTGGTGATGGGTAACCTGAATCGGTAGGTCGTACTGCCCTGGTAGGTCGATTCGCATCAGGCGACCCTCTGATCGTTGCGCGCAAATCGGGTGCCCGGTCCGTACTCAAGCAGGTCGCACACCCGGTTGATGATCTTGAGCGCGGCGTCGAAAACCTTGGCGTCGTCCGGCTCGCGGGCCAGGCGCTTCATGTTGGGCTGGTGTTCCAGGCAGACCTTGTCGACCAGACGCCAGGCCAGCCGGCGCAGGTGGTCGGCGCTGTCGTGAACCCGAAGGCTCAACGCGAAGGCCAGGGC
>NZ_JAOXMC010000419.1:0-248 GCF_026343815.1 Pseudomonas sp. BJa3 | reverse complement strand
ACAGCGTCTCCATCGGATGCGCGGCCAGCTCGCCCTGGATCATGTTGGCAAAGCCCGGCATCAGCGCGTCGCCCCCGGACGAGCCGCTGGTCAGCAGCGACACGTCCGCCAGGTCGCCATCATTGCGCCGCAGGCAATCGCGGATGGCGTTGGCAGCCAGCTGCGCGTTGGTGAAGACGGTGGCGCCCTCGGCATCGATCGCGTAGTAGCGCTGCTTGATGCCGTTCTCGGCCAGGATGCGGCTCTTG
>NZ_JAOXMC010000418.1:0-248 GCF_026343815.1 Pseudomonas sp. BJa3 | reverse complement strand
GAGCAGTATCAGCCCAGCCTGAAGGCGCAGGACTATTCGCTGACCCGCATCGTCTACGACCGCGACGAGCGCAGTCGGCTGGCCGTCGAACAGGGCCGCTTCGTCGAAGAGCGGTTCATTAAGCCGCACCGCACCCGTCTCGACCAATGGTCGGCCGGCTTCGCCGCCTGATCAGTTCCCCAGAGTCCAGAGCCTCTCCTCATGAAAACCCTCCTCCCGAACTCGACCGCCGGCAGCCTGCCCAAACC
>NZ_JAOXMC010000417.1:0-248 GCF_026343815.1 Pseudomonas sp. BJa3 | reverse complement strand
CGCGCTTCTTCTGCAAAGACTTCGATAAATTCACGACCAATAATTTTACGTTTTTTCTCAGGATCAACTTCACCCGCAAGTGCAGTTAAGAAACGTTCTTCGGCATCCGCACGAATGACACGGATTCCCATATTGTCTGCAAACATTTGCATCACTTGGTTGCCTTCGTTTAAACGAAGCAAACCATTGTCTACAAATACACACGTTAATTGATCACCAATCGCTTTATGTAAAAGTGCAGCCACAAC
>NZ_JAOXMC010000416.1:0-248 GCF_026343815.1 Pseudomonas sp. BJa3 | reverse complement strand
CGCTCGGCGAAGCGTTGAAGCTCGATTTCCGCCGTGTGCAGTTCACGCCCGACCTGATGCCAAGCGACATATTGGGCACCGACCTGCTGGAGGAGGATCACGGCACCGGCCATCGCAGCTTCCGCTTTCAGCAGGGGCCGGTGTTCACCAACCTGCTGCTTGCCGACGAACTGAACCGCACCCCGCCCAAGACGCAGGCTGCGCTGCTGGAAGCGATGCAGGAAAAGACGGTCAGCTATGGCGGCACG
>NZ_JAOXMC010000415.1:0-248 GCF_026343815.1 Pseudomonas sp. BJa3 | reverse complement strand
ACTTGGGCTTCACGTCGACGGTCTGGTCGAAGCGCTCGCTGCGCAGGTCGGTATCGCCGCGGATCTGGATCTCGGCGGCGGGGCCGTCGATCATCAGGTTGTCGCTGCGCGCCAGACCGCCCGCGATGCGGATGTCGCCGTCGATGCGATTGAAGGCGAAACCCTTCGAGAAGAAGTCGCTTAAATCCAACATCAGGCGCCGGCGCACTTCCGCCACGCTCAGCAAGCCGAGTACGCGGCCCGCGCCC
>NZ_JAOXMC010000414.1:0-248 GCF_026343815.1 Pseudomonas sp. BJa3 | reverse complement strand
ATCACCAGCCCGCAAGGCTTCACCTTTGTGGCCGACTCCCTGGACAACCGCCAGGGCAAGCTGCTCAGCGAGCAGGCGCTGACGGTGCGTATCGCCCAGGCGCTGGACAACACCAAAGGCCTGGTCTCGGCCAAGGGCCTGGACCTGCACGCCGCCAGCCTCGACAACCGCGAGGGCACCGTCAGCAGCCGCGCCGGCCTGGTGCTGACCGTCGACGGTCGCCTGGACAACCGCCAGGGCACCCTGGT
>NZ_JAOXMC010000413.1:0-249 GCF_026343815.1 Pseudomonas sp. BJa3 | reverse complement strand
GGGCCTCATCGCCGGCATGCGGGCTCCCACTGGTACCGCGCCGCTTTCATGATCGGCGCCGCACGTGTTGTTGTGGGCGGTCATGGTTTATCCATCGGCCGCCTGCATTTTTTCTTCAAGTACGTCAAGAAACGCCCGCGCCGCCGGCCTGGGGGTGGGCGACCACACCGAGTACAGATGCCGCACCGGCGCATCTACCAGTTGCACCATCGCGACCTGCGTGAATCCCCGAGCGATCCGCTCGGGGAC
>NZ_JAOXMC010000412.1:0-249 GCF_026343815.1 Pseudomonas sp. BJa3 | reverse complement strand
CAACGAGATCGCCCCGCGCGTTCACAACACCGGCCACTGGACCCAGGACGGCTGCGTCTGCGACCAGTTCGAACAGCATATCCGCGCCGTCGCCGGCTGGCCGCTCGGCCCCACGACGGCCCACGCCCGCATCGAAATGACAAACCTGCTGGGCGACGAGGTCGAGGACTGGGGCAAACTGTCGGCCAAGTCCGACGAACGCCTGCACCTCTACGGCAAGGCCGAGGCCCGCCCCGGCCGCAAGATGGC
>NZ_JAOXMC010000411.1:0-249 GCF_026343815.1 Pseudomonas sp. BJa3 | reverse complement strand
CGATTCCGTTCTCGGTGATGCTGGTGGTGCCGTTGGGCGTGATCGGCGCGCTGCTGGCGACGTCCATGCGCGGCCTGTCCAACGACGTGTTCTTCCAGGTGGGCCTGTTGACGACCATCGGCCTGTCGGCGAAGAACGCCATTCTCATCGTGGAGTTCGCCAAGGAGCTGCACGAGCAGGGCAAGGGCATCGTCGAGGCGGCCATCGAAGCCTGCCGCATGCGTCTGCGGCCGATCGTGATGACCTCCC
>NZ_JAOXMC010000410.1:0-249 GCF_026343815.1 Pseudomonas sp. BJa3 | reverse complement strand
GCCCGGCGTGGTGCGCTGCGAGGCCTCGCTGGAGGCCGTCGCGCCAGCTCCAGAACCCGAGGACGGCCAGGTCTGCCGGCGGGATGTCCGTCGCGGACTCGTCGACGGCGGCAGTGATCTGGGCCTTCTCCTCGGGCGATGTCAGGTCGAGGCCGGCGTCGAGGCACTGCTGGACGGCCGCATCGCAGCCGGCCCGCGAGAAGATTAAGTCGTTGGCCGGGAGGAGGCCCATGCGTTCGAGGGACTGGA
>NZ_JAOXMC010000040.1:0-4705 GCF_026343815.1 Pseudomonas sp. BJa3 | reverse complement strand
CGCGCTCTCGACGGCGAACAAGGAGGAAGTACATGCGGCACCAATACTGTATATCGATACAGTATTTGACCATTCAACCGGATTGCAGAGCGAGTACCGCCTGGCGGATCTCTCGATCAGTGACGCGCCAAGGACAGAGGATTCAAGGTTGATCGCTGGAAATCGGACAAAGCCCTGCACGCGGAGTCCGCCGCTTGCCGCAAACGCTCTATTTCCTCGACCGGAGCGCCACCATCTTTTGCATCGTGGTAGGCGCGCAACGCCTCCAACGCATTGCGGATGAGCGGCTCACCGGCGGCTACTACATCGTCGCTCACTTGCCTCATGGTCGTTTCTTCCCTGGCAACAAGGACTTTCCAGTATAGGGCGAGCGAAGCGTGTAACAGCCACCGGCGACCAGCGGCCCGCGTAGAACGAGCAGCCGAAATACCCTATCGGCAAGCGGTCACGGCCGCCTCCAGCTGCTTCTCGTATCCGATCCGCTGCCGACGCTCGGCCAGCAGTGCGCGCACCTTCACCTCCAGGCTGTCGCTCTTGCGCAGACCGGCAGCAGCCCACGGCGGCACCGCGACCTCGGGCGCCCGGCACGGCACCTGCACCGGAACCTCGACGCGCACGTACTGCACCTGCGGCTCAGCACGACCACTGCAGCCGGCCAAAGCCAGCGCCAGCACGAACACCAGCATCCTCATAGGCCAAGCTCCTGGTCGATGATCGAGGTGGCGGCGGCGCATTGATCGCCACCGGTGCGCTCCTGTTGCAGCCGATTCGCCGCGGCGAAGTCCCCCTGCGCGCTGGCCGCCGCCTCGTCCACGGCCTGCGCCGCCCTGGCCTGGCGCTCGTTCGCGGCCAGGGTCAGGGCACCCAGGGCCTTGCCCTGCTCCGCTGCCAGCCCAGCGAGGTTGTCGCGGGCTGCTTTGCACGTGGCCACCTGGTCCTGCTCGGTGTCGAGCAGCGGGCGGAAGTGGCTGGTGGTGGCCCAGGCGCCCACGGCCATGCCGAGCACGATCAGCAGGCCGGCGCCGGCGAGGCGCCCTGCCAAAGTGCTCACGCAGCCCCCAGGAACAGATCACGCTCAGCGGCCCGGCGGCGGACGAGACCCGGCAGAACCTTGCCCCCCGCCTTGTTCCACCGCGGGAACTGCTCAGCGGCGGCGGCATAGTTCCCGGCATTGAGCAGGCGCCGCAGCGTTGAGGACTCGAGGTTCGCCGCACCCAAGTTGTAGGTGAAGCTGATCAGGGCGTCCCACTGGTCCTGGTTCAACTCCGCCGTTACCAAACGCTGCACCTCCGGCTCGAAGCGCTGCACATCGTTCAGCAGCATTCGCTCGGCCTGCTCCTTGCTGATCGACATGCCGGCCTTCACGCCCCTGGTGGTGCCGTAGCCGATGGTCCAGACGCCGACGGCATCCTGGTAGGCCTGCAGACGCAGACCTTCGAACGACTTGATTAGGCTCAAGCCGCGTTGCGATGTACGCATGGGTTTTCTCCAGGCAAAAAAATACCGCCTCTCGGGCGGTCGGTGGGTTTGGTGTGGATCAGGCCGGCGGCGCGGGCCAGTCGATTTCAGCTGGGTAACCAGGCTGATCAGGCAAGCGGTTCAGCGCCACGCGGTAGCGCTTCCATTCTTTCAGCCGCAGGGCCTCGGCCTCGGTCGCTTCGTCCAGGTCGACCGCGTCCTGCAGCGGGGCGATCGCCTGGTCTGCCTTTGACCTTTCAGCTTTGATTCGCTCTTCAGCGGAGGTGACTGCCCTGCGCAATTCAAATTCTGCGACCTGTTCCTGAGTGGCTAGATTCCACCCCAGCACGACAGATGTTGAATATTCAACGACTTCTCCGTTTGTGTATGCTTTAGGTTTGAAGAACTCGGCAATTTCGGCATCGGACATCCTAACCAAGCTCTCATGAATAAAATCGTCCTGACTCCCGTCTGCCTCGAAAGCAAAAACTTCATCGGATCTAGGGTCCTTGAAATACTTCATCAACGCAGCTCCAGCCAATTGAAGAGAGCGGCAGTTCCATTCGCTATAGTGATACTATAACTCGCACCAGGCGGAACAATACCAGTTACTGTAGGAATGTAAGCTCCCGAACCAGCTGCATAGGCACCGCGTAGTACTTTACCGTCGATACTCAAAAACGGAGATACGCTAGCAGCGCTAGTTGGACCAACTAGTGCGGTCACTTGTATTGGCCTGCCGGTGGCGTTGACATAAGCGACCCCAAGCTGACGCGAGGATGTGAGATCTTGCCAAGACTGGCCTACTCCGATATCGCCAATTCCTAAAGACGTCTTAGCCCCGGCTGAAGTGGATGAGCCGGTGCCGCCTTGGGCGACACTCAGTGGTGTCGTTAACCCCCCGAGCGAGGTGATGTCACTATTCGCACCGCGCACAGCGGCGCCTATGTTCACACGCAGGGCTGCAACGTCAACAGGGTTGCCGAGCAAGGCCAACGTGCTACCGAACTGTTGGACAAGCTGCCGTAACTGGTCCGCTGATTCCTTCACGTAGCCTTGCATCGGCGCAAGGCCATAGGAACCGGCCGCAACTGTTGGCCCTTGATATGCCGGAAGGATGCTCAGAACAGTAGCGCTAGCGATGTTCGCAACTTCGTACCATTGGCCGTTAGGGCCTTGGAAAGCATCGCCAACCCTCGAATTCAGCGCGAAGTCAGTAGATGTCCCCGTGACAGTGGTCTGGCCGCTAGTTACCGACACTGTGCCTTGTCTATACCATGGCATTGAATTCCCCTTTTAGTTGAATGGAAATGGGAGGCCCGAAGTTCTTATTACGAGCGCTTGCGGCAAAAGCGCTGGAATCTGTCGCCAATACACATAAGGGAAACTGCCAGTGATGGCCCTTGTTGTAGCTGCTGCCACGGTAAACATGAACCTGACCCCGCCGTTGTACCCACAACAGCCCTCTTGACTCCCATACTCAAAGCCGCCATCTCCCGCCGCCGAGCCGTTACATCCGGCTGACCTTGTAAATGTGATTGCCGCAGCGAGCTCTCCTGCTACCACAGGAACGTCAACATACGACTTCATTTGAAAATACGAGCCGTTAACTGGTCCTATCATCGAGTTGTAACCACCGGCATATGCGGTATAACGGTAATCGAAACTAGGGGATACCAGTGGCCCAGGACCAGGTGCAGTAACCGCTGCGATAATGTTAAGAGGAGGCATGCCCGAGTTGAATGTTAAGCCCCAAGGACTTTCCCTAAAGCACTTAAGGCCAGTGATTGGCCCGTCATCAGTCATGAGATCAAATACATATGCCTTGGTCGCTGCTGTTGCCCCAACGAAGAGAAGAGTCTTCACGCCGCCTACTAGCATTTCCCCGCACGGGCTTCCATCTCCCACAAGAAATGCTATCGGCGAGGCCCATGTAGAAAGAGAAATGCCATAGATTGGCTCACGCGGATTCGAGTCGTCATTCCAATTCGCCCCATTGTTAGGATCAAGCTGGGCTGACCGCAAGTATTTTTGCGGCCAGTATGCAACAAACTGAAGATTGCCACTCTTCCGCAAACCATAGCAAATCAGGTCGGTATCAAAAAGCTTTTGCTGGTCAGATTCTCTGTAAGCAACAAATTTACCAGTCATTAATAGTACCCATAATAGATGCGACAGTTCGCCGAAAAGTACCCCCAATTATTGGTGCTGTATGAGTACGCCCAAGTCATCGTGTCGCCTGAGATGCTGACGCCTGGCCTTTTCCCTTTCTCCCTATTCATGTCAACTAGCGAAACGATCATGTAGAGACGTTTCCGGCCTGCAGGTACTGGAGGCAATGTTGTGCTTCCATTGGCGCCACCAGTCACGACGCTTCCCTGCATCTGACTGATGAGCACAGTCATGTCGGTGATGAGCGAGCCGTCTTGTGCGAAGGCAAGAAATCCTGTGCTCATATGCCAATACCCATCTTCGTGGCCGGGTTACCGCTGGCGTAGTAAGTGTTGACTTGGCCGTTGGTGATCAACGTGGAGCCTGTCGAGTCCTGCCCACGCACGGTGAATGATCCGGTCACCATGTTCAGCTCAATCAGCGGCAGTCCTTGTGAGTTAACCGCTTGCGACCGCAGTGTCATACCGAGGACGATCTGCTGGATGTAGGCCGTGTTGATGAACGCTTGGTTGATGAACACCTGCCCGCCCTGGACCACGAACGGTGAGGACAGCGTGCCGTTGATGTTGTTCACCACTGCGAACCGGTCGGCGGACACCAGGAAGGTGCTCTGCAGACCGGCCGGACCGTTCTCGATGCCAAGCCCGATACCGCCGGCGACGTACTGCCCCTGCGCATTCAGCTGCATCTTGACCGACCACATCGCGCTGGCCTTGCCTTCGAAGTTCGCCTGGGCCTGGCTTACCGTCTGCACTGCTGCGTTGGTCTCGCCAACCTTGGCTTCGAGCGTTTCCGAGCTGCGCGCCAAAGCATCTGTCTCGGTGGCCCGCACGAGCTGCTCACGGGCGATCGCTGCGGTCGAGTCCCAGAGCTTCAAGGCGCCAGCAAGATCGCCGTCAGGGTCGTCATCGCGAGCAGATGCGCGCAGGACTTGCACGCTTTCAGCCGTGGACGTGACCTTTCCATCTACCTCCTCGATCTTGGTAGTGTTGGTCTGGACCTGCTGAGCCAGGCCGTTTGCCGCCTCGATGGACTGGCCTACGTCGACCCACAAGGCGGGATTCGGCGGAGCACT
>NZ_JAOXMC010000409.1:0-249 GCF_026343815.1 Pseudomonas sp. BJa3 | reverse complement strand
CGGCCTGCGCGTGCTGTGCGTGGACAACGACCGCGAGATCATCGATGGCATGCGCGCCCTGCTGGGACGCTGGCAGGTGGATGTCATATCCGCCACCACGGTCGACGAGGCGCTGGAGAAGATCGCCGAAGGTCCTGCCGTGATGCTGGTCGACTACCACCTGCACGACCGCCTCGACGGCCTGGCCACGCTGGATGCCCTGCGCGCCGCCAGCCCCGGCCCCGTCGCCGGCGCCCTGCTCACTGCCGA
>NZ_JAOXMC010000408.1:0-249 GCF_026343815.1 Pseudomonas sp. BJa3 | reverse complement strand
CGCAACCGCCGATGCCCGGCGCGTCGTCGATCGCGCGCTGGTGGTTCCGCGCGGACAAGGCGGGCAAGGCCACCGTGCGCATGGTCTACCGACGGCCCTGGGAATCGGTGCCGCCGGTGGAGGTGGTGGAGTACGAGGTCGACGTCCGCTGACGCGCAAGGCAAAGTGCAGCCTCCCCCAGAGGCCAGGGAGGCCGCCATGAACCACGCCGCGTCCTGCCTGCTGCTGTCGATGATGGTGGTAGGTCCG
>NZ_JAOXMC010000407.1:0-249 GCF_026343815.1 Pseudomonas sp. BJa3 | reverse complement strand
AAAAATGTCGCGGATTGCGTTACGTGAACTTGGCTCTATAGGCCATATCCCGGGCATTGTTAAATCTAGTTGGTAAGAGGAGATTACTCAATGTCTATGTCAGATCCTCTTGGTGATATGTTAACGCGTATTCGTAATGCGCTTGGTCGTAAAAAAAACAAAGTGATTACACCTGCTTCTAAGCTTCGTGTGCGTGTTCTTGATGTTCTTCAGTCTGAAGGTTATATTCGTGGCTATAAGCAAGTCGAT
>NZ_JAOXMC010000406.1:0-249 GCF_026343815.1 Pseudomonas sp. BJa3 | reverse complement strand
CAGCAACCTGTCCATCGCCGCGCCCGCGCTCAAGGACGAGTTCGGCCTGGACACAGTGCACGAAGGGCTGATCCTGTCGGCGTTCGGCTGGACCTACGCCGCCATGCAGATCCCCGGCGGCTGGCTGGTGGACCGCGTGTCGCCGCGCGTGCTGTACGCGGCCGCGCTGATCCTGTGGTCGGCGGCGACGTTCTTCATGGGCTTTGCCGGCAGCTTCGTGATCCTGTTCGTGCTGCGCCTGGCGGTGGG
>NZ_JAOXMC010000405.1:0-249 GCF_026343815.1 Pseudomonas sp. BJa3 | reverse complement strand
CTCGGTCTACAATTCACAATATCTTATAAAGTTTTTTTAAAAAAATATGGAGGAGGAGAAATTGGTGGTGAAGAAATATATAGTCTTTATGGTGATTGTGGGGAAGGTATTCCTGCAGGTGATATTGTTTACCGAAATTTGATCGATAGAAGAGATGGTTTTACGACACCAGAACAACTCGTTGTGAGTTATGATCTTGATGAAACCTTTTATTTTGATTACACGCAGTTTCGGGATGGTGAATGCCCA
>NZ_JAOXMC010000404.1:0-249 GCF_026343815.1 Pseudomonas sp. BJa3 | reverse complement strand
GCTGGTTCAGCGCTTCCAATCCCTCGTACTGAGGCGTGTAACCGCACTTGCTCGCCGTATTGACCACCAGCAGCACCTGCCCGGTGTACTTTTCCTTCAGGTTCACGGGGGTCTTTCCGCCCAGCGGGCGGTAGGTGACATCGAGCAGACCGGCCGCCAAGGCCGACGCGGCGAGCCCGAGCAAGGCCAAAAAGCCAAATGATTTCAACAACTTGGGTGCCATGAGACGCTCCAGTAGTACGAACATGA
>NZ_JAOXMC010000403.1:0-249 GCF_026343815.1 Pseudomonas sp. BJa3 | reverse complement strand
CGAAGTTACGGGCGGCGCCTGCACTAACGCAGCTAGTCGCTAGTTGCCAGCGTGGGAACTCTAGATCAACATCGCGGTGCAAGCCTGCTCCCAACATAGTTTGACTACGTGATTCAACGTGAGAGCGGGCTTGCCCCGCGATAGCGTAATGAAGAACAACATATCAGCCACCAACAAAACCAACATATCTGCTCTTGATCTGCTCTTGATCTGCTCTTGATCTGCTCTTGATCTGCTCTTGATCTGCTC
>NZ_JAOXMC010000402.1:0-250 GCF_026343815.1 Pseudomonas sp. BJa3 | reverse complement strand
AATCGTGCGAAGACGACAGTTCGATTCGTACCGTGGACCGCCACGGAAAGGCTGATAATGGACGCATTTTCCATGTCGACAGTTCGTATGCCCGCGATAAGAAGGGCACCGTCAAGATGATCGCATTCAACTCAACGGAGGTCCCCACATGCGACGTCAAGTAATCACCGCGGCCGTACTGGGCCTGGCCCTGGCCACCACCTCCCTGCCCGCCCTCGCAGGCGGCGGCGACTTGAACGGCAGTGTGGAC
>NZ_JAOXMC010000401.1:0-250 GCF_026343815.1 Pseudomonas sp. BJa3 | reverse complement strand
CCGTATTCCCGAGGCGGGCGAAGAGCTCTCGCTGCGCGATGGTTTCGTGCGTCTGGGTACCCTGCGTTCGGTGGCCAGCAACGAGTCGCCCGGCGACTGGCCCGAGGCGCTGCCGCCCAACCCGATCGCCGAGCCGGACCTGGCCAGCGCCGAGAAGATCAACTTCAATTTCGAATGGGTCGGCAAGGTCTCGGTGAACACCGAGAACGGCAAGCCGCCGAGCCTGTGGCAGATCAACGGTCAGGCTTGG
>NZ_JAOXMC010000400.1:0-251 GCF_026343815.1 Pseudomonas sp. BJa3 | reverse complement strand
AAGCAGAAGTACTCGCAGCTGATGGTTAATTACAAGGGCGTGATGTTCGGCAACGGCGAGGCCTGGGTGAACGGCATCTGCCGCGACAACGCCTGCAAGGAGGTCGACGTCCGCGTGGTGGCGCTGCAGCCGACGTCGTGAGCTCCACGGCGCCACGGGAGGAGCGACGTGAGTCGCGACCGCGCGGCTCGCATGTCATGGCGCATGGGACAGGCAGTATGCGAGAAGGCAAGCGTTTCCCTGCGTGAATC